>CACZZB010000029.1 GCA_902785555.1 uncultured Ruminococcus sp.
CACTTTGTAATATTTTCAAGAAGTACAACTTCTCAAAGTAATTACGGGCATGATGTCTTTTTTAATAATTGCGTTGTTTAATTTTCAAGATCCTTTGTCGACTTTCAACGAAATATCTTTCGTTCAGCGACTTGATTATTATATCACACTGTTTCTTGTTTGTCAAGAGTTTTTTTAGATTTTTTTTAAATCTTTTTATCGGACTCTGTCGAAACTTTCTTTCGTGCGACAGCTTGTTTATAATACCACACTCCTTTCCATTTGTCAATAGTTTTTTGAAAAAATTTAAAGCCGTGGAGAAACTATCTTCCCCACAGCTCCTTTATTACGGTTTGGCACTCTGATACGTCGACATTATAGCTGAACGAAACTGCTCAAATGACATATTATCCCTGTCGCCACCGTTTCTGTTGCCGTCAAGGCTGAATTTGAAATCCTGCTCCTGATTGGCAAATCTTGTATACGGCTTGATAATGCTCTCATAATTATTCTTTGCGGTGTTATACATCTTATTAAATTCGTTATCACTTGTAAGTATTGATGCCTGTGAGAGTTTCTTCAATTCATTGGCATATTTATCCCTGACATACATAAGGCTTGATAAAGGATTATGAGAGATTGTCTTGCTGGTAAGCGGATTCGCTTGTTCACCCGCAGTGGCAGCATAGCTTGAATAAGGATTTCTCACAGCACAGTTTACATTCAAGCCGTATGTGATACCCATAGTCCTGTCATTGTCATATACTATAAAGATAGCCTTGCCGTTGTCCTTGCGAAAATATATGTAATGGTTGTTGTAGTTATTTCGGATATCATCGGGGTCACCTGCAAAATACTCTGCCGCCATGAATGCCGCATAGTAATCCACATCCAAAACCTTTTCAAGTTCATCTTTTGTTATATTGGATTTATTTATTACATTAAGGAAGTTTTTGAGCGATTCATGCTTTGAAGTTTTCTTGTTCGTTTTGAGATTGAAATTGTACTTTATACCCTCGGAATTTTTCTGTATTCCGTAGGAATTGTCAAGCTGATAAGTAGCACCTCTCCATCGACCTGTACGCTGACCGTTATTATTCATCTCAGACCACATACATTTATATAAATCTCCGTCCAAGGCTGATTCGGGAAGTCTTTTTTCAAGGAAATTATTGTCAACAGGCTCATATATCTTTACAAGACCATAGTTGTTGCCGTTTATCTTCATCTGTGAAAGTCCTATTTTCTGTACAAGAACATTTGCTGATTCAAACAGCTTTGTTGCATAAACCTCCCTGATATTCGTATTGTCATAGGTTATATTCCATTTTATATCCAATTCATTCAGCGTAGCAAAAGTACGTTTTTTCCTTGCTTTGCGTGCCTGCTCATCATTCCATACCTTTGCACTGCTTCCGTATTCGTCTTTGTCATCAAAGGTTTCATCAAAACTCAGCTTGAAACTGCATATATTAGGCGTTCCGTTCCTGCTGTAGAACGGTTCAAGGGACTGGTTTCCTTTCAGGCGTATACCGACTTCATCTATTGTATAGCTTTTCGAGCCTACTTTTACAGTTACATTCGCTTTACGGTATATCTCGGATTTTTTATTACCGTCCTTAGCCGTGTATTTCTGGTAATCTGCCTGTAATTTGTCTATCTCACTCTTATCCATTGATATATCGACAGTAACGGTATTTTCGATATTGAAAAGCTGTTCATAGAGTTCCATTCCGCCTATGTCATTATTGGAAACAGGTATATCAGGCTTGACAGGTTCAGGTGTCGGCTGAGTCGGCTGACTTGTTTCCGATACCTGTGAAACAACACTTGATTCAGGTTTTGAAACTTCAATTGGTATCTGAACACTTGATTCAGGCTTTGGAGCTTCACTCGATACTTGTACACTCGGCTCATTATTTGACGATTCAATTTTTGATGGTTCTGATTTTGAAGGCTCTATTGAAGTTGTTTCTTCAACGGAATTCTTTGAAACATCCTTTGAACTTTCTGATGAAGTCTGTGACGGTTCACTGACTTTATTTTCCGATGATTCATCTTTTTTACTTGACTGTGATACAACGCTCGATTCAGTTTGCTCAGATTTCTCCTCAATTGTCTGCTGTGATTTTTCGGATACATCAGAGCTTTCACTCTCGGAAACCTCCGATATCTGAGATGTTACCGCAGGCTCGGCACTTGCACCGCCCGAATTTTCATTTCCTCCTGTACAGCCCGCAAAACTTGCCGTAATAAGCAATGCAAGCAACAAACTTATTTTCTTCTTCACACTGTCCACACCTTTCAATAATTCTGTTCAAATATATACTATAATTATAACGGCTGTACAAAAATTTAGCAATACATTTTTCGACTTTTGTTCGACAAAGCCTGAAACAAATTTCAAAAATATATTGACAACGCAAATTAGATATGTTAAACTGTATATGTGTTAGACGAAGATAATTCAGTACATCACAGTCTATCTATCAAAACAAGGGGGACTAAAATGATACCTTTAACATTAGCCAATACAGGTGAAGAGCTTGTCATTAAAAAAGTAGGCGGTTCACCTGATGTAAAAAAACATCTTGAAGACTTGGGATTGATTTCGGGCAGTACAGTAAGTGTTGTCAACGCATTTGCAGGAAATGTTATCATCAATGTCAAGCAGTCAAGAATTGCTATAAGCAATGAAATGGCAAAAAAAATCATGGTATGACGTAAGGAAAGAAGGAATTTTTATGAAGACGATCAAAGATGCTAAGGCAGGCGACAAAGTTAAGGTCATCAAACTTCATGGAGAAGGTGCTATCAAACGCAGAATTATGGATATGGGTATCACCCGCAATACCGAAATATATATCCGCAAATTTGCACCGCTTGGTGATCCTATCGAAGTAACTGTGAGAGGCTATGAGCTTTCATTGAGAAAAGCCGATGCGGAAATGATTGAAATAGAATAATAAGGAAAGGTGAAAATTAATGGCTGTAAAAATAGCTCTTGCCGGAAATCCAAACAGCGGTAAAACAACTTTATTCAATGCTTTGACGGGAGCAAATCAGTTTGTAGGAAACTGGCCCGGTGTTACCGTTGAGAAAAAAGAGGGCAAACTCAAAAAACACAGTGATGTCACTGTAACGGACTTGCCCGGTATATACTCACTGTCACCGTACACTCCCGAAGAAATCGTTGCAAGAAATTATCTTGTTGACGAAAAGCCTGATGTTATCCTGAACATAGTTGATGCAAGCAATCTTGAAAGAAACCTCTATCTTACAACACAGCTCGTTGAATTGGGCATACCTGTTGTAATCGCTCTCAACATGATGGATATTGTACGCAAAAACGGTGATACCATCAAAATCGAGGAACTTTCAAAGGCACTCGGCTGTAAAATAGTGCCTATATCGGCACTTAAAGGAGACGGTGTCACAACTGCTGCAGAAACGGCAATTTCAGCGGCTGAAAGCGAAAAAACCATTCCTCAGCATTCTTTTTCGGGACCTGTCGAACACGCCATAGCACATATCGAAGAAGCTGTACTTCACGATATGCCCGAACAGCAGCAAAGATGGTATGCAATAAAAATATTCGAGCGTGACGAAAAGATAATCGAGAAACTTAAAATCAGTGAAGAAAAGCTGAAACACATGGAAAAAGATATCGCAGCTGCTGAAAAGGAACTTGATGATGATGCGGAAAGTATCATAACAAACGACAGATATGAGTATATCACAACTGTTCTGAAAAAATGCTATAAGAAAAAATCGGAAGGTGCTTTGACAATATCCGACAAGATAGACAGAGTTGTTACAAACCGTATCCTTGCACTTCCGATATTTGCGGTTATAATGTTCTTAATATACGCATTCGTGATGATGCCTGTACCGATGCCTTGGGGAGATTCTCTCGGAACGATAGTTACGGATTGGGCAAATGACGGTGTATTCGGTGACGGTTGGTATCTGTTCGGTATAGGTCGTGATGAATACGACAGTGCTATGGACGAGTATGCAGAGAAAAATATCTGGACGGACGAATTCAAAAAGGAAATAAAAGTTGCCGTTGATGCAAATGTTCTGGGTGCGGAAGATATTTATGCCGCTATCGAGGACGGAAGCTTCGGTGACTTTGACGAAGCATACGGCACTTATGCAGATTCCGTAATCGAATATTATGAAGAAAACAATTTGGAATATACTTTTGCCGATATATATGATGAGGCAACAGGTGATGAAGCCGAGGACATTCCCGACAATGCAGATTACGGTGTATGGATACCCGGTATTCCCGCACTTCTCGAACCGCTTTTCGAGAACACTCCCGAATGGCTTCACGGTCTTGTATTTGACGGTATCATAGGCGGTGTAGGTGCTGTTCTGGGATTTGTTCCGCAAATGCTTTTGCTGTTCCTGTTCCTTGCGATACTTGAATCATGCGGATATATGGCAAGAATTGCATTTATACTTGACCGTGTATTCAGACGTTTCGGTCTTTCGGGTAAGTCATTCATTCCGATGCTTGTCGGCTCAGGCTGCGGAATACCCGGAATCATGGCTTCAAGAACTATCGAAAGTCAGCGTGACAGACGTATGACAATTATGACAACTACATTTATACCTTGTGGTGCAAAGCTGCCTATTATCGCACTTCTGACGGCTGCACTTTTTGGAGGCTCATGGTGGGTAGCACCGAGTGCATATTTCCTCGGAGTTGCAGCAATAATAATTTCAGGTATCATGCTCAAAAAGACAAGACCGTTTGCGGGTGACCCTGCACCGTTTGTAATGGAGCTTCCTGCATATCATCTGCCGACATTCGGAAATGTTATGCGTTCCGTATGGGAAAGAGCATGGTCTTTCATCAAAAAAGCAGGTACGGTAATTTTGCTTTCATCAGTGCTGATATGGCTGCTCAATTCACTCGGATGGAACAACGGTGTATTCGGTTATTATTCCGAATTTGATGATGACGGTTTAAGTATCCTTTCTGCAATCGGCAATTCTATCTGCTGGATATTCGCACCTCTGGGCTTCGGAAACTCAACGGCAACTGTTGCAACCGTTATGGGACTTGTTGCAAAAGAGGAAGTTGTAGGCGTATTCGGTGTACTTGACTTTGAAGGACTGACACCGCTCGCAGGATATGCTTTCCTTGCATTCAACCTGCTTTGTGCTCCGTGCTTTGCAGCTATCGGTGCAATACGCAGAGAAATGAACAATCCGAAATGGACACTCTTTGCAATAGGATATCAGTGTGTATTTGCATACGCTGTATCTTTGATGATATTCCAGATAGGAAGTATCTTTACAGGCAACGTAAATGTTATAGGTCTTATATTTGCTCTTGCAGTTTTGGGATTCATGTGCTATATGCTGTTCAGACCTGCTCCGAAAGAAAAATTACATCCCCACACTGCATAAAATAAAAGGAGTGTGAAGCTATGTTTGAATTTATTTCACAAAATCTTGCAACAATTATTATATTCGCTGTTGTACTTGCGGTAATCGTATTGGATATCCTTTATCTCATACGCAGCAAAAAACACGGCAAAAATATATGCGGATGCAGCGGCTGCAACGGATGTTGTCAGGGCTGCGACCATTGCAGTACTTCACACAGCGAAAAAGATTGATAAAAAAGCTCCGACAGTTTCCGAACTTGTCGGAGCTTTTGAAATTCCATGAAAGAAATTTTTTGCGGCTTTCATTTTTTTGCATAAATAGTCATTGACAAAAACGGCATTTTGACGGATAATATTATTGTATTTCTTTATCAAAGGAGGATATTTTATCATGGGCTATACTATCGCTCAAAAAATTATCAAAAATCACTTATTAAGCGGTGAAATGACTGTCGGCAGTGAAGTCGGTCTTAAAATAGACCAGACTCTTACTCAGGATGCTACCGGAACTATGGCTTATCTTGAATTTGAGGCTATCGGTGTCCCGAGAGTCAAAACCGAAAAAAGCGTTGCTTATATCGACCACAACACTCTCCAGACAGGCTTTGAAAACGCTGATGACCACAGATTTATCCAGTCCGTTGCAAAAAAACACGGTATTTATTTTTCGCGTCCCGGCAACGGTATCTGTCATCAGGTACATCTTGAACGCTTCGGCAAGCCCGGCAAAACTCTCATAGGCTCTGACAGCCATACCCCGACAGGCGGCGGTATCGGTATGCTTGCTATCGGTGCAGGCGGTCTTGATGTTGCAGTTGCTATGGGCGGCGGTGCTTATTACATATCCATGCCGAAAATGGTTCGCATAAACCTCACAGGCAAGCTCCGGCCTTGGGTTTCCGCAAAGGATATAATCCTTGAGGTTCTCCGTATAATGACCGTCAAGGGCGGTGTCGGAAAAATCATTGAATACGGCGGAGAGGGTGTTAAGACTCTCACTGTACCCGAAAGAGCCACTATCACAAACATGGGTGCAGAACTCGGTGCTACCACTTCTGTATTCCCGTCCGACGAAATCACTAAATCATTCATGGCTGCACAGGGTCGTGAAGAAGATTGGACAGAACTTTCTCCCGATGCCGACGCTGTTTATGATGAAGTCATCAACATTGACCTTTCAAAGCTTGTTCCGATGGCAGCTTGTCCGCACAGTCCCGACAATGTAAAGACTATTGAGGAAATAGGTCCTCAGCAGATAGACCAGGTCTGCATAGGCTCATGCACAAACTCATCTTATCTTGACCTTATGAGAGTTGCAGCTATCCTCAAAGGAAAAACTGTTGCTCCGAATGTAAGCCTTGCAATCGCTCCGGGTTCCAAGCAGGTTTACAATATGCTTGCAAGAAACGGTGCTCTGGCTGATATTATCGAAGCCGGTGCAAGGATACTTGAATGTGCCTGCGGCCCGTGCATAGGCATGGGACAGTCACCTAATTCAAAGGGTATTTCCCTGCGTACTTTCAACCGTAACTTTGAGGGACGTTCAGGCACCCGTGACGGTCAGATATATCTCGTAAGCCCCGAAACTGCCGCTGCTTCCGCTCTTGCAGGCGTATTCACAGACCCGAGAACTCTCGGTGAAGCTGTTGATATACCGCTCCCCGAAAAATTCGACTACAACGACAATATGGTCATTGCTCCTGCTCCCGTTGAGGAAATGGACAGCGTTGAAGTCCTCAGAGGTCCGAATATCAAGCCTTATCCGGCAACTGCTCCTTTACAGGAAAATATAACTGTTCCCTGCTCTCTCAAAGTCGGTGATAATATCACTACCGACCATATCATGCCTGCCGGTGCAAAAATTCTTCCTCTCCGTTCAAATATCCCGGCTATCTCGGAACACTGCTTCACAGTCTGTGACAAGGATTTCCCGACCCGTGCAAAACAGCTCGGCAGCAGTATCATAGTAGGCGGTATCAACTACGGTCAGGGTTCTTCCCGTGAACACGCCGCTCTTGCACCTCTCTATCTCGGTGTAAAAGCCGTTGTCGTTAAATCTTTCGCCCGTATACACCGTGCAAATCTCATAAATGCAGGTATCCTTCCGCTTACATTCGTAAATGAATCCGACTATGACAGCATAAACGAGGGCGACAGCCTTTCAATCCCGAATGTTCGTCAGCTTATCGCAGACGGCAAGGAAGACCTCGTTATCGTAAACAACACAAACGGCAAGGAAATACCCGTTAAATGCGAACTTTCGGGACGTACAAGAGATATCATCCTTGCAGGCGGTCTTCTTGACTATACAAAACACAGCAATTAAGAAAGGAACGAATCCCATGGAAAAAATAAAAATGTCTACTCCTCTCGTTGAGATGGACGGAGATGAAATGACAAGAATTATCTGGAAGATGATAAAAGATATTCTCATTCTCCCCTATGTCGACCTCAAAACAGAATACTATGACCTCGGTCTTGAAAACAGAGAGAAAACAAAAGACCAGGTAACGGTTGATTCTGCAGAGGCGACCAAAAAATACGGTGTTGCAGTTAAATGTGCAACTATTACTCCCAATGCCGAGCGTGTCAAAGAATACAATCTTTCTCAGATGTGGAAATCACCCAATGGTACTATAAGAGCTATCCTTGACGGTACTGTTTTCAGAACTCCGATAGTTGTAAAAGGCATTACCCCCTACATTCCAACATGGACAAAGCCCATTACTATCGCCCGTCATGCTTACGGTGATGTTTATAAAAATACCGAAATGGCAGTTAAAAGCGGTTCAAAAGCCGAACTCGTTGTAACAGACGAAAACGGCAATGAAACACGTCAGCTTATACACGACTTTGCAACAGACGGTATCATTCAGGGTCTTCACAATATCGACAAGAGTATCGCCAGCTTTGCAAGAGCTTGTTTCAACTTTGCTCTCGACAAAAAACAAGACCTCTGGTTTGCTACAAAAGATACTATCTCCAAAAAATACGACCACAGATTCAAGGATATTTTCAATGAGATATTCGAGAATGAATATAAAGATAAATTCGCTGATGCAGGAATAACTTTCTTCTATACCCTCATTGATGATGCTGTTGCAAGAGTTATCCGTTCAGACGGCGGTTATATCTGGGCTTGCAAGAATTATGACGGTGATGTTATGTCGGATATGGTAGCGACCGCTTTCGGTTCACTTGCAATGATGACTTCCGTTCTTGTATCACCTGACGGCATTTACGAATACGAAGCCGCTCACGGTACTGTTCAGCGTCACTATTATAAGTATCTCAAAGGCGAAACTACTTCCACAAACTCCGTTGCAACCCTCTTTGCATGGACAGGTGCTTTGAGAAAGCGTGGAGAGCTTGACAATATTCCCGAACTCTGCGACTTTGCCGAAAAGCTCGAAAAAGCTACTCTTGCTACTATCGAAGACGGAATCATGACAGGCGACCTTGCATTGCTTTCATCTCTCGAAAACAAAACAAAAGTCGATACAGAGACCTTCCTCGTTGAAGTAAACAAACGTCTTTCGGCTATGCTTTAAAAATCATTTTCCAAAAACAGTGCCTCCTATGGTATAAATATGCCATAGGAGGTCATTTTTTATATTTTAATGAAATAATTTCCTTGGATATAAGTCCGATTATGGAAAATAATATTTGTGTAAGAAATTACAAAGGAGTTTTTTAAAATGAAAAAAGCTATTTTTGCTGTTCTTGCCGCTGCGGGTATGACTTTAAGTTTTGCCTCATGCAAGTCCAATACAAATGATTTGCCCAATAACACTGCGGCAGACAGAGCTTATCAGAATTCAAACGTCCGTATGCCGAATAATGGTGAAGTTACAGACCGTAACGGAATCATAGGCGATAATGATGACCTTGTGGTAGACAGGTACGGAAGAACCTATAATGACAGAACTGATACCAACCGTGTAGGTGACACCGTCAATAATGCCGCAAGAAATGCAGGTGACATTGTCGATAATACTGCACGTAATGCCGGTGATATCGTCAATAACATTGCCGATAAAACAGGCGATACCGTTAAAAATATCGCTGATAATGTCGGTGATACAGTCAAAAACGCTACAAGATAAAACAATAAAAAGCATCTGCCGATATTACACCGACAGATGTTTTTTTATTAGTCATTGGAATGTTTCTGTTTTATTATCTCCTCAAGCTGCATTTTTGAGAATCTGTGTTTTTTCTTGCAGAAATGACATACAGCTTCCGCAAAGCCTTTTTCGTCTGCCAACGAACGGATATCGTCATCACTCAGGGTTATAAAAGCATTTATTACTTTCTCACGGCTGCATGAACAAGCATATTGTATCGGCATTTCATCAAGGACTTCAACTTCAAATCCGTTGAGAGCCTTTTCGCATATTTCCCTGATACTCATACCCTTTGCGAGCATTGTTGTCATAGGCTCCAATTCACTGACATTCTTTTCGATTTTATCTATCGTGCTGTCATCCGCTCCCGGTAAAAGCTGTATCAGCAATCCCCCTGCAAGCATCACTTCATGTGTTTCCTTATTGAGCAATACTCCCAATGCACATACTGTCGGTATCTGTTCACTTGTCGCATAATAATTCGTTATATCCTCGGCAATTTCTCCGGAAATTAACTGTACCTGTCCGAGATACGGCTCACCTGTCCCGTAATCCCTCATTACATTCAGTATACCTGTTCTTCCGACGGCCTTCGCAACATTCAGCTTACCGTTGGGATAATATTCTGTCGGACAATCGGGATTTTCAACATATCCCCTGACATTTCCCTTACTGTCAGAAACGGCTATAACTGCACCTGTCTGACTGTCATCACCTTTTATTCTCAAAGTGATACTTGCATTATCCTGTTTCAGTTGATTTCCCATAATTGCCGCAGCCGTCAGAAGTCTGCCAAGTGCTGCCGTTGCAACAGGTGATGTAAGATGAATCTTTGCCCCTGTATATACCAGGTCGGATGTATCAACTGCTGCCGCCATAACTGCACCGTCACTTGTTATACATCTCATTATTCTGTCACTCATTCAATATTCCCCTTTTTCTTAATACATATACTGCTCTCTGAGAATCTTCCTTTATATCCTCAAAGGTCATGTCATCATAAACGGCTTCAACGGCAAAACCTGCCTTTTCAGCCATATTTCTTATATCATCATCACTGTATGCCCTTTCAGAAAACTGTTCCGAGCTTCTTCTGTAAACTTTCCCGTCACGCTCAAAAAAATCAAGTGTTATGACAACTTCATTGTCTTTCTCATGGTAATTATTCTGCCATGCACAAAAGACTTTTTCCGTATCATAAATATAACAGTTATCTCCAAGAATATATTTATGTTTATAGACTGTGTTCAAGTCAAACACAAACATTCCTCCGTCGTTCATATATTCACCGACTTTCGCAAAAGTCCTCTGAACATCTTTCGCTGACGGCAGATGATTTATGCTGTCAAGAGTGCTTATACAGGTATCTATCTTTCCGAACAGTCTTAAATTCTGCATTTTTTGTTTTATGAACATTATATCCATGTCTTCTTCATAAGCTTTCTGCTGAGCTATCGTGAGCATATCCTCCGACATATCACAGCCGAATATATCTGTACCTCTCCTGCACAGTTCAAGTGTAAGAGTACCCGTCCCACAGGCTAAATCAAGTGTAAGCCCCATATCATGCCCATACTTTTTGAAAAGCTCAAGAAAATAATCCGCTCTTTTTCCATACTCGGCATTTTCCGTAAGAATATCATAATATTCCGCAAAATATGAATAACTCAATTATTTTCTCCCTCATCTCTGACCCTGTTTATCGTCAGTACATAACCGTCACTGCCGTAATTCAATGCCCTGTTGACACGGCTTATAGTTGCCGTGCTTGCACCTGTTTTATCGACTATCCTGTTATATATTTCACCGTCATTGAGCATTTTTGCAACTGCATATCTCTGAGCCATAGCCTTTATTTCGGGTACTGTGCATAAATCGTCAAAAAATGCGTAACATTCATCTATATTCTTCAAAGTCAATATAGCCTTGAACAACTCGTCTGTATTTTCGTTTTTTATTTTCGGATTCATTTCTGTCACCGTCCGTCCTTTGAAATTTTATTGCAATAAAATTTTATCACACAAAAGCATAAAAGTAAATAGCTAATTTTTTATTTTGCAAGAATTATTTACCACTGCAACTTTGTAATATATTTAAAAAAATCGTCAATAATATTATCACAGACAGTTAAACAAAAAATTGATTTGCAGTTAGAGTTTGATATATCCCCCGCAGCTGAATTTACAGTGCGTTGAAATATATATCATCTCGGCACTGTAAATTCAAAAAAATTATCTGTCTGTAAATAATATTCAAAAATCAAAAGGAGATAAAAAATTATGTCTAATAACTCTAACTCAATCAATGTACCCGAAGCAAGACAGGCTATGGAACAGTTCAAAATGGAATGTGCAAATGAAGTAGGCGTAAACCTCAAGCAGGGCTATAACGGTGACCTTACAAGCCGTCAGGCCGGTGCAGTAGGCGGTCAGATGGTCAAGAAAATGATCGAAGCCTACGAAAGAAGTATGTAATTCAATCAGCAATCAAAAATCAGCAATGATTTCTATGGGAAAACTTATTTCCCGAATGAAAATTAATTGCCAATTGTAAATCAAAAATCAAAAAAAGCCGGCTTCCAACAGGAAGTCGGTTTTTGATTTCTGACTAAAAAAATGATAAAATAATGTAACCAATGTATAGAAAAAATTGCTTATATAAGTGAAAGGAGTGTTTTAAATATGAATGACGAAAAAATTATATCACTATATTGGAAACGTAATGAAACGGCTATCAAGGAAACTTCAAAAAAATACGGCAAAAAACTGAAAACCGTTTCAATGAATATAGTACAAAATATACCGACTGCCGAAGAATGTGAAAATGACACCTATCTTGAAGCATGGAATTCAATTCCTCCCCATGAACCGCACAATTATCTTTTTGCATTTCTTGCAAGAATTATCCGCCATATCTCTCTAAACAGGTGCAAAGAACAGAATACTTTGAAAAGAAATGCCTTTGTATGTGAATTGAGCAATGAGCTTGAAGAATGTATTCCCTCGCCTGATGATGATATCAATGCCAAAATTGATGAAATAACCCTCAAAAATGCCATAAACTATTTTCTTGCATCTCTAAACGAAGAAAAAAGACGTATTTTTATAAGGCGATACTGGTATATGGATTCCATCAAGGATATTGCAAAACACTTTTCCATGTCCGAAAGCAATGCCAAAACCACTCTGTTTCGTATAAGAAGTCAAATGAAAGAATTTCTCGTGAAAGAAGGGTATGATATATGAGAGGAAAAGACCTGCTTGAAAAACTCGAACTTGTTGACATCGAATACATACAAGCCGCTTCAATGCCTTACAGGAAAAAAAGGATTCCTGCAAAAATTGCCGCTGCTATTGTTATTTTTTTAGGTATCTCTATTATAATTCAAATGAATTATAAAAACATAAATATATCAATATCTCCGAATACATCAGACAAGTACAGTTCTCTGACCGATATGCTGAACTATCTCGGAACAAATGAAAAACATGACGAAACCAAAGGTTCAATAAAATCTGTATCGGCAAATATAAACGGTGCTGATGAAATGCAGTTAAGTGTCATGTACAAAGACTATATCTATCATTTCAATTCCTATATTGACAAATATTCAAACGGTATACAGATTTTCAGCCTTAAAGAAAACAAACTTTTAAAAAATATCAATACAATTTCTTCTCAAACCACTGTTTTAAAGGAATTTGACATTCATCCTTATACTTCCGGTATGTTCATATCTCAAAATGAACTGATACTTCTCCGTACTGTCGGTCAATATGATGACTTAAAAACATCAGTAAATATATACAGCCTTGATGACCCCGAAAATCCGCAAATCAAGCATCAGTATATGCAAAGCGGTCAGCTCGAAACCGCTTTTATATCCGATAACAAACTTTATTTATTCACTGCCGACGGTATGTGTGCCTGCGGATTTTCCGCCAAATCCGATACTGATGATTACAAGCCGTATCTTTCTTTTGACGATAAAGATATAAAATGGACAGATGATGAAATAAATATTCTCGGTGAACCTAAAAGGGTATTTTACAATGCTGTTTCGATAATGGATTTGCAGAAAAATGAAATCTCAGAAAAAAGGGCTTTTTACGGTGACATTCAGGAAATATTCTTTGATGAAAATACCATATCATTTTATATCAAAGATTCCTTGAACGACTTTGACAAGCCTGATATATATATATTCGATATGTCAGATAACTTCTCATATACTTCAAAAATCAATATAAATAATCCCGGTGTCACAAATATTCTCGACATAAAAAAATCGGGGGATAATTATAATATCATTTGTCAGCATTACAGCGGAATATTATATTATTGGAGTTCCGAAATTCTTGCTCTGTCGGCTGACATCAAAAACAATACATTGAATTATCAAACCTTCAAGCTGGACAATTCCAATGATGTAATAGATGATATAGTATGGGATAACGGCAATACAATTATTACTGTCGGTAAATCTTCAATAGGTTCTACAACCGCCAAATTTGTTATTGCAAAATTTGATAACGGAAATGTATCTTTCAAAAATACATCGCTTTCTGTCGACAGAGTGACCGGCATTGACGGACATGAATATTTTAATTATCCATTCCGTTCGATAAAGTCAATGATACCAATAGGCAACAACTTATATCTTCGTTATAACCGAAAGCCTGACGGTTTTGATATTATAGATTTTTCGGATGAGCCGAAATATATATATAAGTCACAGGGAGAAATTGCCTCAGACTGCCGTTTCAATTACAGATACACATGGTATGAAAACGGACTTCTTCATACTGTCGCAATTATTCCCGACAACAGCAAGGGCAGTAACGGAAAAACACTATCCGAAGTGTATATATACTCCGTTGACCCACAAAGCTCCTCTCCGTTCACGCTTGTTAAAAAATCATCTCCACTCAAAAGAAAATCAAACCTTTACGGTATTTTCCACGGTGATTTAACGATATTCCAATACAACGGCAAACAATTCTACATCAATAGCGAAACCGATTCCCTTGAAATTCTCCAATAAATCCAAAAAAACCGGCTTTTAAAACAAAGTCGGTTTTTTACTTTTAAAGTAAAAATAAATTTATTTTGAATATTGCTATTAATTGTTTTAGATGTTAAAATAAATACAGTAAATTATATAAAACCAAGGAGCGGAATCTTAATATGTCAAATTTAATTATAACAATATCAAGAAGCTACGGAAGCGGAGGACGAGTAATAGGCAGAATGTTGTCCGAAAAGATGGGAATACCGTATTATGACAGGAATCTGATATATCTTGCATCAAGCAGGAGTGGGATAGACCTGAAATATTTTGCACAGTATGATGAAGATATGAAGAAAAAAATGTTTGATGATATAATCCCATCAGAGAAAAATAAATATGTTTCCAAAAACGAAATTTATATGCGACAGGCGGAAGTTATACGAGATGTGGCAGATGACAGCGATTGTGTGATAGTAGGCAGATGTGCCGACCATATATTAAAAAACAGCGGAAACAAGATATTGCGAGTTTTCATATATGCCAATGAGATAGACTGTATCGAATCTATCATGAAAAAACTGTCCGTTTCAAAATCAGAGGCTGTAAAGACTATCAATCAGATAAACAAACACCGTTCCGATTATTACAAATACCATACGGAAACGGATTGGACAAGTGCGAAAAATTACGATATGTGCATCAATACATCGGAATATACTCCCGAAAAGGCTGTTGAAGCAATAATGAAATATTCCGAGATATTCAGAAGTCTGTAAAACAATAGACAGCAGGTATTTGCAGATACAAAGCAAATATCGGCTGTCTGAAAAAAATATCGGGAATGTGAAAGTCGTTAAAAAAATTTGCGTCCTACTTATACAGTAAGACGCAAAATCGGTTGGTGCGGATAACAGGACTTGAACCTGCATGAAATTGCTTTCATATGGACCTGAACCATACGCGTCTGCCAATTCCGCCATATCCGCATTTGCTTAATAAGTATAACAAAAAAAATTCGATTTGTCAAGAAAAAAATTTGAAATAAAAGATGAATTTTACAATTATCTTGATAATAAATTTCAAATGTGTTATAATAACTATCAATACTTGAAGAAATAGGAGAAAAAAATGGAGAATGAAATTAAAGATATAGTTAAAGCACCCGTTTTGCCACTGAGAGGACTCGTTATATTCCCCGGTTCGATACTGCATTTCGATATTTCAAGAAATAAATCAATGCGGGCATTGGGTGCGGCTATGAAAGGTGACAAACAGCTTGTATTTATAACTGCACAAAAAGACCCTTTCAATGAAGAACCCCAAAAAGACGACCTTTTTTCTGTGGGAGTCGTTGCAAGGATACTCCAGATGGTAAGGCTTTCGGAAAATATTGTGAGAGTAGTCGTCAAGGGTATGTATCGTGCAGAAATGGTTGATGTAAAGGAAAAATCAGGATATATCCTTGCAGATACCAAAGAATGTGAGATAACACATTCATCATCCGATACAAAAAAAGATGCAATGATAAATGTAGTCAGAGAGATTTTTGACGAATATCTTATGTTCAATGGCAGAATAACAAACGATATAGTCATGACTGTACACGAAATGAAAGATGAAGGAACTCTTGCCGATTATATCGCTGATAATATGATTCGTGACTATGATAAAAAACAGGAAATTCTTGAAACTCTTGATGAAGATGAGAGAATGGAAAAAGTCATTGCAATGTTCAGGTATGAAACCGAAATACTTGCAATTGAAGAAGAATTGACAGAAAAAACCAAAAACGGTCTTGACAATAATCAGAAAGAGTATTATCTCAGAGAAAAACTCAAAGCTATCCGTGAAGAACTCGGTGAAACTGATGATATTACCGAAGAAGTCCTTGAATATCAGGAAAAAATAGAAAATCTCAAAACTACCGATGAAAATAAGAATATTCTTTTGAAAGAAGTTTCAAGGCTGGAAAAAATGTTCGGAAATTCAGCCGAAGCGAATGTCGTAAGAAATTATCTTGATGCCTGCATAGAATTGCCATGGGGTATCTATACTAAAGAAAAAAAGGATATAAAGCGTATAGCATCAGTTCTCGACAAAAATCACTACGGCTTGAAGAAGGTCAAGGAAAACGTCATTGAAGCACTTGCCGTAAGAAAACTGAATCCTTCCATAAACGGTCAGATAATATGCCTTGCAGGTCCTCCCGGAGTCGGCAAAACGTCCATTGCCCATTCGATAGCGGATGCAACAGGCAGGAATTATGAAAGGATAGCTCTGGGCGGTGTACATGATGAAGCCGAAATAAGAGGTCACAGACGTACCTATATCGGTGCAATGATGGGTCGTATAATGAATGCCGTAAAACTTGCAGGCTCAGCCAATCCTCTTATACTCCTTGATGAAGTGGATAAACTCGGCAGTGATTTCAGAGGTGACCCGACTTCCGCACTTCTCGAAGTCCTTGACGGAGAACAGAATTCCACTTTCTATGACCACTACATAGATATGCCATTTGACCTCAGCAAAGTCATGTTCATAACAACGGCAAATGACTATACGGCTATCCCTGCACCGTTGCTTGACAGAATGGATATCATACATATCGACAGCTATACAAGAGAAGAAAAATTCAATATCGCAAAAATACATCTTGTATCAAAACAGCTCAAACGTCATGGACTTTCTCCGAGAAATTTCAAAATATCCGATGAAGCAATATATGATATAATAGACAGCTATACAAGAGAATCGGGTGTACGTTCACTTGAAAGAGATATTTCCAAATTAATGAATAAAGCGGCTGTAAAAATAGTATCAGGTGAAAAACGAACCGTAAAAATTTCCATGGACAATATCGAGGAATACCTCGGTTCAAGGAAATTCAAGAATGACACCATGAATAAATCCGATGAAGTCGGTGTAGCAACGGGACTTGCATGGACAGCCGTAGGCGGTGAAACTCTGCCCGTTGAAGTCGCTGTAATGAAGGGTACGGGCAAGATAGAACTGACAGGCTCACTCGGAGATGTCATGAAAGAATCTGCCCATGCCGCATATACCTGTGTCAGAACTATGGCTGAAAAGCTCTCGATAGACAGCGACTTTTACAAAGACAAAGATATCCATATCCATGTACCTGAAGGAGCAGTTCCAAAAGACGGTCCGTCGGCAGGCATAACTCTTGCAACCGCCATAACATCAGCTTTGACAGGATTGCCCGTAAGAAAAGATATTGCAATGACAGGAGAAATTACTATCAGAGGGCGGGTTCTTCCGATAGGCGGACTTAAAGAAAAAACAATGGCTGCATACAGGCTCGGCATCAAAACTATCATAATCCCAAAAGATAATGAATCCGACCTTGATGAAGTAGATGAAGTGGTAAAGAAATCCATAAACTTTGTCATGGCTGATAATATAGATACCGTTCTTGACACAGCCCTCGTAAAACAATAAATAAAGAGGTTTTTTATGAATTTTCAGATAGCAGAATTTAAAGCGGCTTATGGTAAACTGAGCCAGCTTCCCGAATCGGATTTGCCCGAGATAATATTTTCGGGCAAATCGAATGTCGGAAAGTCATCACTGATAAACAAAATATTATATAGGAAATCAATCGCACGAGTAAGTTCACAGCCCGGAAAAACAGCTACGATAAATTTTTTCTCGCTCAAAGAAGCATATCTTGTAGACCTTCCCGGATATGGCTATGCAAAAGTATCACAGGCTGAAAAGCAGAGATGGGCGGAGCTTATGGAAGGCTTTTTCGCACAGGACAGAAATATAGCCCTTGTCGTGCAGATATGCGATATGAGGCATAACCCGACAGCCGATGACATGACAATGATAGACTTCCTTTATCAAAACAACTATAATTTTATAATCGCCCTTACGAAAATGGATAAACTCAAAAAGACACAGCAAATTCAAAGATTAGCCGAATTAAAAAGAACATTGTCCGATTATCCCGATATAAAATTATGTCCGTGTTCATCAAATGACGGTACGGGAATAGATGAAATAAGAAAGATAATAACAGAAAGCGTTGAACAAAAGGAGAGTTTTTGATTTGGATATACGAAAATATGATTTGAAAGACCTTGAACAGATGATACATATATGGAATGAAGTTGTAGAAGACGGAATCGCATTTCCTCAGGAAGAACTTCTGGATATCAAAACAGGTGCCGAATTTTTTAGTTCTCAAAGTTATACAGGAGTAGCGTGTGAGGGAGATAAAATTTACGGTCTGTATATCCTTCACCCGAACAATATCGGCAGATGCGGTCATATATGCAATGCAAGCTATGCTGTAAGTTCAGAGAGCCGTGGAAAGCATATCGGTGAAAAATTGGTCTTGGACTGTATTGAACAGGCTAAAAATATTGGTTTCGGGATATTGCAGTTCAATGCCGTTGTCGAAAGCAATATCCATGCAAAACATCTGTATGAAAGAATCGGCTTTAAACAGCTTGGCACTATTCCGAAAGGATTCCGAATGAAAGACGGCAGTTATGAAAATATATGCCCGTATTTTATAGAATTATAATAAAAATCACCTCCCATGATATTTTTATCATACCACGGGAGGTGTTATTTTTTTATTTAACAGCAATTATAATTGCCGATTGAATCAATTGAGCTCATCAACGAGTTTCTGAAGTGCTTCGAGTGCTTCATCGGGGAGCTTATCATAGCCGCCCTTTTTCTCTGCAAAGCCCTTGACTGCATTTACACGGTTTTCCATAGCATTCTTGAGAGCTGCTTTATAATCGGCATCATTCATATCAGGCTCGAAACCTTCCCATTTGAGTATCTCGATATCCTCGAAAGATCCCCACTTCTCAAAGTTTGCTCTGCCCTCTACGATAGCTTCAAGAACACCGAGGGTATCTTCCTTCTGTACCTTCTTGCCCATGAAATCGCCTGTATTTACTATATAACAAGCAACGTCTTTTTCTTCAACGAGCTTCTTGAATTTCACATAGTCGTTTACGAGAGGATATGTTCTGAACGGATTAGCATAAGGAACTATGCGGAGTGCGTTCATATCTGTACCTGCTGCTACACGTTCAGCAGTTGATGTCTTTGTAGCGAGCGTTGCACCCATTACTGAAGCCAATGCTGCACCTTTGAGCTTTACGCACGGAGGTATTGTCGGGTCTTTCATTATCCAGATGATAGAATTGACAGGTGATGATATCTTGTCAACTCTGTTCGGTGACCAGAGCTTTGACTTGATTGCACGACCATTGCCGTTTCTTATATCCTCTGTTACAAGCTGGATTTTGCCGTCCTCGTCCTTTGTGCAGGAACAGTTCTGTACACTGAGAAGATATTTGTTATCGGGGCAGCCTGTCGGATAGTCTGCTGTTTTATCGAAATATGACGGTTCAAGTGCTATTGATGCACAGGTATCTGAATTGATGATGAAAGCATCATCATGGAGAACTGTTATATTCGGATATTTGCCGTCATGCTTTGCGTGTGTGAGAGTTGATTTGCCCGAACCTGAAAGTCCGAATACAGATGCAACATATTTGCTGCCGTCTGCAAGAGTATATTCTTTCTGACCGCCATGGCATGAAGCATAACCGTTGCGGTTGGCAATAGCCCATGCTATTGTAAGTGTACCCTTTTTATGCTCACCGAAGTATTTCATACCGAGGATAGCTGCACAGTTGTTGTTTGTATCGAAGTAGCAGCAGGTAAGGTCATCACTAAGACAGCTGTAATCAACGTCAGGTGACGGTGTGGGAGCCCACTGCGGGTCTGAGAAGATATATATATCGGGTTCATTGCCACTGCCTACGGGCTGTGATTCTTTGTACATCTTTGCATAGGTATCATTGATATACTGGAAGTTCAAAAGCCAGTTATACATTAGCATTTCCTCACCCTCGGGGATAAGAAGATGTGCTTTTACCATAAATTCGGGGTCAAGTCCGATATATGCTGTTGCATGATAGAGCTTCTTGAAACGTGTTTTATATATAGCGTCCATTACTACTTTATCGAGTTTTGCATCATCTACACCGGGTTCGCCCTTGATACGTCTTGCAGCGGCATATCTGCCTGTTACTGCACCGTCATTAAAGAGAAGTACCTGTGCACCTTCGGGAAGACCTACTTCCTCAGGCTTATAGATAGGCATATCCGTAACGATAGCACCGGGCGTATTTTTTGCAAGGTTATAAGCCTCTGCAAGAGAAGAAACCTCGACTACATTGTTGCCGTAGAATGCACCCTCGATAATTGAACGTGTCTTTGAAAAACCGACTTTTCCTTTTCCTATTTCAGATATAGGATAATATGCTTTTGTTGACATAGCTTTTTGTAGCCCCCTATTATTTAATTAACAATTGATAATTGTTATTCAGTCATATATATTTTACTTCTATTAGATATTTTTGTCAAGATAGATTCAGCCATTTTTTGCTTTCATACATTTAAAATGCAATTTCGATAATCTTTTTATGCAAAAAAGCCGTTTTTGACAGACCTTACATTATATAATATGCAAAATCAGTTTTCCGCTGATTCATTATTTTTGATTTTTCGACCATACAGCCATATTAGCACAAATGTCAGTACAACACACGATAATGTAATTACCACTCCGAACATTCTGTAATTACAGTGTATATTTACTTGATATGAATAATATGATGAAAAATAGTTTGTATTATTCGCATAGAATGAATCATTTCCGCAAGGTATATTCGGATAATACAATATACTTTTTAATCTTTTCTCCGAACCGTCATAATATATATCTGTCAGATTGTCACAATGGCTTAGTGAATATGCATAAAATCTTCTTACACTCGATGGAATATATATTTTTGTCAGTCCCTGACAATGAGCAAAAATCATTCCATCTATTTCCTTAACACCCTCGGGTATCATATAATCTCACTGCCTGCCCTGCGGATATGCAATTATCCGTGTTTTACTTTTATCAAACAAAACTCCATCGAGCGATACATATTTCCTGTTATTCTTATCAACATTTATTTCCATCAAGTTCGGACAGTCATTCACAAAATACAAATATATTATTTCGACACTTTCGGGTATATTTATGCTTGTCAGGGTTCTCACAGCCATCAGAAAACAACGAGCTTATTTGCTTGACTCTCCTGCCATCTATCTCACCCGGTATATCAATGGTTTCCGTACTGCCCATATATTTTGTAATTTCTACTGTGCCGTCATCAAGCACATCATATTCAAAATCAACGTAAGTTTCATACGATGATGCCTGTGTACCTGTCACACCTAAGCACAATATTATAAATGAAAATACCAAAACTTCAAATACTTTTTTAAACTTTGTCATTTCTAAATTCCACCATTCCTGCTTTTCTTCAAAAATACGATTGCAAGAATAATTCCGCCCAATGCAACGACAGCCAATATAATTATTATCATATTGATACCATTATTGGTATTTTATTTTTCTATGGGATTTCGGCTTGCTGTATCAATGCTGTTTTCAATGACAGCCTTGCTTTCTTCCATAAGTTCTTCGGGCATTTTTGAATTATAGTGTATACTTGCATTTGTCAGGGTATTGTTGTTGTATCCGATTTCTATGCTGTTCCACTGTGCTTCACTGCCGTTGAAATATACATCACTGATATTGTCACACTTATAGAATACTGTTGAGCCTATTTTCTTCATTCCGCTGCCGATACTTATATTTTTAAGGCTTGTACAATCACCGAAAGCTCCCATACCAATTGACGTTACACTGTCGGGGATAGTTACACTTGTAAGGCTTTTACATTCCTGAAAAGCAGACTGATTTATTGCAGTAACTTTTTTGCCGTTTATCTCATCAGGAACTATGTATTTGTATATATGTACCTCACTGTTATACTCGCTATACTCAATATCCCCGTACATTTCCGCCGATACCGCTGTATCTGCAAAACCTCCCACTGCTATTACTGACATCAATACCGCAAATATTTTATTAAGCTTCTTCATTTTTATTTCCTCCGTTCTTTTTGTTAAAAAATTTTCCCTAAGCATAATATACGACTTTATTTTATATCTTTTTCTTTTTTGCCTATTCTAATGTACTTTATTATTCTCTAATTTCTCCATGAATTCCTTTATATTATAACGTCTTATTTCTCTGTCCTCAAATACCCCCAATTCATTTATTTTTTTAGTTTTTCAGCACAACAAGCATCTTCTATTTCTATACACCTCCCCGAAATAGATATATTTTATTCAATTATAGTTTATTTTTTATTATTATTCAATAAAATTATATAAAAAAATTCCCTTTCATCAAGTGATAAAAGGGAAAATTTTTTAAGTTATTTTTTTGAATCTCTGCCGAGAAGATAGTCCACAGATACTTCAAGTATATCTGCCAAAGCTACCAGCTCAACGTCCGTTACATATCTTATCTGTCCCTCAAGCTTTGAAAGTCCCGATGCGTTCATATCAACACCGTTGACCTGAAGCTGAGCAAGCAGTTCTTTTTGTTTCATGCCCTTTTTTTTACGAGCCTCCTCTACTCTTGTTCCTATAAGGTTTCTTGAACCGAGTGCCTGTTTTCGCAACCTCAATTAACTCACACTCCTCTTTTATGGTATATTTGTCTATTTTTTGACACCATTAGAATTATAAATTATCTGTGAACAAATAACAATAGGAATAATGCAAGAATATTCCTGTTGAACTTTGTGAAAAATACAAAATAATAGTCGTATCATATATAAATATACGCATACTTTTTTGTACATTTTTTGAACTACTTTTTTTGAAAAAATTTTTCAAAAAATTTTCAATAACCTATTGCATTTTCTGAAAGATAGGTATATAATAATATCAAGATGATAATATCAAATCAAAAATATCAAAAGGAGCCCGATAATTATGAAACATAAAAAAGACTTTAATGCTCTCAATACCAATTTTAAATCTGTTTATGATTGGTTTAAAAATCTTCCCACTCTTAGTTTTGACAAAATTAATTCCTGCAATACACTTCATGTAATAGTCGATATGATAAACGGCTTTGTTAAAGAAGGTGCTTTGTCAAGCTGTGAAGTCCTCTCTATAAATGATAATGTTGCTCAGTTCACAAGATTTTGCAGACACGAGAATATACAAACTATCGCTCTCGCTGATGAACATACAAATGACAGTACGGAATTTTCGACATATCCCGTTCACTGTCTGAAAGGTACTGCCGAAAGTGTTTTGACAGATGAAATCGCACACTCCGACCCCAATATCAAAGTATTTGGAAAAAACTCCACAAACGGTTATCTTGAACCCGAAGTTGCCGACTTTATACAAAATTCGGGTAAAAATACTTTTATCATAACAGGCGACTGTACGGATATGTGCGTGATACAGTTTGCACTCACCCTTAAAGCCGACTTCAACAGAAGAAATGTTCCGTGCCGTGTGATAGTTCCCTATGACCTGACAGCAACTTGTTCCCTGCCGAACCACGACCCCGAGCTTGCCGAAATAATGGCTCTCTACATCATGCACACAAACGGCATTGAAATTTGCGATTCAGGTCTTTCAACCACTATCGGATATGCTATGTACAGAAAAGGAATATAAATAAAAGGAGTTGTTATTATGGCTGAAAAAGACATCTATTCTTATAAAGATTTCCACACTTTAAAATGCGGCAAACGATTTAAGGTCGGCATTTTTGCACCTGAAATTTACGGCTTGTATGTTTACCAGTTCGGCACAAGTTCAAGCAACGGTTATATGGAATTCTACAAAATCTCAAAAGATGATTTTGACAACTTTCCTGAAAATGAAGAAGAACTCAATGAAAGACTTTTCAGCAATTTCTTCATAAACAGAAGGTATTTTCTCTGCACGGACTATACGGACAGTTGTGCAAGATTTACACGAGAAAGATATGACAATATAAAAATATAAAGGAGTTTTTACTATGGCTTACAATAAAATCAATCTTACAATGCTTACAGACTTTTATGAACTGACAATGGCGGGCGGCTACTTTGAAAACGGTATGAAAGATATTACCGCTACTTTCGATATGTTCTACCGCAGAAATCCCGACAAGGGCGGCTTCGCCATCATGGCAGGTCTTGAACAGGCTGTTGAATATCTCAAAAACCTTACTTTCACCGATGAGGATATTGCTTTTCTCCGCACTAAAAATATTTTCAGCGAGCCTTTCCTTGAATATCTCAGAAACTTTAAATTTGCGTGCGACGTATGGGCGGTTGAAGAAGGTACTCCAATATTCCCTCATGAGCCTATCATCACCGTAAGAGGTCCCATTATTCAGGCTCAGCTTGTTGAAACTATGATTTTGCTTACAATAAACCATCAGAGCCTTATCGCTACAAAAGCCAACAGAATTGTCCGTGCCGCTAACGGTCGTGGTGTAATGGAATTCGGTTCAAGACGTGCCCACAGCTATGACGGAGCAGTTTTCGGTGCAAGAGCGGCTTATATCGGCGGATGTATCGGTACTGCCTGCACTATTTCCGACAGGGATTTTTCCGTACCTGCTCTCGGTACTATGGCTCACAGCTGGATTCAGTCCTTTGACACTGAATATGAAGCCTTTGCCGCTTATGCAAAACGCTATCCCAATGCCTGCACGCTTCTCGTTGATACTTACAATGTCATTAAATCGGGTATCCCGAATGCAATAAAAGTTTTCAATGATATACTCGTTCCAATGGGCTGTCGTCCCAAAGGCATACGCATTGACAGCGGTGATATAACATATCTCTCGAAGAAAGCAAGAAAAATGCTTGATGAAGCAGGTTTCCCCGACTGTCAGATATGTGCGTCGAATTCTCTTGATGAATATATCATTTCCGATATGCTCCGTCAGGGTGCTAAAATAGACAGCTTCGGTGTCGGTGAAAGACTTATCACGGCAAGTTCCGAACCCGTATTCGGCGGTGTATACAAAGTTGTTTCCATTCTCAAAGACGGTGTTGAAACTCCTAAGATAAAGATAAGTGAAAATGTTGCCAAGATAACAAATCCATGTTTCAAGAATCTCTACCGTCTTTATGACAATGAAACAAACAAAGC
>CACZZB010000030.1 GCA_902785555.1 uncultured Ruminococcus sp.
GGCAGGTTTTGAAAAAACAACAGCAACGATTATTTCTATCGAGGAAGATCCCGATTATATTCCCGATCCGGACACAGATAACGATGTAAGGCATATCGTTACAGTCAAATATACAGTTGACGGAAAGGAATATACAACTGTTTTGGATTCCGACAGTCCCACATACAGCGTAGGCGGAACTGTTGAAATCATGTATGACCCCAAGAATCCCGAAACAATTCATTCGGGCATGGGCTTTGGCATTTATGCTATGGTGATAGGCGGTGCAATATTGGTTTTGGTAATAGGTGTGACCGTAAAGCAGAAAGTATCCGTCAAACAGCTCAAAGAAACACAGGGAGAAACCGTTTATGCACCGTCGGAAAAGGGCGAAGAACGTGAGCTTTATTTCATTACGGATGTGGGTACACCAAAATATGGTCATCGCATTGAGGATAAGAACCGTAAAGTGCTTTATGAGGCAAAAATGACAAAGTTTGCTCCTGTAGGTGATTTCAAATTTGATTTTATCGACCATGTGCATAACAAGACAACATCACACTTTATCGGACATGAAGAAGAAACCGATTGGAACAGCCTTATTTTGGACAATCACTATACGTTCAAATTGGATGGGGAAGATATTTGGAAGCATCTCAAACGCAATGGAATTACAGTTGAATCCAAGTTTGCAGAGGGCAAAATTCTGACAGGCAGTTATAATATCAGCAGAAATGGCGAAGAAATCGCATACGTTGAAACAACAAGTCAGTATGTCCATGAGGACGAGGCGGAAGAACACAAAATAGCAAATAAAATTCCTGTGCGTGGTTTCTATCGCATCCATACGAAAGAAAGAAATCTTGATTTGTTGTTTGTTGCAATTCTCGCCTTTGCACGCAGCGGTGCAAGTGATGACAAGGGCGGCAGTCGCAGAATGTTGTTCAACAGTATATAAAGAAAGGAAAATTATCATGGATATATTGATTTATATAATTACCGGAGTAGTTGTAGTTGGTATCGTTGGCGGAATTATTTTCACGATAATGCGTACCAATGCCATTAAAAAGAACGGTATCGAGGCAAATGCTGTCGTATCTCGCATAAAAGAACAGGAAAGTACAGACAGTGATGGATTTACGGATACCACATATATCTACTTTGTCAAATTCAGAACACAGGACGGTCAGGATGTTGAGGCAAGGCTGAGCAATCCATCTGGAAAAATCAAAGTTGGTGATGAACTTCGTATAAAGTATTTGCCGAATAAGCCCAAGGTTGTAATAGTAATCAAATAATCATATAATTGAGAAAGAGGATTATTTATGAAAAAGAAAGCATTGTCTTTATTGATTTCGTCAGCATTGATTTTTTCGGTATTTCCTATACCTGTTGCCGCAGTACAGAAAGACGACTATTTTTCCTCGATGACAACGGAGGATAAAATCAGTCAGATGATAATGACCGCCCACACGGTTCTGATATTGAGGAACGTGTGGAGTATGCCGTAAACAATGTCGGTACAAAGGAAATTCACGACAGAGAATGGGAACTTGCCAAGAAAACAATTACTCTTGTTAAAAATGATAATGATACACTTCCTTTAACTGTACCCAATCAAAAAACGGTTGTACTTGTTCCGTATGATGATGAAACGATACCTATGAATTACGCTGTCAGAAAGCTCACGAATGACGGAAAAATTCCCAATGGAGATGTCGTTGAAGCATATTCTTATTACGGCAAAACAGTTGATGAAGTTCTGCCGATGGCAGAGGGTGCAGATAATATTGTCTTTATGTCCGAAATGTACAGTGAAAGGGCATTGAAAAACGATACTGCAAAAATGGCGGATACTCTTGCGGATACAATTCATGAAAATGGTGGTAAATTCATTGTAATGTCCGTTAATCTCCCTTATTATGTTGCCCGCTTTGAGAAGGCTGACGCAATCATGCTCACCTATCAGGCTCGTACCATGAAAGAAGACCCCGGTGATAAAGTAAAGGAGATACAGCAGTATGGTCCGAATATGCCTGCTGCTCTCTATATGATGTTCAGCAAAGATGATGCACCTGTAGCAAAGCTTCCGATAAACATTCCTCAGCTTGATGAAAATTACAGCTTTACCGATACGGTTCTCTATGAAAGAGGTTTTGGTCTGACCTATGCGACAGAGGAAGAAAAAAACATAATGGCAGAACATACAAATATCACATGGGGACGTTCAGGCGAAAATATCGTTATCAGAACAAATTCTACATCAGATACAGTTGCGATACGCATAGGCGGTGGTTTAGTTGCAACAGAAAATACAGAGGGTGTAACCCTTGAAAACGGTACTGTAACGCTTTCGGGAGAGTTTGCAAATACTATCCTTTCAGACGGTGAAAACACTCTCAAACTTATCTTTGCAGACGGTGAAATCGAAATCCGTATTTTTGTAACGGGTGAAATAAAGAAAGAAGAATCTTCTGAAATAAAGAAAGAAGAATCTTCTGAAATAAAAAAAGAAGATTCTTCCAACAATTCTGTGACACAGATTTCCGATAATACAAGTACGCCCAAAACAGGTGAATCTTGTCCGTTCTTTATCATACCAATATTTATAGTATCAGGATTTATTGCAGTATTTGCCTCAAAGAAGAAAAACAGAAAAGATACATTCTGATTATCTGTAATGTTTTCGTATGAATTCAAGTGAAAAGCTCCTCATCTGCTAAAATCAAGCAGTGGGGAGCTTTTTATTATTCAGCTTTTTGCTTATTATGATATGTTTGCTTCGGTAATGCTTGCCCATGAGTATTCACTCATATACTCGCCGTGAAAGGAATTGATTGTATCAATATTTCCGTCAAAAAATCTGTACAGGTCGCAGTCAAACTGTTCGGGAACTGCCCGTATATATCCTTTTTTCATTTCGATTATATTGCTGATACCGTATTTGTCCAATGTTGCACGAAGGCTTCTCAGTATAACATCAAACTGTTTCTGCATTGGTCTGTCATATGTCCTGTTTTCCCATAAAACCGAAAAAGCGGCTGCTCTTGATACAAAACTGCCGTGTCTGTCCACGAGATATGCAAGAAGTTCCTTTGACCTGGAGCGTTGAAATGCGATAGGTTCTCCGTCTAAAAATACATCAAATCTCCCGAAGGTCCTCACAAAGATATTGGTATTTTTTGGCTTATATTTGTGAAGCTCAATATTTTCTATTGCATAATCAACTTCTTCTTTCAGTCGTTCATTGCTGACAGGTTTCATAAGATAGCCTGATGCGTGCATTGAAATTGCGTCAAGTGCATATTCCGAATATCCTGTCAAAAAGATAATGGCAATATTTTTATTAATTTTTTTCATTTTTGCTGCCAGAATGATTCCGGTCATATCCGGCATATTGATATCCATAATGGCAATATCGACTTTATGGTGGCAGAGATATTCAAGAGCATCTGTTGCGTTATTAAATCCCTCTACTTCAGGTTTTTGCGGCAGTTCACGGCACATGGAAACCGTCAGCTCCAAAATCAATTTTTCATCATCAATACAAATAATTCTCATATTTTCACTTCCTATTAAAAAATCTTATCAATTTAATTATAAACTTATGTCTAAAAAATGTCAAATCTATTTTTAATGTATCGTTAGTTCTTTCAAAAACATAAGGTTGATTCCTTACGGGCAAAAATTGTAAACGATATTGCAGAAAAAAAGAAAATTTGCTATAATTGTATAATACAGAAAAGGAGAGTGTGTCAACAATGAGTGAAAGCAAATCATCAGACCGTCGTACCGTCAAAACCAAAAAGGCAATATTTCAAGCATTTTCGGAGCTTTTGAAGGAAAAGGAACTGCGTAAGATAACTGTACAGGAAATAGTCGATAAGGCAGATATAAGCCGTGTTACATTCTATAAATATTATCTTGATGTGTATGATCTTTATGACAAGGTAGAAAATGAATTGCTGCTTAATATGGGACTCATTACATTACAGCTTGCAGATAAGCCGTCTGAGGAGTTTTTTAAAGAAATTATCAATTATATTTATAATAATCGTGTCACTTTCGATATGGTATTCAGCCCTAATTCCACCAACAAGCTTAGGGATAAAATGAGCCGTCTTATTGAGGGAACGCTTCAAAAAATATATAGTGAAAAGCTTGGGATTTCCATAAACAATGAAGACCTTGTTTATATATGCTGTTATCGTTCAAGCGGGCTTCTTGCCGTGATTCAAAAATGGATACAAAACGGATGTTCATATTCTTGTGAGAGTATTATGAAACAAATTTCGGAGTTTGATAAGAATATCGAACAGTATTTTTCGGATAAAAGAAAAAAATAAAAAATACTTTTATGGCAAACTTGATTCCATTAAATGGGCAAATTTTAATGTAACGTCAAATTGCACAATTTGGATTATGATTTGTTGTCGAAAAAAGAGAACTTTTGTTTTTTATACCATTTTGTTGTATATTTGTTGGATATTAGTTGGACAGGGTATGTTATAATAAATATAGGGCAGATTTGTTGTCAGTAATCTGCCCTGTATTTATTGTTTGTTGGAATAGCCGATTATTATCGTATCAGAATAAAAATGATTGGAGTGATAATATGTCAAAGTCCAAAAATATTTTGGACAGAAGAAAAAAGAAAATAAGTATCATTTTCAAAAGTGTTGTTGGAATTGTTCTGTTGCTTGCTGTGTTTTCACTTATTGTCAGTATAATAGGATATAACAGCTTTACAGAAGCTTTGCTTTCGCAGTATGCAGACGGAGCTTTCCGTACGGCTGAAACGGCAGCTATGGAACTTGACACTGATAAAATGGAAGAATATGTCCAAAGCGGAGGTGTAACGGAAGAATATAAAACGGTACTTGATTCTATAGAAAGGCTTTGTAATTCTTACGGAGCAACGTTTATATATGTTATACGTCCCGACCTTACGGATTATGGGCATATCACATTTCTGTTTTCCACTATCAATAAAAACAGTAATTATACACGCTATGAATTCGGCTATGTCCGTGAAACGACAAATGATGAATACCGTGAAAAATACCGTATGCTTTATGAAGGAAAATCAGAAAGGGAACTTGTTATACGGGATAAAGGTTATATCGAAACGGATACACATATCACTGCAATGATACCTTTAAAGAACGGTGGAAAAACGACTGCTATCCTGTGTGTTCAGCATCAGATGGATATTATGGTCAATGTCCGTAATTCCTATATAAACAAGGTATTTTTTTCAATGATAGGTTTGGTTATATTTGTCATTGTCGGACAGACGATATACCTTCATACGGTATTTTTAAGACCTGTCAGGAAAATCACAGAGGAATCGAGTCGTTTTGCAAAGGAAAATACTATTCCCGAAAGCAAACTGACAAAAATCATCCGCAACAATGATGAAATAGGCATTCTTGCAGACTCTATCGACAATATGGAAGAAAAGATAGTAAAATATGTAAGTGACCTTACAAATATTACAGCCGAAAAGGAACGCATAAAGACGGAACTTTCACTTGCAACACGTATTCAGGCAAGTATGCTCCCAAATACATTTCCGCCTTTCCCGAACAGAAAGGAATTTGATATTTATGCCTCAATGACACCTGCAAAGGAAGTAGGCGGTGATTTCTATGACTTTTTCTTTACAGATGATGACCACCTGTGCATGACCATTGCAGACGTTTCGGGAAAAGGTGTTCCTGCTGCATTGTTCATGATGGCGGCAAAAATTATCTTTGCAAATTATGCCAAAATGGGAAAATCTCCGTCAGAGATTCTGACAGCCGGTAATACCGCAATATGTGCTCATAATTATGAAGATATGTTTGTAACAGTATGGTTGGGAATTTTAGAGATTTCTACAGGAAAGCTGCAAGCTGCAAATGCGGGACATGAATATCCTGCTATCAAAAAAGCCGGCGGAAATTTTGAGCTTTTCAAGGACAAGCACGGATTTGTCATAGGCGGAATGGAAGGCATGAAATACAGGCAATATGAGATACAAATGGAAAAGGGCGATACGCTGTTTTTATATACAGACGGCGTTCCGGAGGCAACTGACAAAAATAATCAGCTTTTCGGCACGGAAAGAATGCTTGCGGCATTGAATATTTCTCCTGACGGTTCTCCGAAACAGATACTTGAAAATGTGCGTAGAGAAACAGACAGATTTGCAGACGGTGTCCAACAGTTTGATGACCTTACAATGCTTTGTATCAGATTGGAGGAATCATCGTGAAAACAGATGCAGATGTAAAAAATCTTTCGGAAGTTCTGGAATTTATTGACAGTTTTCTTGAAAGCGTAAATTGTTCTCCAAAGGCACAAATGCAGATAGATACCTCTGTTGAGGAAATATTCGTAAATATTGCAAGCTATGCTTATCCCGAAGGTAAGGGAACAGCGGATATTGACATTTATCTGACAAATAATAATACTGTCTGCATAGAATTGACTGACAGCGGAAAGCCATTTAATCCACTTGCAAATGCCGACCCCGATACATCTTTGACGGCAAGTGAAAGAAAAATCGGTGGTCTGGGTATCTTTATGGTAAAAAAAATGATGGACAAAGTGGAATATGTCCGTCATGATAACTGCAATAAGCTGTATTTATACAAAAAAATTTGAGGGAGAGAGAATATGAAAAGATATTTTAAGATTCTGTTTTCGGCAATATTGATATCAACATTATGCCTTTCGGGCTGCGGTGAGAGTGCTGCACCCTCTGTTTCAACCGAACAAAATCAAAATAATGATACGTTATCTGTTGTATCAGACCAACAGCAGGAGAGCACTGTCGAATCAAGTGATGAACCCGAAGAAAGTTCAAAAGAAAATACTGTCCCCGATATTGACGACCCTACACCCGACAGTGACGGGGAATATATAAACGGTTTGCTTGTCTATAATGGTGTTGCTTATGAACAGTTTTTCGGAAATGATGATATGGCTGAAAATTATGCCGATGTTATGTCAACTATCAGAAACAGTCTTGATGACAGCATAAAGATATATAATGTTCTTGTTCCAACACACTGCGGTGTTACACTTCCCGATAAATTCAAAGATACCGTATCATCACAGGAAGATTATCTCAATAAAATCACAAGCAGTTATTCCGCTGATGGTATCATTCCCGTAAATACATATAATACGCTTATGCAGCACAGAGATGAATATCTTTATTTCAACACAGACCATCACTGGACAGGCAGAGCGGCTTATTATGCCTATGCGGATTTCTGTAAGACAGCAGGCATTGATGCGATACCGATTGACAGTATGACCTCTAAAAAAATAGAGGGCTATCAGGGCAGTCTTGCAGACAGTGACGTTGACGGACTGAATGATTTGAAAGAAGATTATGTTGAATATTTCACTGTTGATAAGGATATTGATACAATGCTGTATGATGATGAGGGTAATGAATTGTATGAGTACAGCCTGATTCATGAATATGCAGAAGGGGTGAATGCCTACGGTGTATTCCTCGGAGGAGACCAGCCGCTTATCGTATCCAAAAACAATGACGGCAATGGTAAGAAAATTGCTATTGTAAAGGAATCCTACGGAAACGCCTTTTGTCCGTTCATAGCCTATACTTACAGCGAAACTCATATGATAGACTCACGCTATGCGGAGTTTAATTTAAATCAGTATCTTGCGGATAATGAAATTGATGAAGTTATTTTTATCAACAATGCGATGGCATCTGCTACTTATCAGAGATGTGAGGAATTGGAGTCGCTTGTAAATTGATATAAAGAAAATTAAAAGGAAAGGAAAAAATTATAATGGTATTTTCATCATTGTATTTTGTGTATCTGTTTTTGGCAGTTGTATTTTTGGCATATTATACCCGAAAAAGTCTGAAACAGAAAAACATTGTGCTTATTGTTGCCTCTTTGGTATTTTATGCGTGGGGCGAACCTGTATGGGTAATCCTGCTGTTATTCAGTGCGTATCTGAATTGGTTTATGGCTCTGAAAGTTGCACAGCATAAGGAAACTTCCAAAGCACAGCTTTTTGCGGGGATAGCGATTGGTGCGGATATTCTTCTGCTTGTAATTTTCAAATATACAGGATTTCTCGTGGAGAATATCAACGGACTGCTTCACATCGGAATACCTGTACCGCATATTGTAATGCCTATCGGTATCAGCTTTTTCACATTTCAGGCAATTTCATATATTATGGACTGCTATTGGGAAACTGTTCCGCCGCAAAAGCATTTTTACAAATTTTTACTGTATTTATCATTGTTTCCGCAGCTTGTGGCAGGTCCTATTGTACGTTACAGCGTTATCGAGCAGGAAATCGACAAACGAAGGGCAACTGTTTCCGATATAAGCGAGGGGGCAACAAGAGCCATTATAGGCTTAGCCAAAAAAGTCATTATTGCAAACAGTCTGTATGACATTGTAAAGGAATATTTCGGAGATTTTCTCAACGGTCAGCCTTATAATGATATTTCCTCGATGTCATTTTTGGGAACATGGTTTGTCGTTATTTGCTATTCATTGTATGTATATTTTGATTTCAGCGGATATTCCGATATTGCGATAGGTCTCGGAAGAATGTTCGGATTCCATTTTAACGAGAATTTCAATTATCCGTTCATCTGCAAAACAATCAGCGAATTCTGGCAGAGATGGCATATTTCATTGAGTTCATTTTTCAGAGATTATCTGTTTTATGTGCCTATAATGGGCAAGCAGAGAAAATATTTGAATTTGTTTTTGGTATGGTTCTGTACGGGACTTTGGCACGGTGCTTCATGGAACTTCATTTTCTGGGGACTGTACTTTGGAATATTTATATTTATCGAAACTAAGCTCGGAAAAAAACGTATGAAAAAATGGAACAAAGTGCTGACACATATTTACAGCAAGCTGATTATTGTAATAGGCTTTGGCATTTTCTGTTTCTCCGATATGAAACAGTTAGGCAATTTCTTTATTAATATAACAGGCATCAGCATGATGACAAACGGAAATGCCTTTTCGGATATTGCAACATGGAATTCGTTTCTGAACAATATTTTCTTGATTTTGTTCGCCATAGCCGTTTCTATGCCGATACTGCAAAAAATCAAATATTTCTTCAACGAATGGGGCAACAATGTTGTATATATGGTCGGCAAGCTTGGCGGAACGGCAATTTGCTGTTATCTGCTGATAATGTCGAGTATTCTGTTGGTTGACAGTACAAACAATCCGTTTTTGTATTTTCGTTTCTGAAAGGTGAGGTGATTGCAATATGGAAAATAAACCGACACAAAATCAAGGAAAACTTTACCGTTTTAACCGTATCAAGAGAAAAAATGTTGCGAAATTGGCAGGATTTTTGTCAGTGCTTATCATGCTTGTTGTATTCGGATTGATTTCCCTGTTTCTGATTGTATTTCCGAGGTCGACCGAATCACAGATTGAAAAAAGAAAATTGGCAACTTTTCCGCAGTTTTCATTCAGTTCTTATTTTTCGGGAGAGTTCACCAGACAGGTAGCGGAATTTTATGATGACACAGTGCCTTTTCGTGACAGTTTCAAAACGGCAGGCTATAATTTCAAAAGCATTTTTGGACTGAATACAGGTGACGAAGTAAAAATTGTCGGTGCAAAAGAGATAAAAAACAAGCCGAAACCTGTTGAAACTTCAAAGCCGTCAGTGGAATCCAAACCGTCTGAAACATCAAAGGAAACTTCAAAACAGGAATCTACGGTTTCACAGGTATCACAGGAATCAAAAGTCGAAACAAGTCAGATGGGAGAGGCTGATTATACGGTTGAAAACGGTATTATCGTAGTCAATCATAACGGACATTATCGTGCATTGGAACTGTTGGGAGGCGGTACGGGAAATACTTATGTTGAAGCCCTCAATAACTTCCATAGTGATTTAGGCGACAGCGTACAGATTTACTCTATGATAGCTCCGCTTGCAAGTGAATATTATCTGCCGAGCAATTATTCGGGATTCAGCATCAATCAGAAAGAATGTTTTGACAGCATTGCATCAAGACTTGATGACGGTATTGTCAGTATAGATATAGACACGGTTTTGGCACAGCATACGGCAGAGGATATTTATTTCCGCACAGACCATCACTGGACACCGTTGGGAGCGTATTATGCGGCTCAGAAATTTGCAGAGGTCGCAAATCTTGACTTCAAGGAACTTTCCACTTATCAAAAGAATGATATAGAGGGTTTTGTAGGCACAATGTATGCCTTCACGGAAGATCCGCATATCAATAATGATCCCGAAACATTCACTTATTATGTTCCGTCAAACATGGATAAATGCACAACGGAACACTATGACACCGATTTCACGAATATGAGTGAAGGAGATTTCTTTGTTGGAGTAGGCGATCCACAGCACAATGCTTATCTGACATTCATGGGCGGTGATGAACAAGTTGTCAGAGTAAAAACAAATGTAAAGAATGGCAGAAAGCTTGCCATTGTCAAGGACAGTTACGGCAATGCGATACCCGGATATTTGTTTGGTTCTTATGAAGAAATTTATGTGATTGACATGAGATATTTCGATTTGAATCTTGTAAATTTTGTGAAAGAGCAGAAAATTACAGACTTGCTGTTTACGATGGTAGCATATTCTGCATTAGGCGGAAATTCAGAAAAATTGGAAATTTTGCGTACACAATAAGAGATTCTTACAAACAATGGTACTTTATGCGGTGTACAGATTCCTGTTGATTTGCAGTTGACACAGCACCGCATAAAGCGTTATAATTATTAAAAAAACAGGCATGATTTATGCTGAATGAAAAAATATTTTTTAAGGAGAAGATAATTATGACAATCGAAATGAAAAAAGATGAGAAAAGCCTCATACTGAAAATTGCAGGCAGACTTGATACAATGTCAGCACCTGAAATGGAAAAAGCTGTTAAAGAAAATATCAGCGGTGTAGAGGAACTCGTGATAGATATGGAAAAGCTGGAATATATATCTTCGGCAGGACTCAGAGTGCTGCTTTCGGCACAAAAAACAATGAATGGTCAGGGTTCAATGAAAGTTATCAATGTCAGCGATACGATTATGGAGATATTTGAGATAACAGGTTTTAGTGAAATCATGACGATTAAATGATTTTTTCGGATATGAATGAAGAAATTGAACTGATGCAGGAAAGTGTCTTTCATAATAAATGCTGCATAAGTGACAAAAGGGACAGGAGTTGTTTCCTGTCCTTTTTTAATTGCCCGTTTTTTCTGACATATTGAAATTTATATACAAAAAATATTTTGTTACTATGCACCCTTGATATGATTAAATGCGTATATAAAAATAAAATATAATGATTTAGGAAGAAGTGTGTTTATGAAGTACATAGCCCTCACATTCAAAAATATCAAAAAGTTTATTATACATCACCCTGTTATGTTTGTATTATTCATTGCTGTACAAATTATCTGTTGTGTTGCGGCTTTTATTACTTGTGGTATGGCAAATAATATGTATTATGTTAATGAGAAAATATCTTTCAGTTCTATTTATAAAATAAACTTTGAACAAAATTTAGATGAAATTGAAGAGCTGCAGAATAATCAATATTTAGATGAACAAGGCAGAGTTTATGGTCTGCATTATGGCAAAGGTGAAGATGCAGATCCGTCTGAAAGAGTATATGCAATAAATGCGTGAGAAAATACCCCATTTATTGGATAGATTAAGTAAATACAACATAGTAGGTATAGATTTATTTTTAATTCCGAATAATATGGAGTATATAGGCAAATTCACTCAAACATTTGTTACACTATTTCCCGATGATAATATGAATATAAAATCTAATATTCAAAAAATCTATATAAACTCAAATGAAAAAATAATTGTAGGTCCAACTACAAACGATGAGAATGGTTATCAAATTGGCAAAACATATGAAATGAATGGATATGAATATAAATGTGTTGCTGATTGCGACAGTATTCCGTTTATACCTTATAATGCTCTTGATGACGATTTCAGAGTATATCTGTTATATGTGAGTTTTGAAGATAAACTGACACAACAAAACATAGATGAACTTACACCTATATTTAATTCTTTGTTCGGTGAACATATAAATGATTCTTTTCCTCCAGAACCTTATGATCCGATTGAAGTACATTTAAATCAAATGGTTTATGTAATATCGCTTGTCGTGATGGTGATAATATTGCTTGCCATCGCAAAATTCTATAATTATATTTTATCCGACAGAAAAAACACGTTGACGATATTAAGGTTGTGCGGCTGTACGAGGGGTAAAGTGCATATTATCTATATGCTTGAAATTTTTCTGACAATGATAGTAACATCTGTTATAGGCTTTGTTTTGTTCAAGTTTGTGGTTTTCAAAGGCATAGCAGAATTATATCCGTCTTTAAAGGAATTTTACACGGATACGGTTTACTTGATTGTCTTGGCGGTCTATATCATACTTGCAATGATCATTATGGCATTTACGGTTATCCCGTCCACCAAGGCGACCATAACCGATATGAAAAGAAATGCATAAATGTTTATATCGTACTAAAAAAGGTAATATACAACAAATTTATATAGTAATTTTCTACACAAATATCACATTTTTTACTAAATAATTCATTGCTTTTCTTATTTAGATATGATATAGTTTATTTAGCACACTTGTGCAGAGATAAACGACAAAAGAGCAACATAAAAAGTAAAGGAGGCTAAATACGCTATGAAAAAGAAAATTATCACATTTCTCTCAATTCTTGCCGTCAGCAGCATTTCATGTGGTGGCATTTTGGCTAATGCTTGTGCACGCAATTCTGCCAGTAATTCTACTTTTTCTTGTGAAGCTACAGGAAATCATATTAAATTGACGAGTAACAATACTGGTGCAACAGTTTTCGCCTTGAATTCATCAGACTACTACAATTATAAATATGTAGAAGTAACAACCTACAAGTGTAATGGTCCGTATGACTTCGATGAACTCAATTATAGTTCCAATTCAGGAAACACAATAAGTGTACACATTAATACTTCTTCCACCAATGCTGATAATATTTTTTCACTTGGTATAATAGGTAATGCACAGAATGCACAAGCTGGTTCACATTATTTTGCCTTTACGAATACCAAGAAACCTTCAACACCTTATTACTTGGACAGCAGTTACTATACTGTATATTTAAGTTTTGAAGGTTAACTAAAAATTTGTTGCTCTGATGTCGTTAACTTTGAAAATAAGGAGATAGTTATGAAATACATATCGCTCACGTTTAAAAATATCAAGAAATTTATCATCTATCACCCTGTTATGTTTGTATTATTCATTGCTGTACAAATTATCTGTTGTGTTGCGGCTTTTATTACTTGTGGTATGGCTAATAATATGTATGCCGAAAATAAAAAGGCAGAGACATTCAATTCTTTTAACTTTATGTTTGAAACAAATACCGATGAATATGAACATTTTCAGGAAGTTTTTCAACTTGATGAAAACGGAAAATTGGAATATTTTTAGTAAAAGATCTTAAAGATGTTTCTGATATTTCAAAAAGAATATATGAAGTAAAGCATGAAGGTGTCATTCCGATATCTGAGATGCGTGGATATATCAATAATTTTATTGACAGACTTGATGGATACAAACTAAAAGATATAAACATGGGATTATATGACAGTAAAATCACAGATTTGAAAAAATTTTATGACAATACTTTTTTCACAGCATTCCCCAAAATTACTCTTGCTGATATGGACAAGATATATCTTGATACAACCGACAAAATCATATTAGCCCCTGCTCTAAAAGTTGATATAGGGTATAAAGTTGGTCAAACTTATAATATTCACGGATATGATTATAAGTGTGTAGCAGAAAGAGAACACGGTGTTTTCATTCCATACAATGCACTTGATGATGAGTTTGTTGTATATGCTATGCAGGTGGCATTTGAGGATAAGCTTACACAAAAAGATATAGACAAAGTGACAGACATATTTAATACTGTATTCGGTACCCGTATAAAAAATATCTATCCTCCCGATCCCTATGATCCTGCCGAAGTACAGTTAAATCAAATGGTTTATGTAATATCGCTTGTTGTAATGGTAATAATACTGCTTGCAATCGCAAAATTTTATAACTATGTTTTATCCGACAGAAAAAATACACTGACAATATTAAGACTTTGTGGCTGTACACGGGGAAAAGTGCATATTATATATATGCTTGAAATTTTCCTCACAATGATAGTAACATCTGTAATAGGTTTTGTGCTGTTTAAGTTTGTATTTTTCAAAGGCATAGCGGAATTATATCCGTCTTTTAAGGATTTCTACACAGATATGATTTATTGGATTGTTTTGGCAGTTTATATTGTGCTTGCAATGATAATTATGACATTTACGGTTATTCCATCGACAAAAGCCACTATTACCGATATGAAAAGAAAAATGTAGGGGGTAAATAGTTTGAAATATTTAAAATATGGATTTTATTCTGTTGTCAAGAAACCGCTTTTCAATGTACTTATCATACTGGAACTTGCCGCAATACTCGTTGTCGGAAACATGGCTATTGCCGCATATAACAGCCGTTCGGCATATTATGAGCCTTATCGGGATATTATTTCACAAGACGGGTTCTTTTTCATCGGCAAAGGAATTGGAAATTACGATAAAGACTTGACTATCAAGAATATGTGTGACTCTTTTGAGGGAGATGTTACCGTAGTGAACAATTACGGTTTACAGTTGATCACAAATGATGTTTGGTTTACAAGAAATGTTGTATCTATCGACAACAGTATATTTTCAAAATTGAAATTACCTGTTGCAGAGGGTAAATGGGCAAGCTCTGAAAAAAATGAAAACGGAGAAATAGAAGCTGTCATATTTAAAGGCAGTGATAAAGATGATGAAAGATTGAGATTAGGTAATGTGATAGAGGGAAAAATTAATGATAAGTTGTGCAAAATAAAGATTGTCGGGATTATTGCCGAAGAACAATATATTCCGTCACTTGCCACGAATATACAAATTAATAATTCAAAAAGCAATGTTATGAATTTCTATGATGTCCCGTTAACTTCAAATGCCTGTACATTTTTTGTATCTGCTTCGGCAGATGAAACATTGTCCGATCCTCATTTTATTGCACAAACTGTCAGCTTTATGTATTACAATGCCTCTCCAAGTGATGAAATTCGTCAGAGAAATAAAGAAAAATTGATGGCAAATTCCAAAAATTTAGCACTTCTTTCAGAATATAATAAAAATTCTCTTGATTATATCAATGAACAGTACATAAAACTATTGCCGATATTGATATGTGTATTTGTGATAGTGTTAGCGGAATTGATATGTTCCGTTGCCATGAATACAAGAAGTCAAATGAGAAATTACGGTATTTATTTTCTTTGTGGCTGTCGGTGGAAAGACTGCTTGAAAATATCGCTGTCATATTCACTCATAATACTCATAGGCGGCTGTATAGTCGGTACAACAGCATTTCTTGTATTCCAAAATTCAGACTATGCCGCCATGTTTGAACAGAACCTTGCAGTCAACAATATTTATATTACACTGATAATAACAGCTTTTATATTGATTTTGTCGCTTGTGATACCGTTTATTCAGATATATAAAACATCACCTGTTGAAACGATAAAGGAGAACTGACGATGATAAAAATTGAAAACCTTACAAAGACATATAATTACAAAAAATCCAACGCATTCACGGCTCTCAAAGACGTTTCTTTGAAGATAGATGATGGTGAAATGGTAGCCATTATAGGAAAGTCTGGTGCAGGAAAATCAACATTACTGCATATAATCGGCTGTATAGATACATTTGAGAGCGGTACATATACGATTGATGAAACCAATGTGCATAAACTGTCAGATAAACAGCTTGCAAACATACGAAATGAAAAAGTCGGTATCGTCATGCAGGATTTTGCATTAGTAGAGGAATATACGGTACTTGAAAATGTCAGAATACCGCTTTATTTCAGCCATTCAAAAAAATCCGACAAACCAAAGGCAAAGGCATTGGCAGCATTAAAGCGTGTCGGCATAGCGGAACTTGCCAACAAGCCTGTCAATAAACTGTCAGGCGGTCAGAAACAGCGTGTAGCTATCGCAAGGGCTATTGTCAATAATCCGTCATTCATACTTGCTGATGAACCGACAGGTGCATTGGATACAAAGACTTCTGCCGAGATAATGGAGCTTTTCAAAAATTTGAATGATGACGGCAAAACCATTATTATCATTACACATGATATGGGAATTGCCGATTCCTGCCAAAGAAAAATAGAAATCTCTGACGGCAAGATTATTTGATTGATAACAAATATTCCCGATTTATCCCCACATAAAAACGGCACAGAGTTCTGATTTTTGTCAGTACCATGTGCCGTCTGATTTTTTAGAATGCACTGAGTTCCCATAACGAATAGTACCATGCCGGAATCACAGCGGCATATTGACCTTGTACAGCCAGATAAAGCAGTTTGTTGCAAAGTTTCTTGTTGCAGAGTGCCGGTTTGCTTAAAATTACTGTTGAAAGAATGACATTATGTCCGAAAGTAAGTTCACTTTGATAACGCATACCAAACGGACGGGAATTATTATTCAATACATAGCTTATCAATTCGCTGTCATGCTGATTGACATTCAAGCCATAGCAGTTTCCTGATAAGCGGTCTGCTATTGCCATCAATTCCTCGGGGTGACTGTTGAAATAATCATCTGTTCCATAGACCATGATGGCGGGAACGGTAAATCTTGCCCTGCCGCTGTCTATATCATCACTCATAATATCTTTCATTTGGGCATAAATATCTCTGTCGGTAACGCTCACGACTGCACCAAGACGAATATCATCAGATGAAAGTATCGTTTGATAATTGTCATATATCTGTTTTAAACTGTCACCTCTGTCAAGCATTGTTTGCAGAACGGTATCACAGCCCAGCTTGTCTGTATGCTTGTTTTTACTGCGTTCGGAAATGAATTTCTGTCTTGTCTGCGGCATATATTCATTGATAACTCTTGCCAGTTCGGCAGGCGATACATTCTGATGTTCACAGTGTACGCTTTTTTTGCCAACTCCGAAAAACGTAAGCAGTAAAGCACCGCCTCCACAAAATACGATAATTCCGACAGCCAGCCACGGCATCCATGTCAAAGCCTCATTTTCACGCACTACCGAATCGGGATTATCTTTTTCATAGATGACACTGATTTTATCTCCGACATTTACATAATTGCCGAGAAAACCGTTAAAATAATGAATACCGCCATTGTTGTCCGTATATGATGCTGTACCGTATTGAGAAACAATACCTTTTCTGGTGCGTTTGGTATATTCTATCTGTTCAATGGTTGCTTGTACTTCAACGCCATTGCTTTTCTTGTTGGAATAATCCACAGACAAAAAAATTGTCCATATCAATACAAATACCCCAACAACTGCACCGATCCATAATCCGATTTTGAAACCTTTTGTTGACTTCATCTTAATTCTCCTTTATGTTTTTTGTTTCATTGTATCACTTGTAATAATCGGTATGGGGATATGTTGTAAGGAACGGTATGATTTTGAGGAAGAACGGAATTTGAAATATTGAAAATGTTTTTTATATGTGATAGTATTGTTATGAGGGGTGAAAAATGGAATGCTCATAGCAGTGTGCGATGATAATGCTTTGTTCAGAGAGGATATAAAAGTATTATTGGATGAATATAAAAAAGAAAAAAGAACTGCCATAGATATAGCAGAATATGAGAATGGCAAATCCCTGCTTGAATCACAGGATATTTTTGATATGGTATTTATGGATTATCTCATGCCGGATATTGACGGTTTGGAAACAGCAAGACAGCTCCGAAACAGAAAATATAATTGCAGTATCATTTTTGTAACAAGCTATCCGGAATTTATTCTGGATTCGTTTGAAGTACAGCCGTTCCGATTTTTCATCAAGCCGATTGAAAAGGAAAAACTTTTTTCTGCCATGGACAGCTATATCCGACAGCAAAAAATGTTGAATCCCATTATGATAGTTGAAAATAATGAACGGCATATCATCAAAACAGAAAATATTATCTATATTGAAGCCGACGGAAGAAACAGTTTTATCAGAACAAAAGAATGTACATATAAATCCTCAAAGAATATTTCAAAAATCGGGGAATTACTGCCGAAACATTGTTTTTGCCGTGTGCATAAGGCTTATATTATCAATATGCACTGTATTTCGGCGATACGCAAAAATGAAATCACATTGATAAACGGTGAAAAAGCTGTTATCAGCAGGACAATGTTGCCGCATTTCAAAAAAATATATTCGGAGTTTGTAAAAAATTTTACGATGGTGTGATAAAAAATGAATAGCCAAATGCCTGCAAATACAGCGGGAATGGTATTGGAACTGATGTTTTATTACCTTTGTACGCTGCTTTTATATACAAAAGTGTTCCGTTTTAAATACAGAACGGAAAGAATTTTTCTTTCACTTGCCTGTTTTATGCCTGTATGGATAGTGTACAATTTCCATGATGCCGATGTTACCTTTCTGACAGTCTTGGGTTATATTCTATTTATTCCTTTGCTTGACCGCTGGACAATAAGAAAATCTTCCCTGCTCATTATTATACAGATACATCTTTTTCTGCATTTTTTCAACATACTGATTTGTATGTGCATAGACGGGCTAATCGGCATGGACAGTTCTGTCAATTTCGCCTATGAACTTGCTGTAAATACATTTACGGCAGCGGGAATAACGATTATTTGTATGACGAAAATGAGAAATAAATTGAGAACGATAATGGTTCACACTCCCAAAAATATAAAGCTTCTTTTGCTTTGCCTTTTGATAGTATGTTCCAATTTATCTGTACTGGTCATAAAAGAACCAATGTTTCCCCATAACTTTACCAAATATAACACAACAAAAATAATTTTTCTTATTATGATAGTCCTTTTTACTTTGACGGTTGTATTTATCATCATGTATTCCATGACAAACAGGATCATAAAAAATAAGGCAGAAAACTATAAAAAATTCATTACTGCACAGCATGACTATTATAGACAGCTTTCCGATTCGTATCTTGAAATCAGGCGTTTCAGGCACGATTATAAAAATATGCAGATAGGTCTGAAAAAGCTTCTGTCTGACAACAGGACAAAAGAGGCTTTTGAAATGCTTGATACAATGAATGAACGACTTGATGACGGTATTTGTTTCCATACGGGAAACAGTATCGTTGATGCTTTACTCAATGATAAACTGAAAACGGCAGCTAAAATAAATACGGTCATTACTTTTGAAGGTGCTGTTCCAGGTGGAGGGGTGGAAAATGTGGATATGTGCATTATTTTCGGAAATGCACTTGATAATGCCATTGAAGCCTGTGAAAAAATCGGTTTGCCGTCAGAAATTCATATCACATCAAAGTGCGGTGTGGGATTTGTCCTGATAGAAATTTCCAATCCCGTCATTAAAAATGTGGAAATCAACGAGTTTCTTCCCGAAACGACAAAAGCAAATCCCGATATACATGGTTTCGGATTGTACTCTATACAACAAGTTATCAAAAAATATGACGGCAAAATAAAATGTGAATGTGACGGCAGTATATTTAAACTGTCGATAGAATTATTCTTATATCAATAATGGAGGTTGTTAAAATGAAAGGTAAAATTTTGTGTAAAATTCTTGGCATATCACTTGCAGCAGCTATGATAATGTGTACAGGCACGACAGCAGGGGCATATATGGATTTTGATCAGCCCGATACCCCAAGTGTGAGAGTATCTTCTTATGAAACTTTCGGCGATTTCAGATATGACGTGTATGATGATAACACTGTTACCATTGTGAAATATGAGGGCAATGCACAGAAACTTGTGATTCCTGAGAAAATTGATGGAAAAATGGTGAAAAATATTATTCTGATGTCCTATGAGGAATATCCCGAAACCATCAATACATCTGTATCAAGCATAACACTTCCCGACAGTATTGTATGTGTCGGTTTGGATGCATTGAAAGGTCTGACAGAAATCAATGTTTCCTCCACAAATGAAAACCATATATCCATTGACGGTGCCCTGCTCAGCAAAGACGGAAGTTGTTTGGAAGCCTATCCGACAGCCAAAAAAGGAGAATATGCCATTCCCGATACAGTCAGAGAGGTATGTAACACCGTATTCAGAAAATGTACGGGGCTGACTTCACTCATTATTCCCGACAGTGTTGACCGTTTGGATTTGGAAGACTGTCCCTCACTTGAAAAAGTATATGTAGGCAAAAGATTATATATGGTGGCAACGTGTGATGACTGTCCCAATCTTAAAGAAATCAATGTTTCAAAAGACAATCCTTATCATACATCAGTTGATGGTGTTTTGTTCAATAAAAACATGACCATATTGCAAAGATATCCGACAGCAAGAAAAGGAAGCTATATCATTCCCGAAGGTGTAAGGGACGCATGGGGAGCGTTTAAAGGCTGTGCGGGACTGACCAATATCACATTTCCAAAAGGGATTGAAAGAATCGGTATGTTTGACGGCTGCACAAGCCTTCAGAACTTTGTTATTCCCGATGGTGTGGAAAGGATATCTTCTTTTATAAACTGTACAAGCCTGACAGAACTTAAAATACCGAAAAGTGTGAAAAAAATAGATCGTTATGCTTTTGGCGGCTGCAGTAATCTGCATAAGATAATTGTTCCATCAACTGCTGAATGGGACAATTCCGACCGTGGCACGTTTGAAAATTGCGGTAACGGTGATTTAACACTGTTTTCAGCGGATGAGATAGTGCTTGGTGATACGGTAACTGTCAATACCTCACCGTATTTTAACAAAAATTCCGATACTTACGCACTTCTTATAAAGAAAAAATCCGAAAAAAAATGGACTGTCAAGCAGAATTACAGTTCAAACAATATTATAACATTCAAGCCCGCAAAAGCAACTGATTATGATATATGCGTCAAAGTCAAAGACAGTACGGGCAAAATCATAAAGAAATTCTTTGAATTGAAAGTCAATGAAAAGCTGAAAAATACTTCTGTTATATCGTCAGCAACTATCAAAAAAGGAAATACCGTTACAGTAAAGGGTTCCGCAACGGGAGGTATGGGAAATTACCAATATGCAGTGCTTTACAAGAAAAAATCCGAAAGCAAGTGGACTGTTCGTCAGGGATATAAAGATAATTCCGAAATAATTGTAAGACCTTATACCAATACAGATTATGATATTTGCATAAAAGTTCAGGATAAAGACGGTACTATTGCAAAAAAATATTTCAGTGTAACAGTAAAATAATAAGAAATGGGTTGATTTGCAATGTTTGAAATTTTAAGTGATTTCGCCCAAAAGCATGAAGTAGTAAGCATATATTCCAATTTTGAAAATACGCTTGCACATCTGACAGGATATGTTCTGAAAGTAACGGAAGATTATGTTTTGATTGCTCATATCACGGAACACGGATTTTATGACGGATATATTCTTAAACGTTTGGAAGATATATACAGAGTGGATAATGGGGGTTTATATGAATGGAAAATCACTGCTTTGTATCATCTGAGAAATCAGAAACATGACTTGTTTACACAGTCTGAATCAACAACTCCTCTGAAGCTGAATATTCAGTTTCTTCAATGTGCAAAAGAAAACAATAAAATCATATCTGTTGAATATGGAGATACAGTCATATCCGGCTTTGTAAGTGATTATGACGAAAATAAACTTTTTGTGTCAATCGTTGATGAATACGGAAACAAAAACGGCAATACAATCATTTATCTTGATATAATTCAAACGATTGCTTTGGATACAGATACTGAACAGGATATTTTGCTGTTGTGTAAATAACATTATGTTGCTTTTGGCTGATTATACTGCATCCGTAAAAAACGCACTCCAAAAAGAAGTGCGTTTTTTCTTGATTTCATACATTTTATTTTGCTATAATGCTATTAGGGGTGGTAAGATGATAAATACAGCAGTATGTGATGATGAACATGAGTTTCTCAAAACCATGTCGCAAACTTTAAAACAGCTTTATCCTGATGAAGTAAGCATAGATACATATACTTTTCCAACGGAACTCCTTAAAGAAAACAGACAATTTGACATCATTTTTCTTGATATTGATATGCCCGACATGGACGGATTTGAACTCTCAAAACATTATAAAGATACTCCTGTCGTATTTGTAACAAGCCATGAAGCACTGGTTTTCAAGGCTTACAATAATACCGATTCATTCGGCTTTATTCGCAAAAGCAGGTTAAGTGAAGATTTAAAAAGCGTTATGAAACGTTTCTTTGAATTTCTGTCCATGCAGAAAAATATCACTGTCAAGATAAATGGTCGTCTTATATCAATAAAATGTAAAGATATTTTCTATATCGAAAAGCAGATGAATCATATTATTATCCATACTCAAAGCGACAGTTATACTGTCAGAAAAACTCTTTCCGAAATAGAAACACTGAATATAGGATTTATACGGACGCACATAGGCTATCTGGTAAATCCCGACACGATACAGATTATTGAGAAAAATCGTGTCATACTTAAAAACGGAATGTTCGTACCTGTCAGCAGAAGTCAATATAAGCGTGTTTGTGAGGAATTTATGAAAAGGAGTGCATTATCTGATGATTAAGAAAAATATTTTCCTGACCATTGGTTTACTTCTCATATATTCGAGCATTATGCTGATAATAAAAATCCTTATAAATGAATCCGACAGGTTCCATTTTTATTGGGATATTACAACAAAGTCAGCATATTTATTTTCAGCGGTATATCTGACTGCCATTACTGTTTTTGCTGTAAAGCGACTGAATATACAGCGATTTTCTTTCAAAAGGGGCAGGGATATTTTTGAATTTATCGTTGTTCCTCTTATTTCATTATTGATTATTTTTTATACAAGTTGTGCTGTTGTCAATTCAAGCATTGCTGTGTACAACAGACGGGATATTTTTATTATACAGGTCATATCACTTGTACTTTGTTTTATAAGCGTCATATTGACGGAAAGAATAAGCCGTAACCGTGAACTTAAAATGCAGAATATCCTTATGAAAAAAGAACAGGAATTATATCAAAAGCAAATCAGGGAATCGGACAATTATATCCGTGAAATTTCCTCTATCCGCCACGATATGAAAAATAAACTTCTTTGTTTGTCAGAACTTCTTCAAGAAAATAAAATCGAACAGGCTCGGGAACTTTGCGGTAAAATGGAGAATGAACTTGCTAATTCCAATTACATTTTCTCTACGGGGGATATTTATCTCAATTCAATTTTGAATGTGTTGTACCGCAAGGCAAAAGAAAATCATACTGATATTAAAACTACCATAAAAAGCGAATTAAACGGCATTGACGGTGAAGATATTATCACAATTATCGGAAATTTATGCGATAATGCTATTGAAAGCAATTCAAAATCAATCAGTATCACTGTTGCCGAAAGGGGCAGTTATTATGTGATAACAGTCAAAAATAGTATTACTCATTCCATTCTTGAAAATAATCCCGACCTGCACAGCACAAAAAACAATTCTTTATATCATGGGCATGGGATAAACTCTGTTAAAACCATAGTCAAAAAATATGACGGTGAGGTAAGTATTTTTGAAAAAGACGGACAGTTTATCGTTTCCGTTATGCTGAAAATACCAAGTATCACCGAAAATATACCAACCGCCACAAAAGCATAGCCAAATCAAAGAAAACCTGTTATATTTCAGACAGATACCGAAATATAACAGGTTATTTTTTGAGGAGGTTTTTTATATGAAATTAAGAGTCAGCAAATTGTCAAAGGTTTTTTCAAACGGCAGTGTTGAGGTGCAGGCACTTAAAAACTGTTCATTTTCTGCAAATGAGGGTGAGCAGATTGCCGTAACAGGTTCAAGCGGTTCGGGGAAATCTACACTTTTACATCTCTTGGGTGGTTTGGAAATGGCATCGAGCGGTCAAATATTCTATGACGAAACAGATTTTACAGCACTGTCACAGAGTAAATGCGATTCTTTTCGCCTGAAAAATATCGGTGTGGTATTTCAGGAATTCAATCTGATACCCGAAATGACAGCCTATGAAAATATTCTTTTGCCGTTAATGCTGTTGGAAAAGTACCCCGACAGGACTTATGCGAATGAATTGATTGACAGGCTTGATTTATTTGAAAGAACACAGCATTTTCCGGGACAGCTTTCGGGTGGACAGCAGCAGAGAGTAGCTATTGCAAGAGCATTGGTCACACGCCCGAAAATATTGCTTTGTGATGAGCCGACGGGGAATTTAGATGCAAAAAACACCAATAATGTCATTACGCTTTTGCAGGAAACAGCAAAGGATTTAGCAGTTACACTTATTGTAGTAACGCATGATAAAGCGGTTGCAGACAGATTTCCAAGAATATTGACGGTTAGTGACGGTATTGTAGGCGGTGATGTGGTATGAGAAAATATGCGTTTCTTATTTCAAATGATATAAAAGTAAATTTCAAAAAGCGATTGGGTATCGTCATTTGTCTATCTCTGTTTTTAACGTCATTTTTAGCGGTGATATGGTACAACGACAGCTTTCATTATCATCTTGGCAATATGTTCAATGATGCTTATGAACTGCAAAACAGGACAAGAATAAGCGATTTTATCCTTGTGCCTATGACAATATGCTTTGTGTTTACTTCTGTTATCGGTATCGTTTCGGCAACGGTCTATTCTTTCAAACAGCAGGAAAAAACTTTTCGATTGTTGAGGTGTATCGGCTTTTCAAAACGCAAAACAGGCACTTTTCTGATTATTCAGGAATTGTCGATATGGTTGTGTTCTCTTTTGCTCTCAGTGATTTCTGCATACGGTACAGTGCAATTTATTGGTCGTGTATCGGGTATAGATTGTCATTTTGAAGTATTTCCCATAATAGCAGCGGCATTGATAAGTCTTTCATGTATTGTTATTACCAATACTGTACTTCTGAAAAAATTTTACATACACTCACCGTTAAGAGATAATATGTATATTCCAAAACACAGAAGAAAATCTGTTTTCACGCTGAAAAAATGCTGGCATAAGGCATTCGGCAGAAAATTTCGTCTGCAAAACAGTATTTCTATATTGCTGATTTTTTTGTGTACGGCAATAACGGTTATTGGTTCATTTCTGCCATTGTTCAATGCAAGAGGAACAACATGGAATGACCCCGACAGAGTGGGAGATACAGACTATGCACTTTTTATCGGAGCAGGCAATACCACTCCCGAAGAATACTTTATACAATTCCCCGCAGGTCAGGGAATCGACAGGAACAAGGCTGACGATATTATCAAAAGATACGGTCTTGAAGTGAAAAATAATGAAGGAGGAACTTTATTTCAGCCGTTTTTTCTGACGAGTAAAAAAGGGGATAATGTTCTTTTAAAACATTGTATTGAACTTGAAAAAAATGATGACCTGTATCATTTTTCTTTTGAAAGTCCTCTCACAGATAAAATGATACATCTTGCAGGCGGTACGATTGGAAAAGATATTATCGGAACAATGTATGTCCGTTGGATGTCAGTAGAAACTTTGGAAGACAGTTATGGCTTGAATGTTGATTCGGAAAAATTTGTGAATGGGTATGATATAGCTGCACCCGACAATTATTGTAAAATCGGAGATAAATTTACAGTGCTGATACCTGTTTTTGATAAAACTGTAACACCGGAAAATGTTGCTGAAAAGCTGAAATTTGTCTGCAAAACGATAACCGTTTCGGCAGTTTACCACAGTAATCAAGAAAATGCACCGCTTATATTTTCACAAGAATATCTGTTTTCGGTGAATAATTCTTTGAATTATGAAAGGCTTGATTTGTCTGTATCAAAATCTCTTTCTGATAAACAAAAGGAGAGCCTTGACAAAGAACTACAATTACTTGCCGATGTTTCACCAACACTGAAATACCTGAATTACGATAAAATCAGAATAGAATTTTACGATCAGGTGAACACGCAAACTGTACAGCTTGCAACAGGTACAGGAATTTTCATTATCATACTGCTGATAGCTGTTATGATGTCAGCGTTTGTTCAGATACATTCCAATCGTGAAAGTTACCGTCTGCTGCATATAATTGGTGCTGACAGCAGCACCGCAATAGTACTTGTTCAAAGTGAATTTATCCGTTTACTGAAAATCGGTATCGTTTCGGGAACTGTATTCGGCATAGTTGTAGATTTGTTTTTCAGTCTGATAGGCGGTATTCAGACATGGGATATTTTTCTGAGGTATGTGTTGCCTGTGTCTGCTATAGAGATTGTTATTTTATATTTTGCGGTATCGTTGTCAGTGAAAATAACTTTAAAGAAGAACAGTATTTGATTTCATTTTTTACTTGAAGTAACAGAAAAACTATATTATAATTGATTGGAAAATGGATTGTGTGGTGAAAGTAAAATGACAAAAATTATAATGTTTGATGATGACAGAAAATTTATTGAACAGTTTGAAAAGCTGATTTTAAAATACTTTGAAAATTCCCATAGAGAAGTAATTGTTGAACGATATTATTCTGCGGAAGAATTTATTTTGTCGGATACAAAAATGATTGATATAGCTTTTCTTGATGTTGAAATGAAAGATATAAATGGCATACAGCTTGGCTACGAAATACAGAAAAAATGCCCTGATGCAGTATTGTTTATTATCACATCATATTCTCAGTATTTGGACGAAGCAATGGACCTGAAAGTATTTCGATACCTTGAAAAACCTGTTGATGAAGCAAGACTGTTCAGGGGATTGGATATTGTATTGCGGGAAACGCAGAAAATCAGCTTTATATCAGATAATGCTGAAACAGAAATGAATGAAGATGAGGTTGTCTGTATTTACACTTCATTGAGGAAAACGTCTGTTTTGACCGATAAAGGAGAAATCGTCACATCAAAAACAACTATAAAGGAATGGCAGAAAAAGTTAAGTGTTTGCAACAGTTTTTCATCTCCTCATTACAGCTATATCGTAAATTTGAATTATGTTACGGGAATATATGATGATGAAATTACCGTACAGTGCAAGAATGGCACAAGTATGAAAATTTACGGTTCTCAAAGAAAACTCGGAACTTTCAGAAAAGACTTTTACAGAAAAATGAGGAAGAACCGATGATATTACAAAAACTTGCTGTGATATTTGTATCCGCATTTTGCTGTTACTCGGAGTATATGTATTTTTCAAAGTTTGAAAATATCAATTCGGCTGTACTGTTCGTAACGGTGAATTTTATAAAATATCTGCTTTATTCATTGTTTTACGGTAACTTTCTGTATTTTATCCTATTTGAACTTATCACTTTATTGTTATCCCGAAAACTATTTCATTCATTGATGATAACAGGTTTATTTTTTATGATAAGTTATGCACGATACCCGATTTTACGGACAGTCATGCAGGACAGATTCAACGATATAATGTTTGAGAACAATGGACAAACAGCCGATTTGTATATTTTTGTATTATCTGCTTTGGTGATTTTTACAGCCTGTCAGATTATGCGAAAACAAAAATTTCTGCTGTTCATACCGATTTTATCTGTCATTGGATTGTCAGGTGTATTTTATGCCGAATGTCAAAATTTCGGCAGCATTTTAACAGAAATGTCTGTTTTTGTATTTCTTACAATGAATTTGATTTCATTTTATGTTTACGACAGCTATGTCAGAATGTCGGAAAATTTGAGGAAAATCAGTCTTGCCGAACAAAAAAAGCAGCTTGATTATGAACACTACAAACTTTTGCAAAATAATTATAACAGTTCAAGAGAGCTTATGCACGATATAAAACATCATCTTACCGTCATTCAGGGAATGGCAAATGCAGATGATATTCATAGCTATGTTACTGCACTATCTAAACAACAGAAGATTTTTGACAGCAGACGGAAATTGACAGGAAATCGAATTATTGATATTGTTATCAATCAAAAATCAGAGGAATGTCAAAAGAAAAATATCACTTTCAAATTTGAACATAATCAAACAGATTTTTCTTTTATGGCAGAAACGGATATTTGTTGTATTTTTGCAAATCTTCTCGACAATGCTGTTGAATCGGCAGAAAAATCAGCGGAAAAATACGTTGACTGCAAGCTTTATAAAAATAATCAGCTTTATTTTATCGAAATATCAAACAGTTGTGATAATAGACCGGCAGCAGAGAAAACGCATTTGATTACATCAAAAAAAGATAAAGAGCGTCATGGTATCGGTATGATGAGTGTAAAAGATACTGTCAAAAAGTATCATGGTGACTTGCATTTTGAATATATACAAGAAAATCATATTTTTACAACAGTTGCTATGTTTCAGAAACGGTAGGAAGTTTTCCTATCGTTTTTGCATTTTTACAATCGTTTTTACATAATGGCTTGTATTTGATTTTAATTTCTGATATTCTTTTTTTGTCATGACAAGAAAGGAATACGCTATGAAAACAATTAGATTGGTCGTTGGCAGAGTATTTACATATTTTTCCGAAAACAAGCTGATTTTTATTTTATATACGCTTGGCAGTATCGTCTGTATTTTCATGATGATATATTATTACGGAAATGTATTGAGTTACAAGAACGGCTCGACAGATGATGACATATCTTTTCGCATTTACAGGGTGGATTTGACCGTTCCTGTCAATGTTACTGTATCATCACTCGATAAACTGCATGATTTTGAACAAAAATATGATATACAGGATATTTGTCTGACTTCCGTTATTGGTACTGACGGTGAAGATGATATTGATTTTACAGAAATACACCCCACATTTTACCTTAACTTTCCCGACAGCGATAAAGCATTGATAATTGAAACCTCTCTCAATGAAACCGAAAAAGGGAAAACGGAAAATATAACTGTCAAAGGTAACAAACTTCAAGCCGTAAAAAATTCGGATAATTATTGTATATCTGCCGAGAAATATTTTTCTTTGGGTTTGAAAACCTGCCGTATCAGGATATGTTTATCTCAGAAACTTTCTAAAAATATGATGTTCCGATACGGTGATTTTCTGAATGAAACATTCGGTCAAATGTATTCCGAAAGCGATATTGAAGTAAAAACGCCTGCACATCTTTACGGCATGGAAGATTCGGATATTATGAAAGATTTTGCTTTGATAATGGCAGTCTTTGTTGTGTCTGTAATTTCATTTATGTTTCTGCTGAAATATATCATGGATTCGGCAAGATATGAAAATTCTGTTTTTATGATGGTCGGAGCTTCCAAAAAACATATATTGCTGATGAACACACTTGAAAATGTTTTTATCACAGTTTTTTGCACCATATCTGCAATCATTCTTCACATATCGTTTTATGAAAGTATTTTTTCAAAAGTAAATATGTATGAAAATATTACTTACAACTTTGAGGATTACACGATAATTTTTCTTATGTCTGTCGGACTTTCTTTTCTGATACAGATACCGTTTATATTCGTTTACCGGTCAAATAATATCAGAAAGATAAAGGAGGTCTGACCGATGAAAAGATTGCATTTGTTTTTTTCGTCATTTTCTCAGAATTTGTTTTCATCACTTATGCTTGTTGTAATAACTTCGGTTGCTTTAATATCAGTACAAAATGTTGTCGGACAATATCGCTATATCAACCATTCAAAGTATATCATAGACAATGAATATCTTAAAAACAGCGATTATTTTATGCTTGATATATCATTTTTACCGCCTGAATACGATAAACAGCTTGAATATTCAAATAATATCCGAGAAAATATATCAGCTTTCAATGGAGTAGAGGGCATTGCTTATACCCAAAATAGTACAGCCGTATATCGTTCAACAAATATAAATTTGAGTATGTATAACGAAAGTATGAGAAAGGCTTTTAAGAAACAGCTTTCAGAGGGAGAATGGTTTAAATCGCAAACTGAAACAGATAATATTCCGAATGTTGTGATATGCGGAGCAATTTTTGATGATATTTCAATAGGCAGCGATATTACGATAAAGCTTTATGGAAATAACCACGAAATAACAGAACAAATAGTTCATGTTATCGGAAAAATTGCTTATCCGTATTTGTCGGCTGATTACAATACCATTTCGGAAAATGTTTCTGCACAAAATTTTCTTGTGCAGGCTAACATTGTTATTTTTGACGACAACAAACAAACTAAGGATTTGCTTGATAAACATACTATACTATCATCTCTTTCCTTTTCGTATTTTGTACTATACAAAACTGACTGTACACCATCGCAAAAAGAAAAAGTTCGGGATTATATGGACAGTACAGGCTCTTATGCAGAATATGATAAAATTCTGTATAATACCGAAAAAGAAATCCGAGAGAATATTGTCAAACAAATGATAACGCCTATATTCCTTTTAATTATATCAACGGTATTGCTTATCAGCATTGCAACACTTAACACTTACAAAAAACTGAGGGAACACACGATATATTATCTGTGCGGATGCAGCAAAAAAATAAGTTTTGGATATTTGTTCTGCGAAATAAGCATTATCACATTTGTTGCCACCTTAATAAATATAATCTATGTTTCGTACATAATCAATTTATATAAAAGCGGTCAAATGGGTTATAACAAAAGCATAGTTGATTACAATAATATTTTTCTGTCTATTGTTTACTGTATTTTTACTGTTCTTATTACAATCATACTCCCTTTTTTCGTTTACAGAAAAAATACACCTATTGAAATTTACAGGAGGAACAGAAATGATTGAAATTTTAAAGCTGAACAAATACTATAAGATAGGAAATAGTAAATTTCACGCATTAAAAGATATTGACCTTGATATTAAAGATGGTGAAATGCTTGCTGTTACGGGAAAATCAGGTGCAGGCAAATCAACATTGATGAATATAATAGGTCTTTTGGACAGTTATGACAGCGGCAGTTTAAAGATTGACGGTGTTGAAGTGTCCGGATTGCGAGATGGCAGACTTGCAAAACTCCGAAATGAAAAGATTGGATTTGTTATGCAGGATTTTTCTTTATTGGAACATAAAAGTGTATTGATGAATGTTATGCTGCCGCTTTATTTCAATAACAGATACAATTTTCGTGAAATGAAAAAATTGGCAATGGACGCTTTGAAAAAAGTCGGCATTACGGAACAGGCTCAGAAAAAAGCAAGTCAGCTTTCGGGAGGGCAAAAGCAGCGTGTAGCTGTTGCCAGAGCGATAATAAATGAACCGTCATTCATACTCGCCGATGAACCGACAGGTGCATTGGATACAAAGACTTCTGCCGAAATCATGGAACTTTTCAAAAATCTGAATGATGACGGCAAAACTATTATTATCATTACACATGATATGAATATTGCGGCTTCATGCCAAAGAAAAATAGAAATCTCTGATGGTGGGATAATTTAGTTTATGTACAAAAAATTTTCCTTTTTCCGTGTTATAATAGGAACAGAAATATAAAGGGGGAAAAGATTATGAGTAACTTTTCGGAAAATCTTGCAATGATAGTAAAAAATATCGGCTGTGACTATGAAAAGATAGACAAATCTTATTCAGGTCAGCAGATAACGGAGCTGTATTTGAGGGAATATGAAAAAGGCAAAAAGCACGGCTATACACCTGTCATACTGAGCTGTGATGACAATCTTGCGGAAATTTTGGAAATAAACAGTGGAGATATTGAAGAATACAGAAATAAACTGTTGTCTATCAATTCAGATTGTGGCAGGGAATTTTTAAAAAACAGATTTGAAGAACAGGTTAAGGCTATAAAAAAGTATTTTGGCAGTACGGCAAGTCTTTATGGAGATTTTGACGATACAATCGAATCACAAATGATTTTGGAAAATTCATCTTCAGCAGATTTGATTCTTGCAAAAATTCCTACTTTGAATGTATGGGAAATTTTCGCATGGATACCGTTTGGCGGCTGGAATGAATGTCCCGGTGCCGAGGATATGATGGCTGTCTGCAAATATTGGTATCAGTTATATAAAGCTGTACCCGCAGTTATTTCGGGCGATACATTGCAAATATATTGTTTTGAGCCTGTCGGAAACAAGTCGGACGCTTTGAAACTTGCAGAAGAACATTATGGATTCTGTAATGATATAATCGAGCAGGGTATGCAGGAAATCAAACCGCTTGCAAGCTTGCTGATGAATTCAACAGTATGGTCATTCTGGTGGGATTGAATATTTACAGGGCAACCGCATGAAAAAATCTCTGATATTTGTGCAAAGCCACCTATTTTTTACTTATGATTTAGCTAAAAATATCATTATAGAGAGTTGATTATAA
>CACZZB010000031.1 GCA_902785555.1 uncultured Ruminococcus sp.
ATGTTGACGGTATCAACGGGAACTGGGCTATGACTTCATGTTTTAAGAGAAAAATAAGATATTTAAGTGACTATTCAATGTATGCGTTCTATCGTCCGTACTGGAAAGGCGAAACAAAAACCACTTCTACAACAACTCTCAAAAAGACGGAAATATATCAGATAACTTCCTCGGCAAAAGTCGATTTTGCTGTGAAAGTCACTGCAAGTGACGGTCTGAATATCCGTCAGGGGGCAGGAATAAATTATAATGTCCTCGGTGCAGTGCCCGAAAATACTGTACTGAAAGTCACACGTCAGACCTCGGGCAACGGTTATATATGGGGACTTGTCACATACGGCTATATAACAGGATGGATAGCACTCGACTATACGGACAAAGTTACCGTTGAACAGCTTGCAAAAGATGTTATTGCAGGAAAGTTCGGCAACGGTGAAACAAGAAAAGACAAGCTCGGCTCGCTATATGACGAAGTGCAAAGAAAAGTAAATTACATATTATCGAAAATATGATTTTTTAGTGTAATTAATCGAATTGCAATAAAAAAGGCAGTGGAATCTTGATTTTCCACAATATTATTTTAATAAGCTTTTTAAATTTGCATCATATTTTTTGTTGTAGGCAAATCATCAAACAAAAAACAAGCAGTATCTGAGGAGTGACTTTCAGATACTGCTTTTATATTATGAATGACACCATCTGTAATTCTGGTGACGATGTCATCATAAACTGTATTTTTTATTCGTGATCCTGCAAAGCGTCAAAACCTGTCTGACCTGTTCTTATCTTCACAACATCTTCAACATCATATATGAATATCTTGCCATCTCCTATATGTCCCGTATACAATGCCTTTACTGCTGTGTCTACAACTGTTTTTACAGGTATTTTGCTGACAACGATATCTATTCTTATTTTGGGCAGAAGGTTCATTTCAACCGCTACACCTCTGTAATATTCCGTATTGCCTTTCTGAGTGCCACAGCCGAGTACCTGTGTTACAGTCATACCTGTAATGCCTATACCTGTGAGAGCGGTATTCAATTCGGTGAATTTGCTTTGCTTCGTGACAATACTGATATTTGTAAGCTTTGGTCTGTCCTTGTTTTCAGATTTTTCAACAGGGGTCAGAAGATTTACTTCAACAGCCTTTTCAGGCGGTACAGAACCATTGTCCTCGCTCTTTCCTGTCAATATCTGAGGAACAGGCATGAAATCTGCATAAGAACTTGAAAGACCGTGTTCCGTCAGGTCAAGTCCCTTGACTTCTTCCTCTTTTGATGCACGAAGTCCGATAGTTTTCTTGATGACGAGGAAGATAATTGTCATAAGAACAGCTGTATAAGCACCTATACAGAGTATTCCGAGAAATTGTTTTCCAAGCTGTGCAAATCCTCCGCCATAGAGCAGACCGAGTGTTTCTTTATCTTTTGAGAAAATGCCTACTGCAAGAGTGCCCCATATACCGTTACACATATGAACTGCTATTGCTCCCACAGGGTCATCAACTTTCAGTTTGCTGTCAACTACTTCAACGGCTATGACAACAAGTATGCCTGCAACGATGCCTATTAAAAGTGCACCGAGAATGTCAACGGTATGACAGCCTGCTGTTATTGCTACAAGACCTGCAAGAGAACCGTTGAGCGACATGGAAACATCGGGCTTGCCGTTCTTTATCCATGTATATATCATTGTTGCACAGGTCGCAGCGGCAGGTGCAACAGTCGTAGTTGCAAATATCTGTGCAAGCTGTGTTACATTTGTTGCCGCTGCACCGTTGAAGCCATACCAACCGAACCAGAGAATAAATACACCCAATGCACCGAGAGTCAAACTGTGTCCGGGAATTGCACGTGGTTTTCCCTCTTTTGTATATTTTCCTATACGGGGTCCGACCATTGCCGCACCTATCAATGCAGATATTCCGCCTACTGTGTGTATACAAGCCGAACCTGCAAAATCTACAAATCCCAGCTGTGCAAGCCAGCCCTGACTGTTCCATACCCAGCCTGCTTCTATCGGATATACAATAAGGCTTATAAGTCCACTGTAAATGCAGTATGAAATGAATTTTGTTCTTTCAGCCATTGCTCCTGAAACGATAGTCGCAGCAGTTGCACAGAATATCAGATTGAATACAAATGACGACCAAGGAAAATTATTGAAATCCGTGAAGATATTCAAGTTCGGTACACCGATAATGCCGAAAAGGTAATCTTCCGACATCATCAGACTAAATCCCAGAAATATGAACATAATGGTTCCGATACAAAAATCCATGAGATTTTTCATTATGATGTTTCCGGCGTTTTTGGCTCTTGTAAAGCCCGTTTCTACCATTGCAAAACCGCACTGCATGAAAAATACAAGTGATGCACCTATCAGATACCATATTGCAATGGTGAAATTATTAGACTGTTCGACAGCCTGAGATATAACCGTCTGCATATTAGCATCCATAAAAAATCAATTCCTTTTTTCTTTTTATATTTTCTTTTTCTCTTTATCTTTATCAAACTCCGAAAAGTATCTCACCGTATGACGGATAAGGATAGTATTTTGCAGAAGTTTTTCTTTCCATAGAATCGCCTGTTTCTCTTAACGTGTTCATGATATCAAAAACTGTATTGCGATAATATTTTGCGAGTACAAGACTGTCGGAACGGTAGTTAGAGGCATTTTCAACTGCTCTTTTCAGTTCTTCCGTCTTTTTTGCAAAAGTCTCACACTCTGATGACAGTGTTTCTATCAGGGTTGTTTCGGGATAAACAGAATATGACGGTGAAAGAGATTTTTTTGCAAGAGCGGTGTCGGCAAGTTCTTTTACAAAAGATATTACAGACGGAATAATATTTTTTTCTGCCATTTCTATCATTGTGAGAGCTTCTATGCGAATCTGCTTTGCATACTGTTCCAATTCTATCTCATATCTTGCACGTATCTCCGATTCATTCAGAATACCGTTTCTTACAAACAGGTCAATATTTTTTCTGTCGATGTAGTGTTCCATTGCTTCGGGAAGTGAACGGTAATTGCAAAGTCCCCTTCTTTCAGCCTCTTTTACCCATTCTTCGGAATAGTTATCACCGTTGAAGATGATATTCTGATGTTCAGTCAGAGTTCTCTTGATGAGAGCTTTCAGAGCTGTCTGCAAATCTTCCGAATTGACAAGTTCGTCATAGAATTGTGAAAGTTCTTCTGCAACCATTGTATTGAGCATATAATTCGGACAGCCGATGTTGAGAGATGAGCCCAATGCTCTGAATTCAAACTTGTTTCCTGTGAACGCAAACGGTGAAGTCCTGTTTCTGTCGGAGGTGTCTTTCTTGAAATCGGGGAGTACATCTACACCTGTAAGCATTTCTTTTTTGCGTTCCGAAATGTATTCGTTTCCTTTGATGATGGAATCGACCATTGCACCCAAATCATCACCGAGATACATTGAGATGATAGCGGGAGGTGCTTCATTTGCACCAAGTCTGTGGTCATTTCCGGCTGACGCTACGGTAATTCTCAATAAATCCTGATATTCATGCACAGCCTTGACGATTGCCGCAAGAAACAGTTGGAATTGCAGATTATTTTCGGGATTTTTGCCGGGGTCGAGTAAATTTTCACCGGTGTTGGTAGAGATAGACCAGTTATTGTGCTTTCCCGAGCCGTTCACACCTGCAAACGGTTTTTCATGCAGAAGACATACAAGACCATGCTTTTCAGCCGTTTTTTTCATAACTTCCATAGTCAGTTCATTGTGGTCTGTTGCAATATTTGAAGTTTCAAAGATAGGTGCGAGTTCATGCTGTGAGGGTGCAACTTCATTGTGCTTTGTTTTGGCGAAAATGCCGAGTTTCCATAATTCCTCGTCAAGGTCATTCATAAATGCCGCAACTCTTGTCTTGATAGAGCCGAAATAATGGTCTTCAAGTTCCTGACCCTTTGGTGCAGGTGCTCCGAAAAGAGTTCTTCCGGTGAAAATGAGGTCGGGTCGCTTGTCATACACTTTTTTGTCTATGAGGAAATATTCCTGTTCGGGACCTACCGTTGTAGTTACTCTTGAAACATCTGTCTTGCCAAGCAGATGAAGAACTTTTACCGCAATATTGCTCAGCCTTTCCATAGAACGTAAAAGGGGTGTTTTTTTGTCGAGGATTTCGCCCGTGTATGAACAAAAAGCTGTCGGGATATATAAAGTCCTGTCACGGATAAATGCAGGTGAAGTCGGGTCCCATGTGGTATATCCTCTTGCCTCGAAAGTAGCACGGATACCGCCTGACGGAAAGCTTGATGCATCAGGTTCGCCTTTAATCAGTTCTTTGCCCGAAAACTCCATAATAATTTGTCCGTCGTCAACGGGATAGATAAAACTGTCATGTTTTTCGGCGGTAATTCCCGTCATGGGCTGAAACCAATGCGTATAATGTGTACATCCCATCTCTACGGCCCATTCCTTCATAGCGTTTGCCACTGCATTTGCAACGCTTATATCAAGGGGTTCACCGTTTTTGATAGTCTTTTTCAGTGCCTTGTAGGTCGCTGTGGGAAGTCTTTCCTGCATTTTTCTGTCATTGAAAACCATAACACCAAACATTTCGGGTACGTTTGCCATAATCTTTTCTCTCCTGTCATTTCTTTGTTTAAAAAAACATAAAAGCGTTGCAAGCTTCATTGCTTACAACGTCTTTGTTGTTTCAATGATTGCAGTATACACCATTGTTAATATTTTGTCAATAGGTTTTTGCAAATTTTTTTATAAATCTTGCAAATTATTTAAAAATAATTCTTTTAAAGCAGGTTTGTTTACGGAATTTGAATAATTTTAAAAATAAATTGCAATTTAATGTTGACAAACTTGCAATGCAGTTTTATAATAAGCGATGTGATACCAAAATACGAGAGGACGATTTTTATGTATTCTGAAAATTTATATGATCCGTCATTTGAGCATGACAATTGTGGTATAGGTGCTGTTGTAAACATCAAGGGCATTAAATCTCACAAGACAGTTGAAGATGCTCTGACTATCGTTGAAACACTCGAACACCGTGCAGGTAAGGATGCCGAAGGCAAAACAGGTGACGGTGTAGGAATACTTCTTCAGATTTCACATAAATTCTTTAAAAAAGTAACAGCCCAAACTTCCGTTGAGCTTGGTTCGGAAAGAGATTATGCGGTAGGTATGTTCTTCTTTCCTCAGAATGAGTTAAGGCGGAATCAGGCTAAAAAGATGTTTGAGATAATCGCAAAAAAAGAAGGGCTTGATGTTCTGGGCTGGAGGGAAGTACCGTCACAGCCTGATGTATTGGGAGCAAAAGCTCTTGAATGTATGCCGAATATACAGCAATGTTTCATAAGCCGTCCCGAAGGCGTAAAGAAAGGGCTTGATTTTGACAGAAAGCTGTATGTTGCAAGGAGATTTTTTGAACAGAGCAATGAAGATACCTATGTTGTATCGCTTTCAAGCCGTACTATCGTTTACAAAGGAATGTTTCTTGTAGGCGATTTAAGAAGATTTTTCCTTGACCTTCAGGACAGCGACTATGAATCGGCTATTGCTATCGTACATTCAAGATTTTCGACAAACACTTTCCCGAGCTGGCAGAAAGCCCACCCAAACAGAATGATTGTCCACAACGGTGAAATCAATACCATTCGAGGAAATGCCGATAAAATGCTTGCACGAGAAGAAACCATGACTTCGGAATATCTCATGGGCGATATGGATAAAGTAATCCCTGTTGTAAATCCGGAGGGAAGTGACTCGGCAAGACTTGACAATACCCTTGAATTTCTCGTTATGAGCGGAATGGACTTGCCTTTGGCTGTAATGATAACGATTCCCGAACCTTGGGACAACAACCATGCCATGAGTCAGAAAAAGCGTGACTTCTATCAATACTATGCAACAATGATGGAACCTTGGGACGGTCCTGCTTCAATTCTTTTTTCAGACGGTGATGTTATGGGTGCAGTCCTCGACAGAAACGGTTTAAGACCGTCAAGATATTATATAACAGATGATGATAATTTGATATTGTCATCAGAAGTGGGAGCTTTGCCCGTACCTGCCGAAAAAATTGTCTGTAAAGAGAGATTGCACCCGGGAAAAATGCTTTTAGTCGATACCGTTCAGGGACGATTGATAGATGATGATGAAATAAAGGAATATTACGCTTCAAGACAGCCTTACGGAGAATGGCTTGACGCTAATCTTATCAGACTGAAATATCTGAAAGTGCCGAATGCAAAAGTTGAAGAACATCCAAGAGCCGAAAAAAGAAAACTGCAAAAAGCATTCGGCTATACTTACGAAGATGTAATGAATACAATTCTTCCTATGGCAAAAGACGGTAAAGAACCTATTGCCGCAATGGGAAGTGATAAACCCCTTGCGGTGCTTTCAAAACAGCCCGTTCCTCTTTTCGACTACTTCAAGCAGATTTTTGCACAAGTCACAAATCCCCCTATTGATGCTATCCGTGAGGAAATAGTCACATCAACCACAATTTATATAGGCGAAGACGGCAATATCCTCGAAGAAAAACCCGACAACTGCAAGGTTATCAAAGTAGTAAATCCCATACTTACTTCAACAGGTATGCTGAAACTGAAAAAAATGAATATATCGGGCTTCAAAACAGCCGTTATCCCTATCCTTTACTACAAGAACACGAAACTTTCAAAGGCGATAAAACGTCTTTTCATAGAGGCTGACAAGGCTTATAACAACGGTGCGAATATATTGATATTATCCGACAGGGGCGTTGACGAAAATCGTCTTGCAATACCGTCTTTGTTGGCTGTATCGGCTTTGCATCAGTATCTTGTCACAACTAAAAGAAGAACATCTCTTTCAATAGTCCTTGAAAGCGGTGAGCCGAGAGCCGTACACCATTTTGCGGCACTTCTTGCATACGGTGCAAGTGCCGTAAATCCGTATCTTGCACTTGAAACCATACATGAACTTATACATGATGATTTCCTCGATAAAGACTATTATGCCGCAGTTAATGACTACAATGATGCAATTCTGCATGGCATTGTCAAAATAGCCTCTAAAATGGGTATTTCAACATTGCAGTCATATCAGGGTTCAAAGAATTTCGAGGCTATCGGACTCAGCAAGGAATTAATAGATGAATATTTCACAGGAACTGTCAGCAGGATAGGCGGAATCACACTTGAAGATATCGAAAATACAGTAGACAGTCTGCATACAGCGGCATTTGACCCGCTTAGTCTTGAAACATCTTCCGAACTTCTTTCGGGCGGTCAGCATAAGATAAGGAGCGGTAAAGAGGAACATCTCTACAATCCGTGTACAATACACGCTTTACAGACCGCAACAAGAAATAACGATTATGAATTATATAAAAAATATTCTTCAATGCTGAATGAAGAAATGTCTGCTGTAAATATCCGTGGACTGCTTGACTTTAACTTTACAGATAATCCCGTTCCGCTTGATGAAGTGGAAAGTGTCGATTCCATTGTGAAAAGATTCAAGACGGGTGCTATGTCATACGGTTCTATATCTCAAGAGGCACATGAAACACTTGCTTTAGCCATGAATAAGATTGGCGGAAAGTCCAATTCAGGTGAGGGCGGTGAAAGTCCTGAACGATTGCAGACAAAAGGCACTTCACAGAACAGATGTTCAGCAATAAAGCAGGTCGCAAGCGGAAGATTCGGTGTTACTTCTGAATATCTCAATTCAGCCGATGAACTGCAAATCAAGATGGCTCAGGGTGCAAAACCCGGTGAGGGCGGTCATCTCCCCGGAAATAAAGTATATCCTTGGATAGCAAAAACAAGACATTCAACTCCCGGTGTATCGCTTATTTCACCTCCGCCGCATCATGATATTTATTCCATTGAAGACCTTGCACAGCTTATATATGACCTCAAAAATGCCAATAAAAAGGCAAGAATTTCCGTCAAGCTCGTATCGGAAGCAGGTGTGGGAACGGTTGCGGCAGGCGTTGCAAAAGCCGGTGCGGGTGTAATACTTATATCAGGTCATGACGGAGGAACGGGTGCAGCCCCGGGAAGCTCGATATATAATGCAGGTCTGCCTTGGGAACTTGGACTTGCCGAAACACATCAGACACTTATCATGAACGGTTTAAGAGATAAAGTCATAATTGAAACTGACGGTAAACTGATGACAGGCAGAGATGTAGCCGTAGCTGCAATTTTAGGTGCAGAGGAATTCGGTTTTGCAACTGCACCGTTGGTAACTTTGGGATGTGCTATGATGCGTGTATGTAATTTGGATAGCTGTCCGTTTGGTGTTGCTACACAGAATCCCGAACTTCGCAAGCGTTTTGCAGGCAAGCCCGAATATGTCATAAACTTTATGTATTTTATCGCACAGGAACTCAGGGAATATATGTCAAAGCTCGGTGTAAGGACTGTTGACAAGCTTGTCGGAAGAACGGATTTATTGAAAAAGAAAAATGCTCTTAATGCCCGTGAGGAAAAAATTGACTTGTCATTGATACTGAACAATGGTTTTTCGGGGGAAAAAGTGCATTATACGGAAAAATCGCTTTATGACTTCAAATTATCGGAAACGGTTGACGAAAAAATTCTTGTAAAGAAATTCGGTAAGGCACTCCGTACAGGTGAGCCTAAAACCGTTGAGATAGATATAAAAAATACAGACCGTTCACTCGGAACGGCTCTCGGTTCGGAAATTACCGTAAAATACGGCAATACATTGGCTGATGACACATACAAGGTTGTCTGCAACGGTTCGGGCGGTCAGAGTTTCGGGGCATTTATCCCGAAAGGTCTGACACTCGAACTCAAAGGCGATAGCAATGACTATTTCGGAAAAGGTCTTTCGGGCGGAAAGCTGATAGTATATCCCCCCGAAAATTCAAAATTCAAAGCAGAGGAAAATATCATTGTCGGAAATGTTGCACTCTACGGTGCTACAAGCGGTAAGGCATTTATAAACGGCATTGCGGGAGAGCGTTTCTGTGTGAGAAATTCGGGTGCAGTTGCAGTTGTCGAGGGTGTCGGTGAACACGGCTGTGAATATATGACAGGCGGTACAGTTGTCATTCTTGGTAGAACGGGAAATAATTTTGCGGCAGGAATGTCGGGCGGTGTAGCCTATGTGCTTGACGAACATCATCACTTATATAAACGCCTGAATAAAGAACTTGTTGAATGTTCGGAAGTATCTTCACAGGAGGATATTGACATATTGAGAAATCTTATATCAGAGCATATTTCCGCAACAGGTTCCGAAAAAGCTGAAAATATACTTGCACATTTTGAAGAATATCTGCCGAAATTCAAGAAGATAATACCGCATGATTATAAAATCGTTACGGAAGCCATCAAGCACCACAAACATGACGGCATGGACGAAGAACAGGCTAAAATATCGGCTTTCTATGAGCTGATACAGTCAAGGTAAAGGAGAGGAATTTTTTATGGGAAATCCTTTTGGATTTATGGAATATCAAAGAAAAGAGCCTTTGTGTTCTTCAATAGGCGAGCGTATAAAAAATTACAATGAATTTCATACACCTTTGTCAGAAAAGGAGCAGAAAATTCAGGGAGAACGCTGTATGAACTGCGGAGTACCGTTCTGTCAGTCGGGTATGATGATAGGCGGAATGATATCGGGGTGTCCGCTGAATAATCTTGTTCCCGAATGGAATTATCTTGTAAGTGTCGGTGCATGGAAGCAGGCTTATGAAAGACTTAAACTGACCAACAATTTCCCCGAATTCACATCAAGGGTATGTCCTGCATTGTGTGAAAAGGCTTGTACCTGTGGTGCAAACGGTGAGCCTGTGACAGTTCGTTCAAATGAATATAGTATTATCGAACAGGCTTACAGCGAGGGATATGCAAGACCTCAGCCCCCAAAAGTCAGGACAGGCAAAAAAATTGCCGTTATCGGTTCGGGACCTTCAGGCTTGGCGGCGGCTGACCAACTCAATAAAAGAGGACACAGTGTAACGGTTTATGAGCGTTCCGACAGGGTCGGAGGACTTCTCATGTATGGTATCCCCAACATGAAGCTTGAAAAACACATTGTCAACAGGAAAATCGACATAATGAAAGCCGAGGGGATAAATTTTATCACCAATGCAGATGTTGGAAAAGATATTTCGGCAGAGGATATTTTAAAGCAGTATGACAGAGTTATTTTGGCGTGCGGTGCATCAAATCCCCGTGACATAGCCGTAAAAGGCAGAGAGGCAAACGGCATTTACTTTGCGGTGGATTTCCTCAAATCCACTACAAAGGCACTCCTTGACAATAATCTTACAGAAGGCACTTATATCAGTGCAAAGGATAAGAATGTTATAGTGATAGGCGGAGGAGATACGGGAAATGACTGTGTGGGAACTTGTGTCCGTCACGGTGCAAAGAGTATCATTCAGCTTGAAATGATGCCGAAGCTCCCTGAAACGAGAGCGGAAAACAATCCTTGGCCTGAATATCCCCGTATATTCAAGACAGATTACGGACAGGAAGAAGCTGCCGAAGTATACGGAAATGACCCGAGAGTTTATCAGACTACCGTTAAGGAATTTATTTCAGATGAAAACAACAATTTAACAGGTGCGGTTTTGGTTAAATTGAAATTTGAATCGGGAAAAATGACACAAATTGAGAACAGTGAATATACGGTAAATGCAGATTTGGTATTGATAGCGGCAGGATTTTTAGGCAGTGAAAGCTATATTTCACAGGCTTTTGACGTTCAGACGGATAAAAGAAGCAATATCTTCACAGAAAAAAATTCACATAAAACAAGCAGGGATAAAGTTTATACAGCAGGTGATGTGCATATCGGACAGTCCCTTGTAGTGCGTGCTATCCGTGAGGGCAGGGACTGTGCAAAAGAAGTTGACTTTGATTTAATGGGATATACAAATCTTTGAGGGGGGATTTTTTATGCAAATAAACAGTAATTTTGAAAAACTCGTTCCGAACTATCTTTTTGCGGACGTTGCAAGAAAGACAAATGAATTTGCAAGGGCAAATCCCGATAAAGAAATTATCCGTCTTGGGATAGGCGATGTAACCTTGCCACTTTCAAATGCCGTTGTAGACGCTATGAAAAAGGGCTGTGAAGATTTGAGATACAAGGAAACTTTCAAAGGCTATCCCGAATATGAGGGCTATGACTTTGTAAGGCAGGCTGTGGCTGATTATTATAAAAGTTTCGGTGTAAAAGTGGATTACAGTGAAGTTTTCATATCCGATGGTGCAAAATCCGACTGTGGAAACATAGGGGATATTTTCTCAAAGGATAATATTGTATTAGTTCCCGACCCTGTTTATCCCGTGTATGTTGACGCCAATATCATGTCGGGAAGAAAAATCATCTATGCAAGTTCCTCAAAAAATAATCATTTTCTTGCCATGCCTGATAAGAATGTAAAAGCCGATATAATATATATCTGTTCCCCGAATAATCCGACAGGGGCGGCATATAATGCCGAACAGCTCAAAGAATGGGTGGATTATGCCCTTGAAAATAACGCTGTTATCTTGTATGATGCAGCTTATGAGGCATTTATACAGGACAATTTGCCACGCTCGATTTTCAGTATAGAGGGTGCAAGGGAATGTGCAATAGAATTGTGTTCGCTCTCGAAAACGGCAGGCTTTACGGGTGTAAGATGCGGATATACTGTCATTCCGAAAGAGCTTTCAAGAGGCGGTCATAAACTGCACGATATGTGGTACAGACGACAGGCAACGAAATTCAACGGAGTTTCATGGGCGGTACAGTGCGGAGCTGCAGCCGTATTCAGCGAGGAAGGACAAAGGCAGTGTCATGAAAATATCAGTTATTACCGCAAAAATGCTCAGATGCTTTCCGATATGCTTGATGAAATCGGCATTTACTATACAGGGGGCAGAAATTCCCCGTATATATGGCTTGAATGTCCGAATAATATGGGAAGCTGGGAATTTTTTGACTATCTGCTTGAAAATGCGGGAGTTGTAGGCACACCCGGAGAGGGATTCGGAGAATGTGGCAAAAACTATTTCAGAATGACATCCTTTAATTCACATGAAAAAACATTGGAAGCAGTAGAGCGAATAAAAGAACTGAGATTTGATAATATAGTCAAATAAACCCAATCACAGCAAGACAGAACATGATTACCGTGTTCTGTCTTGTTTTTTATGATGTACTCAATTATCCTGCAATTGTATTTGTGATATTATACATATATTTTTATGTGAATATTATTATAAATTGTGCAGTTAAACAAAAATAAAAAATCGTAAAAATTGCCCATGTTTATGCAAAAAAAATGTTAATTATTCCGAAAAAAGCTTTTTGGATGGGTAAAATTTTACAGTTTTAATCAAAAAAATTTATATATAATTTTGAAATCGAAAGTATTTTTAATATAGTGATTTTTTGTGATATTTAAAGTGATAAATAATTTGTGAATTTCGGAAGCTTTACAATTTTAAATAAAATGTTAAAATATCATTAGCTTTTTATGAAGTGCTTATGCAGAGATATAAAGCTGTTGAAGGGATAGGCATTTTATTAAAACACACTATAAAATCAAGGAGCGAATTTAATGGACAACAAAGTAAAAACATCCCGTTTCGGTTTCAGAAGCAAGCTGACAAGTCTGTTTTTGTCAGCGGTAATGATGACATCAGCTTTTACGGGATTGGGCGGAGCATTGACTTCAACTTATGCAATGGCCGTTTCATCAACGGAATTCATGATTAAAGATCAGCAAAAAGGGTCTATTTTGCAGTGTTTCAACTGGTCTTTCAATGCAATAAAGCAGAATATGGCAAAAATTGCCGAACAGGGATTTACAGCTGTTCAGACATCGCCTATCCAGACCGCCAAGGAAGGTACAGTCGGAAAAACTGCAAAAGGCAGTTGGTGGGTGCAGTATCAGCCGGCGGATTTCACTATCGAAACGAACAGAAACGGTACAGGTGCATTGGGTACAGCTTCCGAGTTCAAAGCAATGTGTGACGAAGCTCATAAATACGGAGTCCGTGTTATAGTAGATGCAGTTTTGAATCACATGGCTAACAAATCAAAAAATGACCTTTCTCCGACAATTCCGGATGAATACAGAAATAATAGTTCTTTTTGGCACGATATAAGCAAGAACAGCTGGTATGCAAGCCGTTATGATATCACACAATACTGCATGGATGGTGTACCCGACCTTAATACGTCTAATGAACAGGTACAGAATGCAGCGATAAAATTTCTGAAAGAATGTATAGACTGCGGTGCAGACGGATTCAGATTTGACGGTGCAAAGCATATTGAAACTCCTGCGGATTCCAACGGAAGCAATTTCTGGCCAAATGTCCTTAATACAACGACAAAATATGCCGAAAGCACAAGGGGAGTAACACCGTATTATTACGGTGAAGTTCTTGATAAAACTACCGGTAATGATGATGCGGGAAGCGGACAGAATATTGCAAATTCGTATACTTCCATGATGAGTATAACTCTCAGCAGTGTTTCAAACGGTATCCGAGGAGCTGTCAACAGTTCAAATGCCGATGGTGCAAAAAGAAGTGATTTCGGTCTTGATGACGGTTCAAAGATAAGCGGAAGCAGAGCGGTTTTGTGGAATGAGTCACATGACACATATCAGGCAGGTACTTCAAGCTATGTAAGTGATTACAATATGAATAAGACATGGGCTTTGGTAGGTACAAGAGCAGAGGCCTGCGGAATGTATCTTGCACGTCCGAGCAACTGGGGTTCCGCAATGATGGGACAAGGTGATGTGACTGCATGGGCAAATAAAGAAGTAAAGGAAGTAAATCTTTTCCATAATTATTTTGCAGGTCAGAGCGAATATCTTTCATCTTCAAACGGAATAGTCTATAATGAACGTGGAACAGATGGAGTTGTTCTTGTCAATGTGCCGGGAGGTTCGGCAAGTGTAAACGTTGCTTCACATAAGATGAAAGACGGTACTTATACAGATAAAATAACAGGCAATAAATTTACCGTATCGGGCGGACAGATAAGCGGACAGATAGGCGATACAGGTATCGCAGTTGTATATAACGGAGAAAATCCGCCTCCCGTAAACAGCAGTGTTTCGGCATCTCCCGCAACGGGTACTACCTTTACAGATACGCTTACGGTCACACTTAATTCAAAAAATGCAACGAACACTACTTATACTACTTCCGAAGGAGCGTCAGGCTCTTTCACTGACGGTCAAAAAATAACTGTCGGCAAATCGACCGCAGAAGGTCAGAGCGTTACAGTAACGGTCAAAGGTACATCTTCAAATAAGGAATCACTTTCAAATACATATATATATACAAAAAGACCTCAGAGTGAATCGGTTTCGGTATATATGGATAATACATCCTATAAATGGAGCAATGTATATGCGTATGTTTATACAGGTGACGGTGCAAGTGCCAAAGCAATGACAGCATGGCCCGGCGTAAAGATGACCGAAAAGAACTCGGCAGGTTATTTTAAACTTGATGTTACAGGATTTGAAGACGGTCTTGTAATATTCAGTGACGGTACTAACTCGGCAGCAAACAGATATCCCGCAGATATGCAGCCCGGACTTAAAATAAGCGGTTCATCAAAACTTTTCAGTGAAGGCAATACATGGTCTGATTACAAGGATGAACCGATAGTTAAAGACCCGTTGGTTAAAGTTGATAAGGCTTCGGGAACGAGCTTTAATACCGAAACTTTTGATATCACTCTTACACTTGAAAATGCCGAGTCAGGTACATATTCGGTTGATAACGGTCCTGTAAAGAGTTTTACGGGAACAAAAACCGTAACTATCGGTGAAGGCAAGATAGCCGATTCCGATATTACGGTAAAGACAACAGCTGCCAACGGAACAAATACTAAAGAATATGTTTTCAAGTATAATAAAAAGTATGTTATGAAAACATCAAGCACTTCGGCAGCATCCGCAAGCAGTAAGTATGCAACAAATCCGGGCGGAAACGTCGGTGCAAGAAAAACGATAAAAAGTGCAGGTGATTTTACAGCCGATACACTTATCGCACAGGGCGTTGCAAATGATGACCCTGCAGCTTTCAAAGGTACTCATGAAGCACCGAAATTTGACTTGTATGCACTCTATGCAGCATGGGATGATACAAATATCTATGTCGGAATACAGTATACAAATGTTATAGATGTAGTAGACCCCGTTCAGGAAGCTCCTCAGACAGGCAGAGGAAAACCCAACGGAGCTGATGCAGATATTCCTCAGATGATTCTCTTTGATACAAAGACAGGCGATTACACAGACGGTACTACAAACGATACAAAACAGACTACTGTATGGGATACCAATATTACATTTGGCGGAGATACAAAGGTTGACCGAATTCTTATGTACAGTCCCAAAAAAGGTATTGATAATTACGCTGTATTCCCTGTAACAAACGGTATCATAGATTATACCAATAAGATAGGGGACGGATATCAGAAGCCCCTTGACGGAGCTTCCGTTGTATGTGAAGACGGTTTCTTCTGTTCTGCAATGAACGGTATAAAAGCGGTCGGCTATGACCCGTCCGAGCTTGAAAGCGATTCTTCACAGTGGGTAGACTTCCTTTCAACAAATCACAGTAAGGAACAGGATACATTCTGTATAGTAACACTTCCTTTGAAGTATTTGAATATCAGTGCAAATGATATTGAAACAAAAGGCTTGGGAATTATGGCAGTTGCAACATACGGTGAAAGCGGTATGGGCTGCCTTCCTCACGATACGGTAATGCTCGATAATGTTTTCAAACCGTATAAAGATGATATATCAACATCGGGTGAAAAATCCGATGCCGATGAAATAACGGTAGCCCTTGCAAGTGTCGGAAAAAGCGGAAGTCCCGTTCCTCCGAAACCGACTTCACTCCAGGTAAACTTCGGTACAGACCGTTCAGCTCCCCAGCTTTCCGATACAGCTCTTACAATAAAAGGCATAGGCTATGGCGGTACAGCTCCGTATAAATATAAATTCACTGTTGACGGAACTGTTATAAAGAATACAAGCACAACAGACAATGTTTCGTGGAAGCCTCAGACAGCAGGAAAACATACTCTTGAATGTGTCATAACCGACTCGGCAGGAAACACCTATAAAGCAACAAAGACGTTTACATCCGAGGGCGGAGTTCCTCCCACAGACCTTACAAACAATTCAAAAATATCGGCAGATTCTATAAGTGCAGGAGGTACTGTAACTGCAACAGGCTCGGCAACAGGCGGTACAGCTCCCTATCAGTATCAGATAGTTTACAGAAAATCAGGTCAGACAAAGTGGACAACTGCTCTGTCGTACGGTACGAATAATACGGCAAAAATAAAGCCGGCTTCAACCGGAACCTATGAAATATGTATAAAAGTAAAGGACAGCCAAAATGCGGAAGTCAAGAAATTCTTTACCGTACAGGTAAAACCTTCTCCGCTGACAAACACATCAACAATATCATCTCTTTCAATATCAAAGGGCGATTCTCTCAAAGTAACGGCATCCGGAAAAGGCGGAACAGGTTCATATCAATATCAGGTAGTCTATAAAAAGGATTCCGATACGAAATGGTATACCGCACAGGCTTACGGCAAAAATACATCGGTAAGTATAAAGCCTGCTTCAGAGGGAAAATATAACGTATGTGTTAAAGTAAAGGACAGTGACGGAACGGAGGTCAAGAAATTCTTTGATGTGACCGTAGTGAGTTCTCCTGCAATTCAATTCAAGATATCCTCAACAAAGATAAATCTCGGTGAAAGCGTTAATATAAGTGTAACAGCTCCTTCGACCTGCAAAATTGCGGCATATTACAAACAGGTTTCTCAGTCAAAATGGACAGAAAAACAGGCTTTCTCGACAAACAAAAATATTTCGATAAAGCCGGCTAAAGCAACTCAGTATAATGTGTGTGTAAAAGTCAGGGACAGCGAAGGAAATATCACTAAAAAATACTTCAATGTAGATGTTGTCAAGGGACTTGTAAATACTTCCTCGCTTTCTTCAACGAGCATTTCACTCGGAGAAACATTAACGGCAAAATGTTCTGCAACAGGCGGTTCGGGATATTATAATTTTGCGGTATATTATAAGAGAACTTCCCAGACGAAGTGGACTACCGCACAAAATTATAAGTCAAATACCGGTGTTACATTCAAACCGGCTGCCGCAACAACTTATGACGTATGTGTAAAGGCAAAGGACAGCAACGGTACAGAAGTTAAAAAATATTTCACTGTAAAAGTAAATAACGCTGAGCTTAGAAATACATCTACAGTTTCGCCTTCAACTCTCAAAATGGGTGTTAAAGTTACAGTGAAAGCCTCTGCAACAGGCGGAACAGGTTCATATAAATATGCCGTATACTGTAAGAAGACTTCTCAGACAAATTGGACAGAAATACAGGCTTTCAGCACAAATTCAACTGTTTCCATAACACCTGCAAGTGCAACACCTTATAAAATATGCGTCAAAGTAAAAGACTCTGACGGAACAATTGAAAAGAAATATTTTGATTTAAAAGTCACTGCATAAAATGACGTGTGTAATAAAAGATTGACTTAGTAGTCTTGTATAATACAACAGCCCTTATGGTATTTTATATCTACCATAAGGACTGTTTTTTATATTCGTTGCTTGATTTTATGCCTTGATACAGAGCTGATGCTGTGGTCGGCGAAAGCACAGGAATCGCTTGAAAAGCAGTATACACCATAAAAATCGACAAGGTATTTTGGTGGAAATTTTAATACCTTGTCGATTTTTCATTGTTTGTAATCTGATAAAAAATAAACGTCTTGAATATCTGAAAAAACAGAGGTCTTAACAAGTCTGTAAAACAGCTCGACTTGTTTTACAGATACAAAAAGTTAGTTATGATAAAGCTCGCCGAGAGTTGTGTAGTCAAATCCCGTTATTAAATCATATTTTTCATAGTCTGTATCTTCATCAAAATATATGATAGTGCCATCGGCAGTATTGTAAGCATAATCATAAGGAGATTCATCGGCAAAAAGTTCTGTCAGATTATCATAATCAATGGCATCCTGAATGGTAAGATTCTGTGCAGCTTCACGCTTTTGTGCAACAGTGGCATTAGGTGCGGGGAGCTTGCTTGGGTCAAGAGTACCAAGTTCTTCTATCGGTGTTTCGGAATTGATTGAGCCTGCAACTGTAGAAGCATAAAGACGTTTGCAGGTTGAATCAAGAGCAGATGCATTGGTTTGTTTTTGTGATTTATTTGCATTTTCAATAATGCTGTTGTGGTTGCCGATAATACCGGGGAATGCTGACTGTATTTCATCCTCTGTCATCTTGAAGAAGTTTTTCTCAGCTTTGAAAGGAGTAATAGTGGGAGTTGCGGAGAGTTCAAGATTCCAGCTTTCATCACCGATTGAAATTTTATCGTTTGTACATTCAAAGTTGAATTCAACGGTGAAGTTGTTTATATTTGCTGACGAAATACGGGCAATAAGTTCATTAGGTGTAAGTTGGATAGGTTCGGCAGACGGGTCTGTAAGATTAGTGATTTTTAATTTGGAATCCTTTTGGTTGTAGTCGAAAGTAATGGAATACTGAGGATTGTCTTTTGTATTTGCTGTAAATTTGTAAGTAATGTTGTCAGCAGTCGATTTTTTGGTAAGTGCACAATTGAAAGCGTTGTCTTTATATTTTTCGCCTGTGCTTGATACGTTGAAATCAAAGAGTGTTTCGGAATCCGGAGGGAATGAAAGTGATATAGTTCCTTTGTTGTCGCCTTCGGTCTGAGTGTAAAGCACCTTTAACATCTGCTGAGTATCGGATGAGATGAAGAATTCGACTTTCATTTCGATATCCTGGGACATAGAATTTTTTGCGGAATCTATTGAAGAATCTATTTCTTTTTGCATATCTTCAACACTGAAATATTCATAAGTCTGGAAAATGTCATCCTTGTATTTTGTCATATAATCGACTAAGTAATTTTTACATTCGTCAAGAAGCTTGCTTATATCAGCCGCTTTGAAATCGTATGTTACAATATCGGCGGAATAGTCTTTTTGCTGAATATTTACTTTTTGGTTGTTGATTTCGACATGACCGTTTGTTTCGATACTTTTGCAAATTTTTGAAATGGTGTCGTCAAAGTCCTTTTTCATTTCTTGGTCTTTTTGAGAAATATCATAGGATTTTTCAAAATTATTTATCATCTGTTCAAACTGTTCACTGTAAAGAGCACTGTTTTTGTCAGCGAATACAGAACCTTCAAAATCGTTCTTTAAATTTTTAAGGTCAATGAAATAGCTTCCTTTGCTGCCCATAGCATCATAATCAATGTTGAAAGAGTCGGAGTCGATGTAAGATTTGATGCTTGCATTCTGTTCTGTACCCATTACGTTCATTTTTCCTGATGCATCGATATAAGCCTGTTTTTTGTCGGAGTCATATCCTGCGACTGCGGAAACTTCAGTACCCTGAGCATTGTAAGTGAATTTCAGACCGCCTGCTTTGTAGATGCCCTTGGCGAAATTGTAAGCACCGTTGTCTTTTTCCTGTTCATCAAAATATTTGGTGACGGAATTAGCGAGATACTTTGTGGGGTTTTCTTTGAGATACTGTTGTTCCGCACCTTTTTTCATGGATAAAATGGCAGGTACACCGGCACCGACAGCGACAGCACCTGCCGCTACAACGGAAGTAATGATGATAGCTTTTTTATGGGATTTTTTCTTGGGTTGTAAATCTGAAACAACTGAGGGTTCGGTAATTTCTTCATTCATGATGTTTTTTTCTTCGTCAACCATAATTAACGCTCCTTTTAAAAAATTTATTTTCTAAATAGTATCACATTTATAAATCTCTGTCAATTAGTAAACTCCATGAAAAAAGACATTTATCTGTCATTTTTGTTTTATGAGAGATGAAAAAATACAAAAATGTACAAACTTTTAAAGAATTTTTTATAAACTGTGGGTTGATTTATGATTTTTACAGTTGAAAGAAATATAAAGAAGTTGTTTGTGTTGGAGTGAAATTTGTTTTATAATTATTATATAAAGCTTGATTTTTTAGGAGATAATGATGTATATGAAAGAGGAAAAAATTTTTGATTTGCACTTGCCGTATCCGAAGATGAAAGACAGACCGGTCAGAGTATATGTTCCGAAGCATGAAGAAGGAGAAAAACTGCCTGTGATATATATGACCGACGGACAGAATCTGTTTGAAGAAGAAAAATGCAGATACGGCTGTTGGCATATATGTGAAGCTGTGAGAGATGAATTTGAAAAAAGCGGAAAGTCTGCAATAATAGTGGGTATATATAATGATAAAGACCCTCAGCGTGCAAGCGAACTGACACCGAAATCAGTTGGAAAACTTCAATATCCGAATCTGATGGCAAGAATAATGATATCGTTTTTTGCAAGACCGACAGGCGAAATCTTTGACAAGTTTATAATAAATACTGTCAAGCCGTATGTTGAAAAGAAATTCCCCGTAAAGACAGGCAGAAATAATACAGCTTTCTGCGGAAGTTCAATGGGTGGTCTGATGTCATTTTTCACGGCATTGAACAATACAAGTGTGTTCTGTATGGCAGGAGTATTTTCACCGAATGTGACGATGTATTCAAAGGAAGATATGAAGAATTGGCTGAAAGCAAAGACGGCTGAAAGCAAGCCTTATTTATATATGTATATGGGAAATGGTGATGACATGGAAAAACAGCTTTATCCCGCCTTTGTAAAGACCTGTGATATAATTAAGGAAATATATCCGAAAGAGCTTTATAAAATAGTGATAAAAGAGGAAGGAAAGCATAA
>CACZZB010000032.1 GCA_902785555.1 uncultured Ruminococcus sp.
GTCTGAAAGCTAAACGCTTCAAATGTTCTTTTGATGATAATTTTCTGGCTGATGTCATTTTTAACAAATTCCTTTGATCTTTTCATGCGGTTGCCCTGAAGACCAAAAATGCAATTTTTGATTTGAAATAATGCAAAACGACGGCAGATACAAATATCTGCCGTCATTCTGCAAAATTTATTAAAGGAAGGTTTCGTATGAAAAACCACTTGCAATCAGAATTTTATTTTTTCGTTTATATATTCGACGAGTTTATCAATTGAAACTCTTTCCTGAGCCATGGTATCTCTGTCACGGACAGTTACACAGTTATCTTCAACGCTGTCAAAATCGTATGTAATGCAGAAAGGAGTACCAATTTCATCCTGACGACGGTAACGCTTGCCGATAGAGCCTGCATCATCATATTCGGTCATAAAGTTCTTTGCAAGCATATCATGGACTTTTTCCGCACCCTCACCGAGTTTCTTGGAGAGAGGAAGAACAGCTGCTTTTATCGGAGCAAGAGCCGGATGGAAGCGGAGTACCACACGAGTATCCTTTTCGTCGATAACTTCTTCATCATAAGCCTCTGTCATAACAGCGAGGAACAGACGTTCAACACCGAGTGACGGCTCAATAACATAAGGAATATATCTTTCATTGGTCTGAGGGTCGAAGTAGTCGAGAGATTTACCACTTGTATTGATGTGCTGAGTAAGGTCATAGTCGGTTCTGTCGGCAACACCCCAAAGCTCACCCCAACCAAACGGGAAAAGATATTCAAAGTCGGTCGTAGCCTTTGAATAGAAACAGAGTTCCTCAGCGGAATGGTCACGAAGACGGAGATTTTCGGGCTTGATATTGAGAGAATAGAGCCAGTCACGGCAGAAGCCTCTCCAATAGTCGAACCATTCAAGGTCTGTACCGGGCTTGCAGAAAAATTCAAGTTCCATCTGTTCAAATTCACGGACACGGAAAATGAAGTTACCGGGAGTAATTTCATTTCTGAAAGACTTGCCTATCTGAGCAACACCGAAGGGTACTTTTTTACGGCTTGTACGCTGAATATTGGCAAAGTTTACAAAAATGCCCTGAGCCGTTTCGGGACGGAGATACAATTCATTTTTGGTATCCTCGGTAACACCCTGAAATGTCTTGAACATAAGATTGAACTGACGTATATCGGTGAAATTATGCTTTCCGCAGTTCGGACACGGAATGGATTTTTCCTTGATGTAGTCCATCATCTGCTGATTTGACCAGCCGGCAACATTTGTGCCGTCAAAATCTTCGATAAGATTATCCGCACGGTGACGGGTCTTGCATTCACGGCAGTCCATCAGAGGGTCTGAAAATCCTCCGAGATGACCCGAAGCCACCCATGTCTGAGGATTCATCAGGATAGCCGAATCAAGACCAACATTATATTTGTTTTCCTGAACGAATTTTTTGAGCCATGCGTTTTTGATATTGTTTTTAAGAGCCGAACCCAAAGGACCGTAATCCCATGTATTAGCCAAGCCGCCGTAAATTTCGGAACCGGGATATACAAAGCCTCTGCCTTTGCAGAGAGCGACAATTTTATCCATAGTTTTTTCCGTATTTTTCATTTTAAAATCACTCCAAAAAAAATGTATGACTGAATTTTAACACACTTTCCCAAATATTGCAATACAATAATTTCAAATTAGCTTGATTTTGCATCAAAAAAAATGTATAATCCACTTTAGGGTGATGAAGATATGAAAAAAGTAGAGATATATACAGACGGTGCGTGCAGCGGAAATCCCGGTGCAGGAGGCTGGGGAACCATATTGGTTTTCAACGGACACGAAAAGGAGCTTTCGGGCGGTGAGGCTGATACGACCAATAACCGAATGGAAATGATGGCTGTCATCGAGGGACTGAAGGCACTGAAAGAGCCTTGCGAGGTCACATTGACAAGCGATTCTCAGTATGTCTGCAATGCGATAACAAAGGGCTGGGCGAAAAGTTGGAAGAAAAATAACTGGATAAAGAGCGACAAGACACAGGCTAAAAATTCAGATTTGTGGGAGGAGATACTGAAACTTCTTGATATCCACAAAGTCAATATCGTATGGGTCAGGGGACATAACGGACATCCCTATAATGAAAGGTGCGATAAATTGGCTGTCGAACAATCTAAAAAAATTCAGTGAAATTTGTCTAATTTTAATAATAACTTTGTGCAGTCTGTACAGACTGCATTTTATTTTATATAATAACATACTATTTTGATATGAAATATCGAAATAGTATTGATTTATTTTGAAAAAAGGTGTATAATACATTAAACTAAAATTATGAAACGAGGTAAAAATCAAAATGCAAAGAACTGTATATGCCGATAATGCCGCAACGACAAGACTTTCGGAAAAGGCGTTTGAGGCAATGAAACCGTATTTCTGCGAATATTTCGGAAATGCGTCAAGTCTGTATAAATTAGGCGGACAGAGTCAGAAGGCTGTTGACAATGCCCGAATGGTGATAGCACAGTGCATAAATGCACCTCAACCGAATAATATATATTTTACGTCAGGCGGAAGTGAAGCTGATAACTGGGCGATAAAAGGTGCAGCCGAACTCGGTGAAAGAAAGGGCAAAAAGCATATCATTTCATCAAAGTTTGAACATCATGCCGTACTGCATACGCTTGAATATCTTGAAAAACACGGTTTTGAAGTGACACTTCTTGATGTACACGAAAATGGTTTGGTACGTCCCGATGAGCTTGAAAAGGCAATAAGGGATGATACGGCACTTGTTACGATAATGTTTGCGAATAATGAGATAGGCACGATACAGCCGATAAAAGAACTTGCCGAAATTGCTCACAAGCATAATGTTATTTTTCATACAGATGCTGTTCAGGCAGTCGGAACTGTTCCGATAGATGTGCAGGATTTGGGAGTAGATTTACTCTCAATGTCATCACATAAATTTCATGGTCCGAAAGGCATGGGTGCATTGTATGTGAAAAAGGGGATAAGACTTCCGAATCTCATCCACGGAGGAGCTCAGGAAAGAGGACTTCGTGCCGGAACGGAAAATACACCGGGAATAGTCGGAATGTCCGTGGCATTGAAAGAATCCGTTGAGAATATGGCTGAAAGGAATATCCGTCTTGAAAAAATGCGTGACAGGCTCATAGAAGGTCTTTTGAAGATAGAGCGTTCAAGAATAAACGGTGACAGGATAAACAGACTTCCCGGAAATGTCAATATGTGCTTTGAGGGGATAGAGGGAGAATCTTTGTTATTGATGCTTGATTTGAATGGAGTTTCGGCATCTTCGGGTTCAGCCTGCACATCAGGTTCGCTTGACCCAAGCCATGTACTGCTTGCAATAGGCTTGCCGCATGAAATTGCACACGGTTCACTCCGTCTGACATTCAGTGATGAAAATACCGAGGAAGATATAGACTATATTTTGTCAAAAGTTCCTGAAATAGTTGACAGATTGAGAAAAATGTCACCCTTGTGGGAGAAAATAGTAAAGGAGAATTTATAATGGCATACAGTGAAAAAGTTATGGATCATTTTGCGAATCCGAGAAATGTCGGTGAAATGTCCGACGCTGACGGCATAGGAGAAGTAGGTAATTCAAAATGCGGAGATATCATGAAGATGTATATAAAAGTCAAAGATGATATCATAACAGATGTAAGTTTCAAGACATTCGGCTGTGGTGCGGCTATTGCGACAAGTTCAATGGCAACGGAATTGGTCAAGGGAAAACCCATTGATGAAGCACTGAAGCTTACAAATAAAGCCGTTATGGAAGCATTGGACGGACTGCCGCCGGTAAAAGTGCATTGCTCGGTGCTTGCGGAACAGGCTATAAAAGCCGCATTGAGTGATTATTACAAAAAACAGGGAATAGACCCCGAGCCTATCGTGGGAAAAGCAACGGAATGTGACGAATGTCATTTTGAGTAAAAGAATAAGCACAGCAGGAATTAAAAACTCTTGCTGTGCTTTTATAGTTATTTTTCTATTTTTATACGGTTGGGCTGTTGGATAAGAGTATAGCTGAAACTTAGCATACATTTATCCTGTCCCGAGGTTATAGCGGAACGTATCAGGTCAATGAAATTCTTGATAAGATATCCGACAGCACCGCCAAGCATATATAATATTATATCATCCGAACATACAGTTCCTGTGTTAAGGACAAATTGTAGAATTTCCAGAGTCAGTCCGACACAGAAGCATATTATCGCCAGATGCCATATCCTTATTTTGGGATTGAGTATCAAAAGGCTGAATGAAAGCGGAGCTAAGATAAGACCGTTCCATAGCAGATAAAGAGTACCGTTTTCGTGAGTGCCGTCAAGACAGTCATTTATTCTTTTAAAAATCTGCAATTCAAATTCTCTTTCTTCGGACATATGGGGCTGATAAGGAAGTAAATGTCTGAATATAATCACGAGGATATATATTATCATCAAGGCTCTTATCGAGAAACCGAGAAAATTTGAAAATCTCATACGGGAATCATTTGTATCGCCTGCACCTTTTCTGAGAAGACGTATAAAAACACCCAAAAGAAAAGGTACTACCCATGAGATAAACATTGTAATGAGCTGATATTCTGTCATTTTAGCCCAGAAAGCATTTCCTTTTGTAAAAATACCGTTGATGATATACAGGATAAAACTTATAGCCGTAAGTGCCGAATCGCTCAATATAGCCATTCCGAGAGCCTCATATCTTTTTATTGTAAATATGAGTGCTGCTGATATCACAAAGGAAAATACGAATACATACCCTTCGGCTAATGCAAGGTCGCTGAACTGATTTTTTGCATCATTCGGAAGAAGAAAAAGCATAAGTCCTGCAGCGATAGATACAAAAAGCTCACCGAGAGAAAGTCTTTGACTTGGGAGAAAACTCATGTACGATTCCTCCTGTAATTCATGTGATCTTCGAGGATGATAACAGCGGAAACGCTGTCAACGATATTTTTACGTTTTTTTCCTCTTGTATCTGTTGCATTGAGATACTGATAGGCTGTAACGGTAGTGCCCCTTTCATCATTAAAGACCACTTCAAGACCCGATTTTTCTTTGAGTATATCGGCAAATCTTCGTACATTCAGGGCACTTTCACCCTCACTTCCGTCCATATTTTTCGGAAGACCCATAACTATCATTTCAGCGTGTTTTTCTTTTGCGATATCAGATATTTTTTCGGCTAAAACATCCTGTCTTACTTCTTTTATGACACCGACGGGAGAAGCTATTATCTCATTCTTATCGCATACCGCAATACCTGTTCTTACCCTGCCATAATCCACTGATAAGATGATCATTTAAAAATCTCCTCCCAAAAACTTTAATTTATAATTATTTTTTATTTCCGCAATTTTACTGCAAATGGTCTGTGTAATTTTCCAGAATTATCGTCGGTTTCAGATTTTCGTCAAAATCCACGATATTTACGGAAGTATTTGTACCCAGGGGCACTTCTTTTATATCTTTTACTTGAAGATTATGTGCGAAGCACATCATATTTTTGATAGCACATCCGTGTGACACTATACATATAGTTTTGTTCGGATTATCGGCAACTATTCGCAGAACAGCTTTTTTCACACGGTCATATACCTGACTCATGCTTTCGCCATTCGGGGCATGAAATTCAGCAGGGTCATTTTTCCAGTTATACATCTGTTCGGGATATATTTCTTCAATGTCGGTAAGAAGAATTCCCTCCCAGTCACCTGCATCTATTTCAACAAGCTCGTCATCAATATGTATCGGCAGTTCATGATATACATTTATACCCTCAGCGGTCTTCAAAGCCCTTGTTTTAGGACTTGAATAGAGTTCGTCAATAGGTTCGTCGGCAAGCAATTTTGCAACTTTTTGGATTTGTTTCTTTCCTGTATCTGTAATATCAGTGTCAATTTTGCCCTGAAAAAATCTTTTCAAATTTCCCTCCGCCTGACAGTGACGAACAATTATAACTCTTGTCAATTTAAAAAACCTCCGTTTTTATACGATAACTGTCTTAGTGAGTTCTGTTACAGATTTCATGTTATGGTCATCAAGATATTTATTCAAGCCGTCTGCAATTTTAACAGGTGAATAAGGGTCGGTAAAGAGAGCAGTGCCTATTTGTATGGCATCTGCACCGGCTATCATCATTTCAACGGCATCTTTCCATGTAGTGATACCGCCCATGCCTATGACGGGGATGGAAACAGCATTTTTTACCTGCCATACCATTCTCACGGCAACGGGAAATACAGCGGGACCGGACATACCGCCTGTTACATTTTTGATGATGGGCTTTCTTGTATTTATATCTATTCTCATTCCTGTAAGAGTGTTTATAAGAGAAACAGCGTCTGCACCTTCACTTTCGGCGGCTTTTGCAATGCTTGCTATATCCGCAACATTCGGGGAAAGTTTGATGATAAGAGGTTTTTTGCAGTATTTTCTGACGGCTTTCGTGATAGCTCCGACAGATTCGCATGATGTACCGAACTGAACACCGCCCTCCTTGACATTCGGACAGGATATGTTCAGCTCGACCATGTCGATATCGGTATCGGAAAGTATCTCGACCATTTTGCAGTAATCCTCTTGTGTACTTCCTGCAACATTGGCTATAACAACAGTATTCTGCTGTCTGAGCCAAGGCAGGTCGTGTTTGATAAAATGTTCTACTCCGGGGTTCTGCAAGCCGACAGCATTGAGCATACCCATAGGAGTTTCGGCGATTCTCGGAGGAGGATTGCCGAGTCTTTCTTTGAGAGTAGTGCCTTTGCACGAGATTCCACCGAATACGCTCAGCGGATAGAATTCACTGTATTCATGTCCGAAACCTATCGTACCCGAAGCGGCAATGATAGGGTTATTGAAATGAACACCTGCTATATTTACACTTAAATCAGCCATTAGAATACAACCTCCTCTGAATTGAAAACAGGACCGTCTTTGCATACGTGCTTATAGGTCTGAGAGCCGTTTTTGTCGAGAACAGCAACGGCACATCCGAGACAGGCACCTATACCGCACGCCATACGCTGTTCAAGGGATACCTGACACGGAATATTATTTTCCTTTGCGATTTTTGCGATATTTCTGAGCATGGGCATGGGACCGCAGGCACATACCATATCGGCATTTTTGATATATTTCTGTAAAGGCTCGGTAACGAATCCGTGTATGCCGTAGCTTCCGTCATCGGTAGTTATGATGAGTTTTCCGACGGAATTTTCAAAATCTTCTTCAAGAATAACAGCATTTTTGTTTCTGAAGCCGTTTATTGCAACTGCATTTTTACCGCATTGCTTTGCACTGTACAGCATGGGAGGAACGCCTATGCCTCCGCCTATGAAAATAGTTTTCTTATCGGGGTCAATATCAAATCCGTTTCCGAGAGGGGCAATTATATTTACGGATTCCCCGACCTTTGTTTCGGAGAGTATCTGAGTACCCTCACCACGAATTTCAAATACAAGCCTGATAGTATCTTCTTCAACATCACATACCGAGATAGGTCTTCTCAAAGTCTTTGAGGGGACCAAAACCTGCACGAACTGTCCGGGTCTTGTAATTTCGGCAAGAGATTTATTTTTAAGCCTGAAATCATATATTGTATTGGTGAGCTTTTTTTTAAAGACAAGCTCGCAGTCCTGAGCATCAAATTTCATCAAGAATCTTTCCTTTCTTTTTTAAGTGCTATTTTCAGTTCACGCACGTCAGCAGGTGATACCGCTGCACTCCGCCCCTGTTGCCGCTTTTATAATATCACAGTAATGTTTTGTTTGTCAATAACAAACTAATAGGGAGCAATTAATCTCACCTCCTGTGCTTCGCTCAGGGGTAGAGGAATCTTTGCTCGTTAAGCTGAAGATATTTTTTGATTTTAAAAAAAGAATTTTAATGTCGGTTTGTGAAGTGAAAAATTGATTGACAAAACAGGTTTGCAATAGTAAAATAAATTATATATTGTGTTCGGACAAAAATCATAAATCGGAGGTAATTTTATAGTGTTATCTGAATTTAATAGAAAAAATGTATCTGCAAGCGGAAAAGGTAGAGGCTTTTCCAACAGCGGTACCGCAAAAAACAAACTTCAAAAACGAAATTTGAGGCTTGAAAAGGGAAGAACTTATTCTAAAAATACCCATGATGAATATGCATCGGTAAAAAGAGCGGGAACGGACAGATTAAAAATTGACAATTCACCGTCAAGAAATTTTCACAATAATGGATTTTCCAGAAAAAACGATTTTCAGACAAAGAGAACTTATACAAAACAATCCGAACATTCCGTGAAAATAATGTTTTTGGGCGGATTGAATGAGATAGGAAAAAATATCACTTTGTTTGAATGCAATAATGATATGTTTCTGCTTGATTGCGGAATGGCATTCCCCGATGGTGAAATGCTGGGAGTAGACCTTGTGATACCTGATTTCACATATATAGAAAGAAACAGGGATAAGATAAAGGGGATTGTTCTGACACATGGTCATGAAGACCATATAGGAGCATTGCCGTATCTTCTGAAAAAAGTCAATTTCCCTATATACGGTACTCCTCTGACACTCGGACTTGTTGAAAGCAAACTGAAAGAACATAATCTGAGCAGTAAGGTAAAGCTGAACAGAGTCAGTCCTGGTCAGAGAATAAAATTGGGCTGTATGTCGATAGAGTTTATCCATGTCAATCACTCGATACCGGATTCGGTGGGACTTGCAATACACACTCCGGCAGGTACGATAATCCATACAGGCGATTTCAAAATTGACTGTACACCGACAACAGACGGCATGATAGACATTGCAAGGTTTGCAGAGCTCGGCAAAAGCGGAGTGCTTGCACTTATGGCAGATTCGACCAATGCCGAAAGACCGGGTTATACAATGACCGAACAGAAAGTAAAACAGACCTTTGACCATCTTTTTAAAGAAGCCGAAAAATGTCGTATAATAATAGCAACCTTTGCATCAAATATCGGCAGGATACAGCAGATTCTTGACTGTGCAAAAAAATACGGCAGAAAAGTGGCTTTTTCGGGCAGAAGCATGGTCAATAACATGACGATAGCTATGGAGCTGGGCTATATAAAAGCAGATGACGGTCTTATAGTAGATATAGATATGCTTGAGGAGTATGCGAATGAGGAAATGGTCCTTGTTACAACGGGCAGTCAGGGTGAGGCTATGTCGGCACTTTCAAGAATGGCATCTTCCGAACACAGAAAGGTCGCTGTCGGAGCAAATGATTTTATCATAATATCAGCCAATCCGATTCCCGGAAACGAAAAAATGGTAAGCAGTGTTGTAAATGATTTAATGAAACATGGAAGTAAAGTTATATATGAATCAATGTATGAGGTTCATGTTTCCGGTCATGCTTGTCAGGAAGAACTGAAGATGATACACGGACTTACAAAGCCGAAATATTTCATACCCGTTCACGGAGAGCAGAAACATCTTGTAAAACACGCTAATCTCGCCATTGAAATGGGTATGCCAAGAGAGAATATATTTATCGGGGATATAGGCAATGTTGTTGAACTGAGCAAGTCATATATACGTCAGCTTCCGAGCATACCGGCAGGCAAGATACTTGTTGACGGTCTGGGTGTAGGAGATGTCGGAAGCATCGTACTGCGTGACAGGAAGCATCTCGGACAGGACGGTCTGATAGTAGTTGTCGTTACACTTGACGGTGAGGACGGTCATATCATAGCAGGTCCCGATATAGTATCAAGAGGATTTGTATATGTCCGTGACAATGAGCCTCTGATGTATGAAGCAAAGGATGCCGTGATAGAGGCATTGAATGACTGTGAGCTTCAGGGTATACATGACTGGGGAGTTATAAAGAATTCCATAAAAGATGAACTTTCAAAGATGATCTATGATAAGACCAGAAGAAGTCCGATGATACTTCCAGTAATAATGGAGGTCTGATTTGCAGAAAAAAGTTGGTGAGTTAGCTTGAGAAACGGAAAAAATCGGAATTTTATGACACCGCTGTTCCTGATACTTGTCATTGTTATGTTTACGATGGCAGTGATATCGTTCTGGTGGAACAAGTTTGTTTTCATAGGAGAATTTTTGCTTTCATTGAGTGCATTGATAGTTGTCGGACTGAGTGCATTGAAGCTGAGGCATTATGTGGCTCAGATGTTCCTGAATGTTGTTCATGCAATAGATGATGAGGGCAGGGAAAAAATAGAGGGAATAAACTGTGCAGTTGCTGTTCTCGGAGAAAAAAACGAGATAATCGCTGTCAATAAACTTTTCAAAGAGAGGATATGCAGCGGTGAAAGTCCGATAGGAGCAAATATAACCGAATATCTCGACGGGAGTGACTTTCATGTCATTTTTGACGAAAGGGGAGCAGATACCAGAAGAAACGAAAAATGGTATGTGGCATTCGGAGTAAAGAGCAGTGAAGGTGCATTGGTCTATTTCATAGACAATGACGAGTACAAGTCAAATTCCGATGAATATATAGCATCACGCCCCGTAGTAGCGATAGTTACGTTTGACAACAGGGAAGAACTTGAACGTGAGACCGAGGAAGGCAAGGCAAGTCAGATAACAGTGCTTGTTGAACAGACGATAGTCAAATGGGTCGCATCAACAACGGGATTCTATAAAAAAATAGCAGGCGGACGATATGTTGTCGTAATGGAAGAAAGATATATACAGAAGTTCATGAATGAAAAGTTCAAGGTTCTGGAAGATATCAGAGAGATAAAGATAAATGAACGTATCAATGCGACTATATCAATAGGCGTAGGACACGGAGGCAGTACCTATAAGGAAAACGAGCTTTGGGCAAGACAGGCACTTGAGCTTGCACTTGGCAGAGGCGGTGATCAGGTTGCCGTAAAAAAAGCCGAGTCGTACAAATTTTTCGGAGGAGTATCCAAGGGTGTCGAAAAGCGTGACAAGGTCAGAACAAGAGTCATTGCAGGGACACTTATAACCCATATCAAGAACAGCAGTAATGTTATCATCATGGGACACAGATATTCCGACCTTGATTCGGTGGGTGCGTCGATAGGAATGTGGAGTGCTGTTTCAAAGGGTCTGAAAAAGACAGCGTATATTTGTATAAACCGTCAACAAACCCTTGCAAAGTCACTTGTTGCGAGCTTTGAAAAAGCAGGTATGGAGGATATATTCAAGACCGAAAGTGAAACTATTGATTTGATGGACGAGCATACACTTTTGATAATAGTGGATACACATTCGCCTAATTTTCTTGAATCAAAGGCAGTTTATGAGGCAGCGGAAAGAATAGTCGTCATTGACCATCACAGAATGATGGTCAATCATATAGACAATGCGGTAGTTTTCTATCATGAGCCGTATGCTTCATCAGCGTGTGAGATGACAGCGGAACTGATACAGTATCTGAGCAATGAATCTCCGAGCCGTCTTGAAAGTGAGGCAATGCTTTCGGGAATAATGCTCGATACAAAGAATTTTGTACTTCGTACAGGTGTGAGGACTTTTGAGGCAGCGGCTTATCTTAGAAAAAACGGTGCGGATACCGTTGAAGTCAAAAGACTTTTCTCAAATTCTATTGATACTTACAAAGTAAAATATAAGCTCGTAAGTGAAGCGGAGATATTCAATTATTGTGCGATAGCCTGTGCGGAAGAAAGTACACCCGATATAAGGATAGTATCGGCACAGGCAGCAGATGAACTTCTGGGGATAGAAAATGTCAAGGCATCATTTGTAATGTATAAAACGGGTAAAACCGTGAATATATCAGCCCGTTCATTGGGCGATCTTAATGTTCAGGTCATTATGGAGGCACTCGGCGGAGGCGGTCATCAGACAATGGCAGCGTGTCAGATGGAGGATGTGAGCATTGCCGAGGCAAGGGAAAGACTTGTTTCCATCATAGATGACCTTGATCTTAATAAAGCTGCGGCAGGACAGAGCAATTCTGTTACAAAATAAATAATTAAAGAAAAGAGGAAATTTTTATGAAAGTAATATTGCTTGAAGACGTAAAAGGTGCAGGCAAAAAAGGTGAATTGGTGAATGTTTCGGACGGTTATGCAAGAAATTTTCTCATGCCGAGAAAGCTTGCAAAAGAAGCCGATGCACAGGCAATAAATGAGCTTAAAAATGCCGAACAGTCCAGACAGCATAAAATAGCCGTAGAGACCGCACAGGCACAGGCAAATGCAAAAATGCTCGAAGGTCAGACAGTCGTAATGAAGGCAAAGGCAGGACAGGGCGGAAAACTTTTCGGTTCGGTGACAAGCAAGGAAGTGGCAAATGAAATAAAACAGAAATACAGCCTTGCAATCGACAAAAGAAAAGTAGTCCTTGAAAGCGACATAAAGGCTTTCGGAACATATAAATGTGAAGTGAAGCTGTATACGGGAGTTTCGGCGAATATCAATGTAAAGGTCGTTGAAGCAGAATAATTTAAATTAAAAAATTGGAAACGAAAGGTTGTTATGTTTATTAATAATTTGGCGTTTTCAATTTTTAATTTTCCTTGCTGTCAAAAAAGGAAGTGAAAAAGGGATATGCAGGGTGCGGCAGAACAGAATATGCCTTATGATATGGAAGCCGAACAGGCTGTTTTGGGTATAATAATATATAAATCGTCACAGCTTCCTCAGGCAATGGAAAAACTTCCGTCGGGCGATTATTTTTATGACCCCATGAACAGGGAAATATATTCTTCCATGATAGACCTGTTTACGATGAACAAGTCCGTGGATTACGTCACGGTCATGGCAAAAATGCGTGAAAAAAATAAATTTCCCGAAGATGAAATGAAACAGTATATATTTTATCTTACGAAAATCGTTCCGTCAACGACAAGTATAATGGACTATGCCGAAATAGTGCGTGAAAGGTACTTTGTAAGAAAGCTGATAACTGCGGCAAGAGATATTATTGATTATACATACAAAAACGGCAGTGAGAAGTCTTCAGAGCTGATAAATGCAGCCGAACAGAAAATATTTGATATAAGAGAAAACAAGGATAACGGAGGTCTTCAAAGAGTAAGCGAAACAATAATAGAGACCTATGACAGACTCGATTTTCTCAATTCACCGAACAGTGATGACTATAAAGCTATATCAACGGGAATAGGTGCATTGGATAATACCATAACGGGACTTAACCGCTCCGACCTTATAATACTTGCTGCAAGACCGGGTATGGGAAAAACGAGCTTTGCCCTTAATATTGCAAAGTATGTTTCAGTAAAGGTTCATAAAAAAGTTGCCTTTTTTTCTCTTGAAATGAGCAAGGAACAGCTTGTTTCAAGACTTCTCTCAATGGAGGGGCTTATTGCGGGTACGAAATTGCGTACGGGCAGGCTCTCCAATGATGAGTGGCAGAGGCTTATTGAAGCAGGAGGTATTCTGAGTAAGGCAGAACTTTATATAGATGATAATTCAAATATAAGTGTTCCCGAAATAAAGGCTAAATTAAAGAGAATGAGGGATATAGACCTTGTGATAATAGATTATCTCCAGCTGATGAAACCGTCAAGACCCATAAACAATCATGTGCAGGAGGTGTCGGAGATAACAAGGGATTTGAAAATACTTGCCAAGGAACTTGAAGTACCTGTGATAACTCTTTCACAGCTTTCCCGTGCAAGTGAACAGAGAGCGGAACATAAACCACAGCTCTCAGATTTGAGAGATTCGGGTTCTATCGAACAGGATGCGGATATAGTTTTGTTCTTGTACAGAGAAGATTATTATAAAGAGAAAGATGATCAGGCTCCGAGCGACACAGCAAACAGCGGTGAATGTATAGTTGCAAAGAACAGACATGGCGAGACCCGTTCCGTACCGCTGCACTGGCAGGGGGAATTTATGCGTTTTACAGCGGAGGGGTGATATGTTGTACAATAAGGCTTATGATACTGTCAGGAAATATAAAATGCTCTCATACGGTGATAATATCGTAGTGGGACTGTCAGGCGGTGCGGATTCCTGTGCATTGCTTGATTTTCTCGTATCGCTCAGAGATGAACTTGGTCTGAAGATATCGGCTTGTCATATAAATCATCAGCTGAGGGGAGATGAAGCAGACAGAGATGAGCATTTTGCCGAAAAGGTCTGTGAAAGATACGGTGTTGAATTATATATCCTTCATGCTGATGTAAAAGGAGAGGCTGCCAGACAGAAAAAAAGTACCGAACAGTGCGGGCGTGATATCAGATACGCATTTTTTGAAAAGACAGCCGATATGTTGGGTGCAAAGATAGCAACCGCTCATACGGCATCTGATAATGCGGAAACGGTGCTTTTTAATCTAACAAGGGGCAGCGGTGCGGCAGGACTTTGCGGTATACCGCCCGTGAGGGATAATATAATCCGTCCGCTGATAGAGTGTACAAGGAATGATATAGAAAATTACTGTATGGAAAATAATCTTGACTATGTCACGGACAGCACTAATCTTACTGATGAATATACAAGGAATAAAATACGTCTTGAAATTATACCGAAATTGAAAGAGATAAATCCGTCTTTTGAGAATGCAGTTTCGGGGATGACCGAGAGAATGATGAAGACGGTGGATTTTATAAATAAAAGTGCAGAAAATATTCTTGAAAAAGCGGAAACCGACAAGGGATACAGGATATCCGAACTCGGCAAAGCGGATGATGCAGTCTTGTCACAGGCAATAATGCTGATATGCAAAAAAAACAATGTTTCTCCCGAAGCCAAACATATTGAACTTATGAAAAAAATAGTGTATAATAATGGTGCAGTTGAGATAAAACAAAGTGTTTTTGCCGTATCAAAGCAGGGATTTTTCCGTATAGTCTTTCGTGGTGCAGACACTGTTTCACAGAAGATTGAATGGAATGGTAGGGAGAATATATCAATAAATAATAAAAATTTTTCTCTTTGCAAAATAAATAAAGATGAATTTTATTATCATAAAAAAAATGATAAAAAGTTGTTTGACAATTCTCTCGATTATGATACAATACCATTATCAGCCGTTTTCAGGACAAGGTGTGCGAAGGATATTTTTACACTCCGTGGAAGAAATGTCACAAAGTCCGTCAAAAAACTGTTCAATGAACTTAAAATACCTCAGGAACAGCGTGATAAAATAATTCTTCTTGCAGACGGTTCGGAAATATTGTGGATAGAGGGGCTAGGAGCTTCCGAAAGAAGTTCTGTGAAGAACAATACCGAAAATATTGTTTTTATCTCTTGTACCTCAGCTGAATAAAAAATTTTTGAAAGGATTTTGAAAGGAAATCAAAATGGACAAGGATATTTCTAAAATAATCGCAAGCGAAGATGAAATCAGGGAAAAAGTAAAAGAGCTTGCCGAAAAAATTAACAGTGACTACAAAGGGAAAAAAATGACTGTTGTGGGAATACTAAAAGGTGGTGTGATATTCTTTGCCGATCTGGTCAGAAAAATAGATACAGAATGTCAGATGGATTTTATGGCGGCATCAAGCTATGGAAGTTCAGCCTTTTCATCAGGGGAGATAATAATAAAAAAGGATCTTTCGTTGGATGTAACGGGAAAAGATGTTCTTATCGTTGAAGATATACTTGACACAGGCAATACTTTGTATCTGCTGAAAGATTATATCCTGAAAAAAGGTGCGGCAAGTGTGAAAATATGTACTTTGTTTGAAAAGCCGTCAAGACATATCAAGCCTATCAAAGCCGATTACACGGGCTTTATCGTGGACGATCTGTTTATAGTCGGCTATGGTCTTGACTATGATGAAAAATACAGAAACTTGCCTTATGTGGGTGTACTTAAGCCCGAAATTTATTCATAAACAAGGAGTGACAGCACTTTGGACAATAAGAAAATTATTCGTAATCTGATACTTTATCTTGGCATACCTATCATTTTTCTTTTGATAGTCGGTGTGATATTTTCAAGTCAGCCGAGGGAAGAATATCCGACTTCCGATATAGTGTATCTTTTCAAGGACAATAAGGTCAATGAATATACGCTTGATTTCGGTTCGGGAAAACTGACAATGAAGCTGAATGAGAAATACAAAGGCAAAACCGAGATAGAAACTTATGTTGCAAGCATATCAATGTTCGTAAATTCGATAGATGAATATGTTGAGCAATATAATGAAAAGAATACAGACAAGCCCATGAAATACACATGGCAAAAGTCTCCGGACAATTCAATATGGATAGAGCTTTTGCCGAGCCTCATACTGACAGTGATACTTCTTGGAGCATGGATATATTTCTGGCGTAAAATATCCGGAAGCTTCGGTGATGCCGGAAAACAGTTCGGATTCGGCAAGGCAAAGATAAAGAATCTTAGTGACGAAAAGAGAAAGACGACTTTCGCTGACGTTGCAGGTGCAGATGAAGAAAAAGAGGAATTGAAAGAAATAGTTGAGTTCCTCAAAGACCCGAAAAAATATAATGACCTTGGTGCAAGGATACCAAAGGGCGTATTGCTCGTAGGCCCTCCCGGTACAGGTAAAACACTTCTTGCAAGAGCCGTTGCCGGTGAAGCAGGCGTGCCGTTCTTCTCGATATCAGGTTCGGACTTCGTAGAAATGTTTGTCGGTGTCGGTGCATCCCGTGTAAGAGATTTGTTTGAACAGGCAAAGAAAAATTCACCTTGTATAATCTTCATAGATGAAATTGATGCAGTAGGTCGTCAGCGTGGAGCAGGCGGAGTAGGCGGCGGTCATGATGAAAGAGAACAGACGCTTAACCAGTTGCTCGTTGAAATGGACGGTTTCGGAGCAAATGAAGGTGTCATTATGATAGCTGCAACAAACAGACCTGATGTACTTGACCCTGCACTTATGCGACCGGGCAGATTCGACAGACAGGTAGTAGTCGGCAGACCTGATATAAAAGGTCGTGAGGAAATTCTTAAAGTTCATTCAAAGGGCAAGCCTCTTGCACCTGATGTCGAACTTAAAACAATTGCAAAATCAACAGCGGGATTCACAGGTGCAGACCTTGAAAATCTCCTTAATGAAGCGGCTTTGCTTGCAGCAAGAAAAGACCAGAAAGCTATCACCATGAAGGAAGTCGAGGAAGCAACTATAAAAGTTGTTGTCGGCACAGAGAAAAAATCCCGTGTAATGACTGACAAAGAAAAGAAACTGACTGCTTATCACGAGGCAGGTCATGCAATTGCAACGTATTATTGTCCGACACAAGACCCCGTTCATCAGATATCTATTATACCGAGAGGTCTTGCAGGCGGCTTTACGATGTCCTTGCCGTCGGAAGATAAGTCATATCGTTCACGAAATGAAATGCTTGAAGAAATAGTAGTTCTTTTGGGAGGACGAGTTGCAGAGGCACTTATTATAGGAGATATTTCGACAGGTGCGTCAAACGATATCGAAAGGGCAACCAAATTGGTGTTCTCAATGGTCACAAAGTATGGCATGAGCCCGAAACTCGGTCCCATGACATACGGTTCATCGGACGGTGATACGTTCCTCGGAAGGGAATTCGGAGGAAAGACCTATTCCGAAGAAACAGCCGCCGCCATTGACAAGGAAGTCAAGGAATATATCACAAACGGTTATGCACAGACGGAAAAGATTCTCAAAGACCATACAGACCAGCTTCATGTAGTGGCACAATTCCTCTTTGAGCATGAAAAGATGTCAGGCGAACAGTTCACCGCAGCTATGGAAGGCAAAGATATTCCCATAAATGTTGATGAAGATGACGACGAGGAAGAAACAAAGTCTGAAACCGAAAGCACAAGTGAGGAAAAGCCTGAAAGCATAACTAAAAAAGAAACTGATGATGCTGAAACGGCAGATGAAGAAAAGCCCGAAAGTGTAACCAAAAAAGAAACTGAATAAAAAATAAATACCTTGCAGACAAATGTTTGCAAGGTATATTTTTTAGCTTGATTTTATCATTTTCATCAAGGCATCGGCACATTCATTTTCATCCAAAACACATTCCGGCAAATCATATCCGCAACCTTTGAGCCTGTAACAAAGTTCTGTTGCCTGTGGTACATCGAGCCTGTGACTTTTGAGCATTTCAACTTTTGCAAATACTTCTTTCGGAGTACCCTCCGTCAAGACTTTTCCTGAATCCATCATGATAACTCTGTCGGCAAGTACGGCTTCTTCCATGTAGTGGGTTATTAAAATAATAGTGATGTTGTTTTCCTTGTTGAGCTTTCGGATAGTTGATATAACTTCATCACGTCCCTGAGGATCAAGCATAGCGGTGGGTTCATCAAGAACTATACATTCGGGCTGCATGGCGATTATACCGGCAATGGCAATACGCTGTTTCTGACCGCCTGACAATTTATCGGGAGAATGTTTCCTGTAATCATACATATCAACGGCTTTCAAAGCATTGTCTACCCTTTGACGTATCTCTTTTGGAGGTATGCCCAGATTCTCACACCCGAAAGCGACATCTTCTTCAACGATACCTGCAACTATCTGATTATCGGGATTCTGAAGGACAAGACCGACTTTTTTTCTTATGTCAAAAAGATGTTCGTCATCTTTTGTATTTATACCGTCAACGAATATATCACCTGTTGTAGGTATATAAATAGAATTGAAATGCTTTGCGAGTGTAGATTTACCTGAGCCATTGTGACCAACTATTGCCACGAATTCACCGCTGTTGACAGTCATGTTTACACCGTTGAGAGCGAATTTCTTTTTTTCATCTGTTTCATCATACTGAAAGTATACATCTTTTACTTCTATCATAAAATTATCTCCATAAACTCTGCCATATAGCCGTACTGCCGCATGGCAATGTAAGACCGCTTTCCGTTACGTGCAAGCCTATTTCCGAACTTGTCACCATTCCGCCGAACCTGCTTTTTATCATTACTCCCAAAAGATATTCCATTACAGACGGTGACAAACCCGTTGTATATGAATTGAGTATAAAAAATTCCGCATTGTCTGAGAGTATAGGAAGACATAATTCCACAAGTGAAAATAACTGTTCTTCAAGTTTCCATACTTCACCGCCCGGACCTCTGCCATAGGAGGGAGGGTCCATGATGATACCGTCATATTTGTTTCCTCGGCGTTGTTCTCTCTGAACAAACTTTACACAGTCGTCTACAAGCCATCTGACGGGTTTATCGGCAAGATTACTTGAAACAGCGTTTTCCTTTGCCCACTGTACCATGCCTTTTGAAGCATCGACATGACACACGCTTGCCCCTGCATTAAGACAGGCAAGAGTTGCCGCACCTGTATATGCAAACATATTCAGGATTTTAAGAGGTCTTTTGACATATTTTATTTTCTCGTCAACATAGTCCCAGTTCACAGCCTGTTCGGGAAATACACCTGTATGTTTGAATCCCATAGGCTTTATATTGAAAGTCAGGTCGTTATAATTTATAGTCCACTGTGAGGGGATTTTCTTATAATACTCCCAAGCACCTCCGCCGCTTGATGAACGGACATATCGGGCATGAGCGTTTTTCCAGAGGGGATTTTTTTTCGGAGTATTCCAGATAATTTGTGGGTCGGGACGGATAAGCACAATATCTCCCCAGCGTTCAAGACGTTCACCGTCAGAGCAGTCTATCAATTCATAATCTTTCCATTTAGCTTCTCTCATTAAATTTCCTCCGTTTTATCAGCAGCAAGCCCAATCGTAATATACATTTGAGAAATTTTTATTAAGCAAATCTTCTTTTGAAATCATAAACTGACAGTTGCCGCTGTCACCGAACATAATTTCACAAGTGCCTTCACCGTCATCTGTATCTATCTGCAAAAGAAGAATATCGGCTGTACCGTCCTCGTAAAATTCGGGCGGAGACTGTATAAAACACGGATAACCGTCCATTTTGCTGCCAGCTGTATCACAGAAATTCCAAAGAGCGTTTTCTTCATCTTCATCTTCTGCATCATTGGCAATTTCATCATAACCTTTGCAACTGAACCCTATTATATCCTGTTTTTGAGTAAAAACAGCCTTACCGCTTTTTTCAAAGGGCGGATATTCCGTTATATATTTATCTTCAAAGGGATTTTTTGCAAACAGTTTACTTTCGTCTTTTGAATAATTTTCTAT
>CACZZB010000033.1 GCA_902785555.1 uncultured Ruminococcus sp.
TTTTTTTTTTTTTTTTTTTTTTTTTTTTTTTTTTTTTTTTTTTTTTTTTTCTCTCTCACTTTTCTCAAAACATGATAAGTCTTATAAGTTATTATAAGACTTAGAACGGCACGCCGTCCCCCTCTTGACGGGGGGACGGCGGTGCCTTATCTTTATCGGTACAAGAAAAGAAAAGACAACTACCAAAAAATACCAAATACCAAATTTTACCAAAATTATTTTTTAAAGCCAAAAGAAAAAAGAATATTCTTTTTCGGAAAAAAATAAATCCGAATTCAAATCTGGATATTTGGGAACAAATGGTAATAAAGAATTTTTTTCTTTTGTTGGTTAATCAAGTAAGAGAACAGAGAAAATTCCGACTTGGTAAAATTTGGCAATAGGCAATTTCTTCTTTTATCGGTAAATCAAGATTAAGAGAACAGGGAATGTTCCGATTTGGCAAAATTTGGCAATAAGCAATTTCTCTTTATCGATAAATTTAATTTATAGCTGTAAAAACGCCGTAGAGCGTGTTTTCTGAGCAAGGTGTATAATTTCCCTCCAAAAGCGTTTGATATGCCACAGCATTAAAATTTTGGGGGTTACAGACGAGTTTAAAAAGGGGTATTAGAAAAATGGAATTTAAAAAAGCTATTCAAGAGTTGAAAGGCTATATTCGTGACTATGCGGAGGAAATGCTGACTAAATCCAAAAGTAAAAATCAATATGAGTGTATTTTTTGCGGAAGTGGTACGGGTTCTAACGGGACAGGTGCATTGACGATATATGAAAATTCATTCTATTGCTTTTCTTGTCGGAAATCAGGAGATATATTCGACTTGATACAGCAGGCTGAGGGAATTCCCAAAAATGAGGTTGTACAATATGCTGCCGACAAATATGGAATAAGTCTTGATAATTCAGCCGAAAGAGAAGAAAATGCCGATTACACTTCTTTTTATCGGGAATGTAACAAGCATTTGCAGGATACCGACTACCACAGGGGAATTTCTCTTGATACGCTTAATCGTTTCCTTGTCGGTTATGCTGCACAATGGCAGCACCCAAAATCACCGCAATCACAGCCGACACCAAGATTGATAATTCCTACTTCAAGGACTTCCTACCTTGCAAGGGATACAAGAAAAACTACTGAAATTCCTGAAAATCAGAGAAAGTATGTCAAATCCAAAGTTGGCAGTGTTCATATTTTCAACGAAAAGGCACTCAACGGTATATCATCGGTATTTTACATAGTCGAGGGAGAATTAGACGCACTTTCGATTATTGACGTTGGTGGAAATGCCGTAGGTTTGGGAAGTGTCAGCAACATCAATTCTCTTTTGACGGTTCTGGATTGTAACGGCAAAGCCGAACAGCAGAAGTTTATCATATCGCTTGATAACGATAATGCAGGCGAAAAAGCTAAAAATACCCTGAAAGATGAATTTGGCAAGCGTAATATTGCCTATTGTGTGTATAATCCTAACGGAAACTACAAGGACAGTAATGAAAGTCTGATGAATGACAGGGAAAATTTCAAAAATGCTGTAAAATACGGGATAGACAATGTTGACAGGCTGATCCAAGAACAAAGGGAGCAGGCTAATGAAGATTATAGGCAAAAATACTGTGCGGAAGTCTTTTTGCAGGATTTTATTGACGGAATAGCCGAAAGTGTCAATACGGAAGTTATTCCGACAGGCTTCAAGGCTCTTGATGATATTCTTGACGGTGGACTGTATGAGGGCTTGTACGGTATCGGTGCCATATCCTCTCTCGGTAAGACTACATTTGCCCTGCAAATGGCTGACCAGATAGCCGAACACGGACACGATGTATTGATATTTTCGCTTGAAATGTCAAGAAATGAGTTGGTAGCCAAGTCAATCAGCCGCAACACGATAAAAAAAGTCATTGAAACAAAGGGAGATGTAAGAAATGCCAAGACTACAAGAGGGATAATGACAGGCAAAAATTATTCTTCCTACAATCAGACCGAAAGAGAATTGATAAAAGGTGCTATTAACGATTATTACAGCATATCGAAAAGGATCTTCATTCGTGAGGGAATGGGAGATGTAACTGCCGATACAATCGTTGAACAGGTGAAAGAACATATCAGCAAGGGTAACAAGCCGCCTGTTGTTATCGTGGACTATCTTCAAATCTTAATGCCGCATAACCAAAAGGGAACGGACAAGACCAATACAGACTATGCCATACTAAATTTCAAACGACTTTCAAGAGATTACAAGATACCTGTTGTTGTAATAAGTTCATTTAACCGTGAAAATTACAGCAACAAAGTTTCTATGCAGGCTTTCAAAGAAAGTGGTGCTATTGAATATTCGACAGATGTTCTTATCGGTTTGCAGCTGATGGGGGTTGGATCGAAAAGTTTTGATGTTGATACAGCCAAGAGAAAAAATCCGAGAGAGATTGAGGCGGTTATATTAAAAAATCGTAACGGCAGGACAGGAGATAAAATCGGATATAGTTTTTATGCGATGTTTAACTACTTTTCGGAAATAGGAGAAATGACGAGTAACAACAGCGGATATGTTTCAAAAAATTTTGATATTTGTGGAAATTCTGCAACGAAAGCGAAAGATATAGAATGGATGTTGCTAAACAATTCAAGTTCAGATGATGACTAATAATTGTCACAAAAAATACATGAAAAAAATCATATAGCAGGAGAGAAAAATAAGACACCCGTAGGGGGTCGCAAGCTGAGATTTTGTACGAACGATGTCCGCACAAAATCGCTTGTTGGTGAAATCCCCACACCCCTTAAAAAGTCATAAATGATTTTTTTGAAATCGCTGTCGCTCACCTGTCAAAGCAAATTTGGATACGAAATTTGAAAAATTCTCTATTCTCTTTCGGAAAAATTGATTGTCAACGGCAGAAAAAAATTTTGCCTTTCGATTTTTGAAATGTTGCTTCAAAATTTTTCTGACAGATTTTTGGAAAGGCATAAAAATATTTTCTTTGTTGGGTGAGCGACAGCGATTTTATATTTTGCACTGTGCAAAATTAGGGGAGTGGGGAAAATTCACCGCCAAGTCGATTTTGTACACCCATTAGGTGTACAAAATCTGTACTTGCGACCTCCTGCGGAGGTCTGATTTTTTTTACTTCACTTTTCAGGCAATCTGGGTTAAAATTATATCATCAAGAAAAATGGAGATGACGTTATGAGCGAAGAAATAAAAGACCAAAAAATTACTATCAGGGTTTCACCGACAGAAAAGAAAGAGATAGAAGCCAAAGCGGAACAAGCAAAGATGTCAATGTCGAGGTATCTTGTAGCAGCAACGGAAAATAAAAAAATCCGTGTCACGGAAAAAATTCCCGATTTGTATCTGGAAATTACAAGAATAGGTGTCAATGTAAATCAGATTGCCCATGTTGCCAATTCACAAAAGTATGTCAATACACAGCAGATCTACGAAGTGAAAAATCTGCTGAGAGAGGTCAATGCGAATATGAAAGAAGTTCTGAAAACCTTTGAAGATGACGATGACAAGGACATTCAGGTTATTGACAAGAAAATTCAGGCAATAGAAAAAAGTATGCTTGCAATGGAAAGAAGAATGTCCACACTTGAATACAACTTCGATGAGGCGTTTTGCAGGTTGGATTTAAGATTAGAAAAACTGATTGAGTTGTCGAAAAAGAACAATACATGAGCAGGTGAAATAATATTCTTTAACGGAATAAAGCATAGACGAAAAATCGTGCTTGCTCTCAGACGCTCCTATTTGCGTTCTACGGCGTTTTTAGGGCGAGAGGGTATAAATTATACTCCTAAGCCCCTGAATGCCCGTCAGCGTTAAAATTTTGGGGGTTCTGAGCGATTTTAAAAGGACACTTCCAAAGTGCCTGCAAATAGGTGAAATAATATTCTTTAACGGAATAAAACATACACAAAAAATCGTGCTTGCTCTCAGACGCTCCTATTTGCGTTCTACGGCGTTTTTAGGGCGAGGGGGTATAATTATACTCCTGACCCCTTTAAACGCTGCTGAGAGCGTTCTACGGGGCGATATGAGGCATTGTAGAGGGTGCTTTGTCAAGTGCCTGCCAACAAGTGAAATAATATTCTTTTTTAGAATGAAACGGACATTGCTCAATGAACTGTATGGCTGACAAATTCCATAGCAAAACTGCCCGACCTCTGGAACAGAAATCGGGCAGTTTTTTAACGTAATTTTATTGTTAGTTGGCAATCTTCCAAAATCTTTTTAATGGCAAGCCAAATATCCAATGACGGATCTTCCGCATAGTATGTGAATTTTTTATATACCTGTTTCGTATAACCATTCTGCAAGTTCATTTGTTCGATATGTTTTGCTCTGTTTACAGCTTGTATCACATCGTTCAGGCTTATTTTTGAAAGACAGCGAGTAAAATTGTCTTTTTCTTTGTATTCGTCCATACTTTGAAAATTTTCATCATAGGCTTTGTTAATGTCTTTTAAATACGCTGTATTGTAAGGTTTTGAGCTGTAACAGTCTGTTTTATGCAATATCATCCACAAGTCAAACGTAAGATTACTGTATCCAAGCAGATATTTTACCTGTTTGCCCATCCGTTCAGCCTTTGTCATTTTGTCAATCGTATCAAAAAATCGTTTTCTATGTTCCAATCCGTTACTTTCATAATCGTATATATGCCATATTTCAGTTTTTCCTATAATATTCATTTTTTTAATTCTTTTTATCGGATCAGGCTCTACTTGACAATCAAAAGAAACACGACAAGAAGTATTCGGGCATTTATTAATTTCCTTTTCAAGCCACTCAAAGTACAATTCTTCGGTTTGCCCTTCCACACTGAAATAATATTTCTTCCTTGCTTTTTGTTTTGACATCTCTTTACACCTCTTGTTCACTACCCATATTGTCAAAAAGTGATGAAAAATCAATATCTTTGATAGCACCATATTTGCATACAAAGTAATTTTTCATATAATCCTCATATTTGCGAACTCCTTTTTCTGTTGATGTCCCGAAATCGGAAAGAGCATATATCTCACTATAACCTGTATCGTCATTACGTTCTACAAACTTGATTTCATCTCTGCGAAACAAGTTGGAATTCAAAAAAATCGGATTATGAGTATTGAATATAAGCTGTGCATGGTTCTTATTTATATCATCGTTGTGAAAAATATTGATAATATTCATAAGAGCCATCGGATGAATAGAAGCGTCAAATTCATCTACGATCAAAGTCGCTCCTGTTTGTAACGCACGGATAACTAACGGAAACATATTTACAAGGCGTATTGTTCCGTAAGATTCAAATATTTCGGCAGGAATGATTGTATTTGAATTCAGACCGTTTTCTATTACGGAACAAAGGCTTGCGTCCGAGTCTCTATCGGAAACAAAATAGCCAAGATCATTTGAAACTACTCCGAACATTTTAGCCGCTTCATTTACCGTTTGCTCAATATACATACTGCTTTTTTTGGAATCGACAAAACGCTTTATAAGTTTTATGGAATCTGCCCTGTAAATCACCATAAACTTTTTATCGAACCAGTCAACAACTTGTTTCGCAAGGCTCGGGGAAAATATATTTTTAAAACCATTAGTAAGAAACAATTCAGCAGGTTCAAGTGAGTTATCCGCTACAACTTTCAATCCGTCAAGATTTTTTGAACTGGCATTTGGAATGTAACGACTTAATAATCCGTATTTTATGCCATCATTCCTCGAAAAAATCATTCTGTTATCGACATATAACTCTTCCGACATTATTTTTCGCTCGTATCTTTCATTCAGGAAATTACCCAAATCTATCGAAAGATGATAATCTATTTTTCTGTTTTTATCGAGAAAACTGATTTCAAAAACAACAGGCTCAGCCATTTTTAACTTACTGTTAGGAATCAATTCAAGTAAATAGGCGGCGGTGTTGGGAGATATTACTGGTTCTTCCGTATTGCGAATATGCCCACGCAAAACGATAGAACGCAATACGTCCATAGCACCTATGATATTAGTTTTGCCTGACGCATTAGCACCGTAAATAACGGATGAACTAAGAACTCTGACAGTTTTTTTATCTATCTTCTTTTTGTATATGCTGTAATCAAGACCTTTTTGTTTAGGTGCAGCAACCATCTGGAAGTTATTAATCCCCCGAAATGACTTGTAATTTCCAAATTTAAACTCAAGGAGCATAACTTTACCTCCATTTTACATATTTTCAATATAAATTATAATTTAATTATATGTTTTTGTCAATGTTTTATACTAATTTTGAAAAAAAATTGCAAAATCATATCATTAGTATCAAAATAAATGTATTTGAAACAGTATTAAAATCCGCCCAAAATTTTTACGTTTCGGGCGGATTATTTTGTATTCAATTAGACGGACTTTTATTTCAATATTTTTGGGATTGCGTGTACAGGCTCAAAATACGGCGATTTTGAGGGGGTACAGGGCTTAGGGGTATAATTATACTCCTAACACGTTTGAGGGGCGTACAGCGACGTTATACGGGCATATACGAGCATTTAAAAATGCAGTTTGATGTGTAGACAGAAAACGATGAAATAATATTCTTTTGAAGAAATATATTTATCATTTTTAGGGGGAATATTTTTGCTGAAACAAAATCGGAAATACCGTCCTCGAAATATCAATATTAACGGTCTTTTATTCAAGGTGTCGGAGAAGCAGGGAAATGGATTATTTTTCCGTCGGTGATACAATCGGAAAAATTTTCCTCTGTCTGATATGAAGAGGTACCCCAGTTCGGAGTTATTTTCAGCCTGAAATCCTCTGAGGGCTTTATCGTAAAAGTTACCGAATTTTGCGTTGGGGAGTCCGCATCAAGCTGAATCGTGTAAAATATACTTTGATTATCGTTTTTGAATAACTTTACACGGCAAAAGCCTGTTTTGGCATTTGCATTTTCCGTTCTCGAAATCGTGACGGTATATTCTTTGTCTTTTGTCAGATAATCCGATTTCGGTATGTAATAATCATTTCTTTTTTCCATTTCAACGGGGTTGTTTTCATTATCCGCAACAGTGACATTTACTTCAAAAGTCGCTGACTGTATCGTATTGATTTTGATTATCAGGTCATATTCGTAATAGGCATATCCGACAAAGGTCATGACGGCAAGACAACTCAATATGATAATTACCGTCACGGTCATTCGGAACAGGAGAACAGTATCACTTATTTTTCTGTCGTCATATATCCTGTAAACTTTATCATAAAACGCTTTCAATGCCATCACCTCTTTTTTCTGTCGCATAAAAACCGATCTGCTTATTACCCGTTGTCTGTTATCTGATTGGCAGTCACGATAATTCCGAGTTCCACTTTCGGCATGATATCAAAACGATAGTTGGCTTCATTTCCGACTTCTTCGGGCATTCGTACAATCAGTGCCATATAATCCGTTTCACCTGCACCGAGCCTTGCAATATCCGTTGCATAGTCATTCAAAGGCATGACGGATTTTTCTCTTGCAAGCTCTCTTTCGGCAAGCCGTGCCTGAAGTTCGCTTTCCGTATCAGCTGAAACAAGACCGAATTTTAAATATTCCTGCAGTTTGAATGTATTTCCGAATACATTGGTGGCTGTTGTATAGCCCGTCACACTGACGGCGGTTTTATAGTCAAAAGCACTGTCGCCCTTGTTTTCGACTTTCAGATAAACTACCTGCACATATCCCGGTTCATACAATGCCTCGTCATTGAATACTTTTGTTTGTCCGTCAAGTTCTTCATAAGTGCCGTCATCGAGTTTACGGGACACGACCAAATCAAAATTCTGTATATGAAAAATATTCCGCAGAGTCGGGCTGGTATCCATAAACCATGCCAAAGATGTACTCGTTCCGAGTATCACCCAAAGCCATAGCAGCCCCAGACTCAGTGCCAACGCAACTTTTTTATATGTCCATGTACGTTTGTCCACGCCGAACACCCCTGTCACATTTATTATTCCCTGTCAGAATTTTTTCTCCAAAGTACTGCCGTCAATGACAGCATTCCTGTCCATATCAACAGATATATCACCAAAGGCGTATTGTCACCCGTCGGCACAGGTTCTTTTTGTCCCGAACTGTCCTTTGAGGTGTCACTCTGACCTGTATCATTTGACTTCTGATCGTGACGGAACTCACGAACACTAAATTCCCATTTCACCTTTCCGATCTGTGAGGCATACCTGTTGTCAAGCTCCGTCGGAATTTCGAGTATCACCTCGATATCTGCCGATTCAAGTGAATGAAACATACCAAGACTGACAGGCTTGTCAAGTGCAAAAGCCTTTTCAGCCGTATCGCCGAATAACGCATTATCCCCCTGCCTGACATACATTTTGAGTTGAGATAAAAATTCCTTTGAATCTTCATCTGCCCCCAGACATCTGAGCAATATCTCCGTATCGACGGAATTGTCCGCCAGATTCTTCACGGTTATCTTTTGTGTGAGCCTGTCGCCGGGCATGACTCCCTTGAAATTCGGGAAAAGGTCTGTCGGAGAATACTCCGAACCCGGCAAAAAGATAAATTCGCCTGCATTGCCGCTGTATATCACATTTCCGCCTGCCGCCGTGCCTGTCAGCGACGGCATGAATAAAAACATCATCAAAATCATTACGATCACTTTTTTCATTGACACCGTCCCCTTATTCTCCCGACCAGCCTGCTGCAAGCTCATATTTTCCGTCCGTGACGGGATTGTTTTTGCTTTGGACAGCCTGTGCTTTGACGGAAAGCGTGAGCGTTTTCCCGATATAGCTTTTGTCTACCTTAGAACCGACGATTTCAACGTGAGAAAATACTTCGGGAGTCATTTCCCCCGGCTCAAGTATTCCCTGATAGTAATACCAGCCGCCGTTTTCTTTCCAGCAGGCTTTATTGATATTCAGCTTGAAACAGTCCTCCGCCGTCAATTCTTCCTCATTCACGCCGTATATCACTTTCACACGCAGATAAAACGGCTGTTGGCAGATATTTTCGATTGCTACTTCCTTACTGACAATATCCCCCGGCATGATATACACGCCCTCTTTTGGAAATGCCGTTCCCTGATCGGTCATTTCATGTATCTTCAATTTCACATTTCCCGAAGTAACGATATTTTCGGCAGTCGCCGCCGTCGAATAGTAGGCAAGAGAACCCTGTGAAAGAAATGTCAGCATAGATGCCGCAAGGGCTATCACGATCAGTTTCAGCTTTATCTTTTCCAATATCGTTACCTCCCTTTCATATGTCTTTCGGCAGTCAAAATGTATAAGCGAGGGGAATGGCTTATACACTTTGATTGCCGTCTACTCCTGCCGAAATGACAAGAGTAGCCGGTAATTTTATTAAACCATTACATCACATCAAAATGGTCTCGGAATAGGAATAATCGGTGCACTATCCCTCGGTGGCATATATGCACGTCTTGGAGCAAACCCACTAACTAAAACCATTCCATCACTCGGAGGATTCAATGGGAAACTTGCTATTTTACACTCATGATAAGCATCGTAATATTCCTGCTGCATCCTGAGTGCCTGTTCTGCCGTAACACCTTCAGCAACATATTTAAGTAAATCAGAGTTTACAGTAGTAGGACGTAAATCTCCCATACAACAGTCGAGAAGAATGAGTTCATATGCAACGTGCGAATCACAATTCATACCGGGATTATTATTGAACCCCGTAACAAGTTTGTCAATATCAATCTTATCCAAATCGGTTACACAAGTTTCTGCATACTCGCAAACAGCGTCAAGTGCGACATCATAGGGATCAGCCGGTTCATCATAGTCAACAAATGCACGGTTTAACTGAGGAACATATGCCCACTTGCCGTCATAAACAACATAGAATTGGCTGAAGTGAGTCGTTGTGAATACCAATTCACCTGTTTCGGCATTGTAGGAAACGAATGTAGCGTCATCGCCGTCACCGTTGTACTTCACGGAGATATTGGCAGGATCAAGTCCCGGAACGATATATGTCGTTACGGTTGCCGTACCGCCGCTGAATGTCACTTTCTGATTGGCAGAGTTGACAAGAGAAAGGTCTATGCCTGCAACTGCGGTTTCATTGTCGGATACGGTGAATGTCGTGTCTGCTATTGTTTCTTCGAGAGCGGTCGTTTCGACATTCAGGGCAAGCGGATCGCCTGCATTCACGTCATCAAGACCTGTAATGGCAACATTGGTTGCTTTTCCGTCTGCAGGTACATTGTTGACGGTGAATTCGACTGCACCGTCAACATTAACATTTGCGAATACACCCGTGATAGCTTCGGGATATTCCGCTCCATCGTCATACTGATTATCAAAGCTGTCGGATTCATAAGTATACTGTGTTGCAAGTATCTGGATAGAGAGGTCCGTACCTATGCCGAGATTCTGATATTCGTTTCCTGCCGTTTCCTGCATATGCAGGGCAAGCGTTGCGAAATCTACTGTATTGGTATCGGGAATAAGCGTATCATTGATGACGATTTCGCCACTGATAGCCTGATCGAGTGTACCAAGCAGTGTAAGACCGCTCAGGTCACGGTTATCGGGCTTTGCAACCTCTGACGGTGCATAATAAACATCGATTACTTTTGCCAGCTTGCTTACTTCGCCGTTGGCAACGATTGTCATCGTATATTTGAGTGCAAGGTTGCCTGTGGTGAATACTTTCGCATTTAACCACTCTGTATAACCCGGTTCCCATTTGTCATAGTTAAATGCTTTCTTGTCGGGATTTTCCTTTACGGAAACATATTCATCATCATCTTTTGTTTTGATACCGAGGTCAATATTCAATTTACCGGACTTGATGATATTGCCGGAACTTGTCACGCTGTCCGTGAACCACGCCCAAGTCGTGCCTATGAGCATTGTACAGCACAGCAACAACGACAAGGCACTTGTCAGCAGCGTTTTTTTGCTTGTTGTTCTCTGTGTCATGGTATTGTCCTCCTATTATGCAATCGGCATACCGACAGTTGCAAATGCCTGCAGTGCATTATCACCGACATTTGCCGTCTGAACTGCCTGTGCCTTTACGGTGATATCGAACTCGTTGTCAAAGAGAACAGCCTGTTCTCTTGTCATCGTTTCGGGTACATTAACGGTTAAGAATATCTTTTCGGTACTGTTGTTGGCATTGCCCTCCAGCACTTTCTGATAATAGAATACATATGTCATGGTATCGGCATCTGTATCATAGGTTTCCTGTTCAGGCCATTCAAGCCAGTTTGTCGTGTCGATTTCGCCGAAAATATCACCGGCAGGAAGCACACCGTCATTATTGCCCAGAACGGCTCTCCATGCGGCTGCATCGCCTACGGTAACGATTGCCCTTACATACTGGTCATAGTGACCTGTATTGATGGCATAAGGCTCTTTCTTGAGTTCATCGCCGGGCTGTACATCTGCATAAGTAAAGCCGTCGTCATCTCCGTCATCTTCGGGGGTATCTTCCTGTACGTCTATGGAAAATATGTCATCGGGATCGTCATCCGTTGAATCTGCGATCATGAATTTGTTTGTCACTTCATCTTCATCGCTGAACCATGCGAGTGAACCAACGGATATGGTTGCGATAAGTCCTACAGCAAGTGCTGCAACAAGCACCTTTTTCTTTGTAACTTTCATCTTCAACATTCTGCCGCCAATCCCAAAAGCGGCAAGCTCCTTTCTGAAAATAATTTTTTCCGACCTGACAGAGAGTTTTGACAGTCTGTATGCTTTTAAAGCCAGCACCAACTAACACCAACGGTCATTTTTGTTCATGGTATCTTCGGATTTTACATTGTCCGCCAATGTCAGCGGCAGTCCCCCTTTCGTTATGGAAAGTCTGTTGAAAAAAAGGTTTATTTCTGTTCGGATACGGCTGTTTCGGCGGCAGGCTCGGATTTTTTCCGCTTGATGAAGTCGGGCAGGAATACCGCTATGATCAATGCCGCACCGACTCCGAGCGTGATATACATTCCCGGCGGATTCTGTATAAAATCCGCTACATAGCCCAATTTCGGTATAGAAAACTGTGGTATGCCGATAAGGTTCTTGAAATGCACGGGGGCATCGATAATATCATTTGCATCGCCCTTTGTATAGAAATGCGATGTTTCACTGTCGATTTCAACTACTCTGTGTGTTGCCACGACAAGTTCTTCATTCAGTACAAATGTGATGGGATCGCCTACCTGCACTTCTTCGGGAGAAACCTGTTTCACATAAATCAGATCGCCCTCGTTATACTGCGGTGCCATACTTCCCGTGAGGATATTGAAAACCCTGTAGCCGATGAGCCTTGAACCCATCAGAAATACCGAACAAAGTACAATTACAATTACAAGTATCGTCGATACGACATTCCATATTTTTTTAAGTGTTTGTTTCATTTTTTTCTGTCCCGTTCTCTTTCGTTTCCGCATTGACTTTATCCTCAAGCTGTTTTTTGAGAGCCTGAAGTTCTTCCATCATTTTGAGATTCTGTTCTCTTTCGGTATCGATACGCTTTCTTTCTTCTTCCATTTCCGCAACCTGTTCTCTCTTGTAACGGCGGAACACCATCACAAAATTCACTGCCTGATAAATAATCAGTATCATGAACGGAACGAATATGCAAGTGATATAGCCCTGAGGGGTTTTCATGAAATTGAAGAAATAGCCGACATTGGGTATCGTTTTTTCATACTTTCCCAGCACATACATATAGGTCACGATTGTATCATCGTCCTGATCGGTGGTCGTGCTGTATGTGACAAAACCGGGATTTCCCCTTGCGTCCGTCGTCAGCTTTCTTATCTTATGGGTAATGGTTTCCCCGAAACTTTCCGTATTCTGCGACATATAGGTAATAATATCCCCTGCTTTGAGCGTGGATGGATCGGTTTCTTTCACCAGGATCAGATCCCCTGCCTTAAAGTCCGTTTTGCTCATGGAATCGGTGTTGACGATATAGGCTTTATAGCCCCATATACTTCTGTCATTCCTGTTGAAAGTATTTACGGATATCACCGTAAAGATGGTCATGGATACCGCAAAAATGACAAATATCCATACTAAAATCGATTTGACTATCCCCAGAACCTTTTTCACTTTTTTCTCTCCCTTAAACTCCAGACCGCAAAGCCTGTTCTTTTATATAATCGCTAATTTGTCATCTCAACCTGTAAATGATTTTATCACATTTAACAAGCGATTGCAAGACACTTGAAAGAAAAAGAAAGCGGATAACCATCGATTTTTTTTGGCAGTCGATACTTTGGAAAGATAACGATTTGTTTTTCTGTTTTTATGGAAAAAGACCGTCCTGCAGTGGTGCTGTCTGCAGGACGGTCTTTCTATCGTTATATCGTTACTTTTCACGCACCTATCAGGGACAGGTGCGGGGGGTGCTAAAATCTAAAGGAAAAAATGCTTATTTTATGACCATGGGGTTAGTTCTGTTAGTGGGATAGTTTGTATTTTGCTGGGTACAGTTGTAATCCGAGTAAACTCTCGAAAATCCGATTATCGTTAATTTGCCAATACTTAAGCCAGCTTCGTCGATGTCATAACCGCAGCTAATACCATTTGCCGCAACACCACCGGTCGCTGTGACTGTACCGCCGTAAACGGTGACATTAGCACCGTTTCCACTTATTCCGCCGCCGATACCTGCAGCACCATCACCGCCATTTGCCGTAACCGTGCCGCCTTTGATGGTGACTGTACCGCCGTCTCTGTAACATCCGCCGCCGATACCGGAAGCACGATCACCGCCTTGTGCCGTAACCGTGCCGCCGTTGATGCTGATATTACCGCCGCTTGCATCAAATCCGCCGCCGATACCGGCACCGCCATCAGTGCTGGTTGCCGTAACCGTACCGCCGTTGATGGTGATTGCACCGCCGTATCCGCCAGCTCCGCCACCGATACTGGAAGCGTAGAAACCGCTGTTTGCCGTGATATTACCGCCGTTGATGGTGATATCACGGCCGATTCCGAAACGTCCGCCGCCGATACCGGAACCAAATGGGCCGCCATTTGCCGTAACCGTGCCGCCGTGGATGGTGATTGTACCGCCGGCTCCATTGTGACCGCCACCGATACCGGCACCACCTTCACCTTCTTCGTCTTCTTCATTAAGCCAGCCGCCGCCTTGTGCCATAACCGTGCCGCCGTGGATGGTGATATTGCCGCCGGATTCGCCATCTCCGCCACCGATACCGGCTTTAGGAGAATCACCTGATGCCATCAGTACACCCTGATTGCTACCGTTAGACTGTGCATAGATTTTCAGGGTGTTGCCCGACTTGACATTGATGCCCTTAGTAGCTCCCAGCGTTGCGCTGTCACAAAGAATGAGGTTGACCGTACCGCTTACGGTGATACGAGTGGAAATGGTAACATCCTCTGTAACAGCATACCAGCCTTTAGAAATGCCGGTATTATTCAGTGTGGTCATGTCCCCAGTGATCGGAACAGCATTTGCCGTCTTGGTGGTAAACTGTTTTGTCGATGTGTTGTATTCAAGATACTGAACAGAAATCACAGAAACCTCAACCGTCAATGCACATTCCGCATAAACGCTTGTGTTACCGTTGCAGGTGGCTGTAATAGTGGCTGTGCCTGCTGTCTTTGCCGTAACAAGACCGTTGGAATCAACCTCTGCCACATTTGTATTGCTCGATGTCCATGCAACGCTTGTATCAAGGGCTGTATCGGGGGCAACGTTTGCCGTGAGCTGTAATGTTTCGTTGTCCTTGATGGTCGCACTTGTCTTGTTGATGGCAACGCTGTTGGGTTTGATTTCCTGCCATACCGCATAGAGTGTTATGCCCTCTGTGTCCATGGTATAATTTGCACCGTCAGCATATACCGCATTCCCGTTGGAAGAAGTCGCCCAGCCTACAAAGGTATAGCCTATTCTTGTAAATGTGTTGGCTGTCAATGCGGCTGTATCATCATACGTTATGGTCTGATCGGACATACTGCCCTCACCGCCGTTGACATGGAATGACACGGTATAGTTATTGGCTGTCCATACGGCATACAGCGTTACAGTTGATGTACTCTGCATGGTGTAGCTTGCACCATCGGCATAATCTACGGTACTGCTTCCCTCTGTAGCTGTCCAGCCCTCAAAGGTATAGCCTGTCTTGGTAAAGCCTACTTCCGTCAGGCTCTTTGTCTGGTCGTAATTGATGGACAGATTCTCCATTTCGCCTGTACCGCCGTTGGCATTGAACGATACTTCATAGGGATTCGCATTCCACAGGGCATAAAGCGTTGTTGACTCTTTGATGGTGATAGCCTCACCGTCATTATAAGCCTTTTCACCGCCTGCGGTAAATGCCCAGCCTGCAAAGCTGTAGCCCGTCTTTGTGAAAGCGTTGTTGTCAAGCGGTGTTGCCACGCCTGCATAGACATTCTGACTGTCCATGGTGCCGTTGCCTGTGTTGGAGTTGAATGTAATCAGCTTGGGAGCATGATATTCAACCGTGAACGGGCTGAAACTCTTGGTTTTGAACGTGATGACACCTGTATCGGGGTTATAACTCCAGCCAAGAACAGTCACACCGTTGTGATATACGCCGACAACTTCAAGATTCTTGCCTACGTCGATTTCAACGGTATATTCCGTTTTATCGGCATCGGCAGAATCAAGCTCAACGCCGTTCTTTTTGAGTTTTACCTCATAGGAAACAGTGGTTTTGCCGTCTGTACCGGTGTTTGTTCCGTTGTCGGTCACGTCAAGCTCAAATATATCGTTCACATTTGCGGAAGCTGCCGGAACGGTGACTTTGACACCATTTTCTGCAAGAGTAAGATCGCTGCCTACCTTGGTGCTGTCATAGGTTGCCATCTTATCATACTGCTCGTCAAAGGTATCTTTTTCTTCCGTCCACTGCGTTGCAAAGAGTTTGACATCAAAACCTGCATTTATCTGCTTGTTCTGATACTCATTTCCTGCCAGTTCCTGCATTTTGAGGGCAATCGTAATGACTGCCGACTGTTCGCCTGCACTGAGATGTCCCTGCGTTGCCGCCGCCAATACGGTGGTATCGTTCAGTACTTCACGGAGTGTGCCGACTCTGTTCAGTACGGTAGGGACACTTTCACGGCTTGTGACTTGCACGGCAGGTGTCTTTGTATAGACATCAATCACTTCCGCAAGGTCTGCCACTGCGTCAACTTCGCCGTTTGCGAGAATCGTCAGATTGTACTTCAGGGCAAGACTGCCCTTATTGACTACCTGAATGTGACGAACCTGCACATAACCGGGTTCCCACAATTCGTAGCCGAAGATTGGTTTGGGAGGGTTGGTATCGTCCTCCACATCATTCCATGTTGTCGTGTTCGATTCGGGATCGGGATCTTCCTTGCCGTCAGCCCAGAGCATACCGACATCCAATGTACCGGACTTGATGATATTGCCCGATGAAGTGACGGTATCTGTGAACCATGCGTAAGTTGAGCCTACCAGCATGGAAACACACAACGCCAATGAAAGAAAACTTGCCAAAACACGACGTTTCGTAGTAGTTTGTTTCACTTTGATATCCTCCTGTTGTCATAATTTATCTACAAGCCGGTCAGCACCACCGACCTATAAAATCCAAAGTCAATCCCTTTGACAAAAATAATTTTCAGCTATCCACTGCGATTATACCACAATTTTGTACAACAATCAATAGAAAAACAAACAACATCTGTTGATTTTTTGAGGATTATTCTGATTGAATTGAATGGGGGGTTTTGATTTATTCTTTAATTTTTGTGATATATGCTCTATATAACTTCATCATTGGTTGCAAAGGCAAACATATTTTTTTCGGTCGCTTCCAAACAATAATCTCCGCCGAACTCTTCAAAAAAAACGTCAATCAAGCTGTTTGTTCTGTTTATCGCTTCCTCCAAACTGTCAAACAATCCTATTCTTTGAAGTTTCGGATCTTCGGAGTTCGGGTATTCTATCAGTTCTGCTATTCCGTACATCACTCACCATTTCCCCGTTGATACAATGTCTTTTGTCTATCTTTTTCTTGTATATACTGTAATCAAGACTTTTTTGCTTAGGAGCTGCAATCATCCGGAAGCTATTGATCTCCCGAAATGATTTGTAATTTCCAAATTTAAACTCAATTAAGAAGCACGACCTTACCTCCATTTTACATATTTACAGTGTAAATATTATATATTTCTGTCAATATTCTGTTCTTATTTTGAAAAAAATTGCAAAATCACGTCATATAACAATAAAATAAGTCAATTTGTCCCCTACTATGCCTGCCTTCCAAATTCAACTTTTTTTGCCAAACAATCTTGAAAAAAGACCTTGTCTTTGCTTCGGCTGTTCTTCATCAGACGGCTGATCCATTACGGAATGTTCGGCGAGCTGTTTTTGGATAGTTCCTGCGTGAAGTGCTTGTTCAGCACTCAAAGCTGTTGTCAAATTTTCCATTGCAGCAGTAAGCTGTCCGATCTGTTCCTGCAACAATCGAATTTGGTCGTCTTTAATCATTAACTGCGTATTAAGTATTGCTAATTGCTCTCTTAAAATTCCGTTCTGGTTTTCCAAAAATAATATGGTTGATTTTTCTGTTTCATTCGGCGATTTAGGCGTTTTGGATGATTTGGGCATTTTAGGCGATTTTACAGAAAAATCAGTTTCCGACTGTATTTTTTCTTCATCTTCTTCTGCTCTGTTTGGCAATTTAGGCGTTTTGGGTGATTTGGGCGTTTTAGGCGATTTTTCTGTTTTTATTTGCAACTTTATTTGTGAGATTTGTGTTTCGGAAAGAATATATTTATTCCCCACCTTATGAAGTGTATCCTGAAAATTTAATTGTAATATGGCATTGCTGATTGTTTGTTTACATACGCCAAGTTCATCTGCAAGCTGTTTTATCGTCATTTCCATTTGGACATCAACCTCTATCACAAATATATTTTTCTTTCGGGAAAGTCACCAATACTATTCTACTTCAAATTTCCTAAATCTGCAATAACCTATTTACCGCCGATTTTTAAACAAAATGATATAAACAAATATTTTTAGTTATTAAAAGTGATAAAATATGATTGACATAATAGTTTTAAATTGATATAATAAAATCCTAAAAACAATTCATTCTTTTGTTTTAAAAAAGTCTTTTAGTGAGCCAAAAGCGATTGAATAAAGGTGTTGAAAGTTCACCAACAAATGATTTTGTACGGTATAATACCGTACAAAATCTATGCTTGCAACTACCTCAGAGATTAAATTTTCTATGGTCTAATTCGCAAAAGAATGTATATAAAATTTTTCAGAAAAATGAGGGATAGGAAATGAGAATAATCGAGGGTAATAATTATTATACTGCACAAGAAGTAGCTGACACAATAGGAGTACACATTCAGACCGTCAGAATGTGGATAAAGACAAAGAAAATGAAAGCCGTCAAAGTGGGAAGATGTTTTTATGTAAATGCCGATGAAGTCAGAAAAACAATGATATTAGGACAGCCGCAGAAAGTCAATATTGAAAAACTCGCTATTGAGGACAACAACAAATACGAAAATTTAAAATCCGCTATATGGGCACTGCTGAATAATCGTACAACGGTACTTGAAAGAAAATCTGTTTCCGTTGATGTCGGCAACGATGAAGAAGTTTTGATAAAAAATCCCTTGTTCGCAAAAGCAATAGAAAATATGGATCCGAACGAATATGAATACATTTTCAGCCAAATATACTCTATCGCTTTCAAAAGAGGGTTTCATGCAGGATATGGCGATTTTTACGAAGATATTAAAAACTTGATAGAAAAAGAGCAATTTGATTGAAAGCTCTCGATAACTGTGATACAATTAAATCAGGACAAAAAAAGAGTGTACGGCATTCGCCCTCCGTACACTCCGAATAAAAACAAAGAAGTATAGTATTTACTCTGAGAGTATCATAACATACTTCTTTCGTTTTGTCAAATGTCCAAGAAAGGAAGTATGTTTTTATGAATAAGTCGGAAGAAAAAATTTATGAACTGCTGAAAAGCAATGTGCTGTTTCGTGATGAAAAAGGGATATATACAATTTTCCCCCAGAAACTTCTCATAGAGGCATCAGGCAAGAGCGAAAGAACTGTAAGATACACATTAAGGAGCTTAGAAGAGCAGAAATACATAACCCGTGAGATACATAAAGAAATTAATTTAGTGAAATTCTATTTCTCACAAGAGGAAGAATTGAAAAACACTCACATTATTGACAGAAGAAAAAATTGCCCCTCCCCCTCTGAAAATTGCCCCTCCCCCTCTGAAAATTGCTCCTCCTCCTCTGAAAATTGCCCCTCCTCCTCTGAAAATTGCCCCTCCTCCTCTGAAAATTGCCCCTCCTCCTCTGAAAATTGCCCCTCCTCCTCTGAAATCTGAAAATTGCCCCTCCCCCTCTGAAAATTGCACCCACTCCTCTGAAAATTATCGCACTTTACCGAATAATACAATTATAAACTCAGATAAGTTATCATCAAGTGCAAATAATTCACTAAAAACGGACGAAAACGACACCTCCGACAAAGAATTACCCCAAATAGAAAAAACAACCGTTCCTGAAAGTATGTTATATCCTCTCTGGAAACCCACTTATGAAATTTTCAACAATTTCCCGATAGGAAAAACAAAAAAGCTGAATATGGAGAGTGAAAAAGACAGACGCAAAGGCAAAACAGCAAATCTTCTGATGTTGCTCAATTTCGATGAATTAAAGGGAGTACATATCAGCCGTACACTTACTATATATGATAAGAATGTATGGAATGCGTGTGCCAATCTTGTAAAATGCGGCTACAACACGGTTACATCCGCACAAATCTACAAATTCATGGGACATACAAGCGAACCGCCTACATCAGAAAGAAACAAAATTTTGGAGAGCATCAGCACTATAAGCAGAGCAAGAGTATATGTCAGCAACAAAGAAGAACATGAACTTTATAAAAAATATGATGAAATACTGTTAGATACACCATTATTAGCAGCCGAAATATGCCAAGCAAAATTCGGTGATGACATTGTTGAGGAAGCTATACGAATTATAGAACCGCCAAAATTATTCGATATTGCCGAACAAAGGGGACAAATAACTACCATTCCTTTTGAGGTACTTAAAAGTCCTATCAACAAGAATGATGAAGTTTCATTGATAACAGATTACCTGCTCATAAGGATTTCAAGAATGAAAAATAACAAGTTTGTCACAAGAACCATTCTTTTAGACACCCTTTGTGATAAGTGCGATATTACCGACAACAGAAGTGACAGAATGAAAAAGTCAAGACTTCCCGACAGGTTGGAAAGAATTTTAAGTCATTACAAGTCCAGTGGTTGGATAAGTGATTATAAATTGACAGACCGAGAAATAGAAATTATCATTTCCGATAAGAAATAAAAAGCACAGCAGTTACAATTTGTGACTGCTGTTTTCTTTATATCATTAAAATATGTTTTTGTTTTAGATAATTTTCGATGACTTTTGTGATTTTTTCATATCGAACAAATGTCGACCCCTGAAAAACTGTGACACGACCCCTGAAAAACTGTGACACGACCCCTGAAAAACTGTGACACGACCCCTGAAAAACTGTGACAAACATTGTATCAAACCTTTCGATTTCTCACTTTTATCAACCATCAAAAAATAAGCTTGCCAAGCCTTTTTTTTTTTTTTTTTTTTTTTTTTTTTTTTTTTTTTTTTTTTTTTTTTTTTTTTTTTTTTTTTTTTTTTTTTTTTTTTTTTTTTTTTT
>CACZZB010000034.1:0-38891 GCA_902785555.1 uncultured Ruminococcus sp.
CCATATTGAAAAATCATATCCCGAAACAAATCTGTTTTCCCGTTCATAAATTTCTCTGTTATGTGCGAGATAAAAGTTATAAACAAATCTGCAAGTACCGATTGTTCTATTGATTTTGTGCTTCTGCTCTGTTGTAGGGAAGATTTCGGTTTTATAACTTTTTAGCAATTTCCTTGTCTCCCTTAATTTTATTTTTGTATTTTCTCAATCCATAAATTCTACAACTGAATACATGAATAATAGAAATTAAGTCATTTATAAGTTCTTGTTCCGGTGACATTTTTTCGTTGTTTACAATAACAATTTCAGCACCGTTAGACTGCAGGAATCTTTCAAACCATTCATATCCAAAACGAATAAATCTATCTTTGTGTGCAATGACAATAGAAGTAATTTCGCCAGCCATACATCTGTCAATCAACTGATTCCATTTTTTTCTGTTGTAGTTAAGTCCACTTCCTATATCTTCGAGAATTTCATCAACAATTATTCCTTTTGCATTTGCGTACTGTTTCAAAAATTCAATCTGATTATTCAAATCGTCTTTTTGATTATTGCTTGAAACTCTCGCATAGATAACAGTTTTTCCTGTTTTTTGTCCTTTTTTGCCCGTATATTCGGCATACTGTTTGTCGGTGTAATATCTTCTGTCTTTTGGGGTTCGACAGGCTTTTAATATTCCCTCTCTATCCCATCTCTGTAATGTCTTAACCGAAACGCCTATCATTTCGGCAAATTCTTTAGGTTTGTAATTGCTCATAAGTTCACTTCCTTATGAACACATTATGCCATATTTAAACACTTTTGTCAATGCTTTTGGCACTTATTTTGTTACTCCTGCCATTGCCACGGACAGTATTTTCTTCAAAAACTTTGACCTCAATTTGACCACTCACTTTCAAAAAAATATTCTATAATAAATTGTACATTAATTTCCCCGTTTTGTAAATATTTAAAATAAAAAAATCGCTTCGGTATATTTCAAATACACCGAAGCGTTCAGATTTAATTCTTTACTTCTTTTTTAACGGCTATGAGCCAGCCCAATCCCGTGAATACTATCAAATATATTGCACTTGCGATTATATGCCATACATAAGCATCGGGTTTCATTTCAATATTAAAGCCTTCCATAGTCAACGAATATATCCAGTATTCAATTATATTCTGTATGATAGCATATTTGTTGTCCGTATGCAGATCTTTCAAAATAACATAAAAGAAAAAACTCAGTCCAAGATATAAGATACCGTTCATGATTGACGGTGCAAACATATTTGATGCTATCGAAAATCCCGTATTTCCTCCGATAAGCTCCGACAGCATAAAATATCCCGCATTTATGGCAAGCATAAGTATTAATCTGCCGAGTACCAACAGCCAGAAGCCCTTGACGGTCTGAGGACTTACATCAAACGGTGCTGTCAAGAAAGCTATCGTTCCGGATATATACAATGCTCCGACTACCAGCAAATACAATACAGCCGACACTGCCGAGGATACGATGAATTTCGAGAAAAACACGTTTGTTCTCGAATATCCCCTTGCATATATATTTTTTATAGTTCCCCTTGCCCTGTCCTCACATACAAATATGGCGGTAAATATAGCAAGCACTGACGGAAGCATAAGCCAAAAATTACTCAATACCAGTCTTTGAGGTGACAGGTATTCAACAAAACGTTCCTTTACCCAACTTTTTTCATAGCCATAATCATAGTCGCTTACAATATCACTCATATTTTCTATCATATAATTCATGTTTTCTCTTGTGGAAAACACATAGAATATTGCAACACCCACACACAGTCCGAGCATTATATAAAAAACAGGTTTTTTAAGAAGTCTTCTAAGTTCAAATTTCAGCATATTTCCCATTTTTCTCACCTCACACATTTACAGGTCCCATTTTTTGCAGGAAATAATCTTCATAGCTTGTGCTGATTATCCCCAATTCCGACACTTCGATACCTGCCTTGACCAATTTTGAATTTATCTCTGCTGAGCGGGATATATCCGTAACGATATTCAGTTTTCCCGATGTTTCATTGACAGTCACCTGAGGTATCTCCATTTGAGTTGTAATTATTTCCGAGGCTTTCTGAGGGTCATTGCAGGCAAGTATTATACTTCTTCCGCATTTTTCAGCCAATTCCTCAGCCGTTATCTCCTCGGCAAGCACTCCGTAACGAATTATTCCGTATACTGTCGATATTTTTTCGAGTTCTCCGAGAAGATGACTTGATATAAAGAAAGTAACTCCCTTTTCTTTGTTTATTCTAAGAATAATATCCCTGACATCCTTCATTCCCATAGGGTCAAGTCCGTTGACGGGTTCATCAAGTATCAGGAATTCGGGATTTCCGAGAAGTGCTATTGCAATTCCCAATCTCTGTTTCATGCCGAGTGAAAATGTCTTTGCTTTCTTATAAGCAGCCTCTTTCAATCCCACAAGTTCAAGCAGTTCATGTATCTCTGTATCCGTACCGCCTTCGAGGATAGAAAATCTTTTCATATTCTCATACGCCGTGCAGTTGCCGTACAGTCCGGGGGATTCTATCAGCGAACCTACTCTTTTCAGATTCCTGATATTCTGTGGTTCACCGAAAAGGCTGACTTCACCGCTGTTTGCAAAAAGCAGTCCGAGGATAACTTTCATAACAGTTGTCTTGCCTGCACCGTTGGGTCCTATAAAGCCGTATATGTCCCCCTTTTTGATATTCAGGTTCAAATTGTTGACTACTATCTTTCGTCCGAACCTTTTTGTCAGTCCTCTCGTTTGAAGTACAAATTCATCCACTTATATCCAACTCCTTTAAAAAATTATTTTGATTCAAAAAAAACTTTTATATTATGCGGCAAATATTTATAAAGAACATATCCTGTAAGAATTCCGAGTGCATTCAAAAGAACATCATCTATATCAGCCGTTCTGTAATGTGAATCCAATGCGATACACAGCAAAAACTGTGAAAACTCTATTGCAACAGGCAAAGCAAACACATGAAATACATACTGCCAACGCTTTTTTAGTTTGAATAAAAACGGTATCATCATTCCATACGGAACTGTCATAAGTATATTTGCACATATATCACGTCCTATATCACTGATACTGCCTGATGACAAATCTTTCATAATAGTAAAAAACGGTATCGGCTGTACAAGTGATGATTCCGGCAGTCTGAATCCCGGCTGTATAAATATCGGAAACCATATACAGGCAATCAAAATCAGAATATATATGCCGAAAGCTCCGAAAAGCACTATTTCATTCAGCGGTTTTTTTTTCAAAAGCAAACATATACATACTGTTATCAAAGCCAAAAATCCGATTATTAAAAACGGTGTGCTTGGTATTATCAATATCAGAAGCCTCCTCCTATAGTATACATAAGTACAGAGAATACTCCCAATATCATCATTACGCATAATATTACACTTACTATTCTTACTATGAGTTTTCTTCTTTTGAACATAGCCTTTCACCTCATAAAAAAATTATATCAATCATTATAACACAATGATAATAAAAATACCATATTTTTAAATAAAAAACGGGAACTGTTTTTTCAAAGAAAATCAGTTCCCTATATTTTTTATTTTGGTATATTTGACGGTCTGGCAGGCGGTTTGGCGGGTTTTTTCCTCTTTTTGAGCTTCTCATTGATGTCCGTCAGCCTGAGTATCTCGTTTCTCTGAACAGCCATTCTTGAAATGCACAAAAACAAAGCTATTGCAAGAAACGCTATAACAAAAAACAAGGCAACACAAAGGTCTTTATAAATATACTCCTCATTTTTTTCTATGGTGGTATTGAAACTGATCTTATCATCAGCAAGAGCGTTATTTCCTGCACCTATGGAAATTTTACCCCATTCTTTCTGAGAGCCTTCAAAAAATATCCCGTGTATGCTTCCTTTTCCAAAGGCATTCTGATTTATATATTTTATACTTTCGGGAAAAAAAACATTCACCGCATTGGTATTGTAAAAAGCATTTGCCGCTATACCGACAGTATTTCGATGTATCTTTATATCCTTGTTTTCGGAATCATCTTCTTTATATCCCATACACCATTTGCCTATATAAAAAATATTCCCCGAAGTATTGTTATAAAGAGAAGTGTTCCTGAAAGCATCTTTTCCGATACTTTCAAGACTGTCGGGAAGATTCACGAATCTAAGGTCGGAACAATCCGCAAAGGCTCTTTCACCGATAATCTTCATACCGTTTTCAAAGCCTATTTCGGAAAGTCCTCTGCATTTCTCAAAGGCTCTGTTTTCTATACTCACAACATTTTTGTTTTCTATCTTACTCGGAAATACTATCTTTGTTTTTTCGGGATAATTTTCCGTCACCGCTTTAAGAACGGTAATTTCCTTTTTGGAATCCACAAAATATTTAAAAACTTCATTTGAGTGTATTTCTTCACCCGTTGATTTAAAATAAATATCAGCTTTGAGAAACGCATCATTGCCCTGTGTTTCGATATTTATATTTTCCCATTCATCTTTTGAACCGTCAAAATCAATTTTTTTCAAATTGCCGCAACCCTCAAAGGCATTCTCGGCAATTCCCTTTGTTTCCTTTTTTATATCTATGGCAGCATTTTCAGCCATACCACCTTTATATTTATAACAGCAGTTTCCTACATAAACGACCCCGTCACTGTGCTCATTCAAAAAAGCCGTGTTTTCAAAGGCGTTGCTTTTGATATTCAGAATACCTTCCGCACCTGTGATATTTTCAAGTTTTATACAGTCGGCAAAAGTCTTTTCTCCTATCTTTGAAATACTTTCGGGAATATAAACCGTTTTTATATTTTCATTTCCGCTGAAAGCACCCTCCGACATCACCATGACTGTCATTCCGTCTATCATATCGGGAATCCTGACATTTTCTTCCCTGCCGTCATATCCTACTATCTCTACATTACCGTCAAGATTTATCATATAATCAAAACCGTTGTATTTCCTGTAATCATCAGCAAAAGCCCTGATATTCACACTCAGCAGCATAACTGTCAATGTTATGAATAAAGCTGCCGCCCTTTTTCCCATTCCATCACCTTTTCTTAAACATAATACACTCGGTCAGGCTTTCTTTCGGGTATCTTCGGCATATCACCGTCGGCATATCCCAAAATACAATGACCTATTCCCTCGTAATCTCCTTCAATCCCAAGTGATTTGAGAATCTCTTTTCCCTCGTCACTCTCAAATTCTTCTTTTGCACGATGTATCCAACAACTGCCGATACCCATTGAATGAGCCGCAAGCATAAGATTGCCCATAACAAGACTGCCGTCATAAAGATATGTATTTCTTGACTTATCCGCCAGAACTATCAATACAACAGGAGCATTATAGAACGGGTCAAAGCCCTCTGCCCAGCCGCCGATTTTTCTGTTCATCTCGGAAAGTTTGTCACGAAGTCCCTTATCAGTTACCGCAACTATTATCGCTGACTGATATCCTCTGCCGCTTGCCGCATACAGTCCTGCCTCTATTATATCATCAATAACATCTTTTGGCAACATCTCATTTTTATAGTTTCTTACACTTCTTCTTTCAACCATTGCTCTGATAACTTCATTCATCCGAATCACCCTCTTTTTCAAAATTACCGTTGCCATTTCCGTTATTGCTTCCGATGTTGCACTCAACGCTTAAATCACCTACACGGATTCCTTTTTTAACAGGTGAAAGTATAAAACCTATTATAGCTCCGCATAAAAATCCTGTAAGTGTCAAAATAATTCCCGTTAATTTATCCATAAAATCAAACCTCCAAAAAATTTTTTATAAAAAGCAAATGCGTAAGGCAACACACCCTACGCACCTGCTCAAAGGAATAAAAAGAAAAAAGGAAAAAGGAAAGAAAAGGAATAATCAATTTTATTTAGTTCAGTCATTTCCGAACTGTTCATATAATACACTAAAATTATCAATTTGTCAAGTATTTTTTATAGATTTTTTATAATTCCTTTTTACAAATATAAAAAAATTGTTTGACTTTAATGCAAAAAAGTTATATCATATAATCATACTATGTATTGAACATCAGGTGATAACAATGGATATCGGAATTTCAACAGGCTGTCTTTATCCCATGCTGACGGAAGATTGTCTTAAAACTTTATGCGAGATAGGTTTCAGGCATTTCGAGATATTTTTCAATACATTCTCGGAACTTGAAACGGAATATCTTGACGATATCCTGAAAATAATTTCTCCCTACAATGCAAAGATAAAGTCTATCCATCCTTTTACTTCAGGCTTTGAATCATATCTGCTGTTCTCAAATTACCAAAGACGCTTTTATGACGGTGTGAAATTCTACGAAAAATATTTTCAGACCGCAAAATATATCGGTGCCGAAAAAATAGTTCTTCACGGTCTTACAACAGTTTACAAATCATCCCTGACCGACAGCGAATATTTCAAAAGATTCGATATACTCCAAAACAGTGCCGAAAAATACGGTGTAAGAATATTGCAGGAAAATGTCAATCTGTTCCGAAGCAATGATATCAGATTTATCGAAAAGATGATTGCCGAAATACCACAGAGTGCGGAATTTGTATGCGATGTAAAACAGGCTGTCCGTGGAGATATATCTCCGCTTGAAATGATAAAGGCAATGGGCAGTCATCTGAAGCATATACACATAAATGACTTTGACCATGACAATAATTGTGTATTACCCGGAAAAGGCTGTTTTGATTTTGAAAAATTTTTTGATACAATACAAAATACAGGTTTTGATGATGATATTATTATAGAAGTGTACAGATTCAGTTTTGATAAAATAAATGAACTTGCTGATTCGTATGAATTTTTGAAAAAATTTCTTTAAAGGCGGTGTTTTTTATGAAATGTCCTTACTGCAGTTCGGAAGATACAAAAGTAATAGATTCACGCTCGGTTGATGAAGGTGTGCGTATCAGAAGAAGGCGTGAATGTTTCAGCTGTTTCCAGAGATTCACGACTTATGAAACCGTTGAAACTATGCCCGTTATGGTCATAAAGCGTAACAGGGGACGAGAACCCTATAACAGGATGAAACTGACAAACGGTATTCTCCGAGCCTGTGAAAAGAGGGATATTTCCATAGACCAGATAGATGCTATCGTCGATAAAGTAGAGGCAAAGATAGAAAATTCCTTTGAAAGAGAAATCCCATCAAAGACTATCGGTGAATATACCCTTGAAGTCCTCAAAGATGTTGACGAAGTCGCTTATGTCAGATTCGCCTCGGTATATAAACAGTTCAAGGATATACATTCCTTCCTTGAGGAGCTGAACAAGCTGATATCCGAAAAATGATTCTCTAAGGAGCGAAAAATATATGATAATAGACACTCATGTACATATAGGCAATATGATAGGCTTTCATCTGACAGAAGATGATGTCATATATTCAATGGAAAAATACGGTATCTCTCACAGTATCGTTTCAAGTCTGAATGCAGCGGAATTTGACCATCAGTTGAATCCTATCCCACAGCAATATCTTCATTCCCAGACAGAATGTCTTGATGATGTCCTGAGATTTGCCAAAAAATACCCCCGTAAAATAAGTGCTGCCGTATGGGTACGCCCATTCAGCGAAAAAGCTGATGATAATCTATACAGAGCCATTGATACAAACAGAAAATATATAAAAGCCGTCAAATTCCATCCTTTTCATTCAAATATCCCGTTTGACGATAAACGCTCGGAAAGTTTTATCGAACTCGCCGAACATTACAATTTACCCGTTGTAACTCATACAGGCGGTTCCGACTGTGCATCATGTATCCGAGTTTACAGAATGGCAAAAAAATATCCAAGTACAAAATTTGTCATGGTACACATGGGACTTGGTACGGATAATAATGAGGCTATCGAATTGATATCCAAGCTCCCCAATCTCTACGGTGATACAACGTGGGTACCTGTTCACAGTACGCTTAAATTTATAAATACCGTTGGAATCGACAAAATACTTTTCGGAAGTGACAATCCAATCGACGGACCGGATACATATTTCTGTAACCGCAACGGTGAACGTTCACTTTATCAGCAATATTTCAACGAATTCAAAGAAATGATATCAAATGAAGACTATGATAAGATAATGTATAAAAACGCAATGTCTGTTTTCAATATAAGTCTGTAAAAAACTATCTCCGCATAATTTCCTCAAACTATGCGGAGATATTCTTTTGATTATTTTTTTACATTGAGAGTAAATTGAAATATTGATAAAATCAATACTTATCAATACATTACATACAGTTTACATACAATTTCTTATTTCTTCAATTTCGACATTTCATCCTTCAGCGTATCAATGTTTTGATGTACATAGATATTTGCTGTTGTTGAATAATCCGAATGACCTATGATTTTCTGTAAATTCTCTGCTCTCATGCCTGCCGCTGCCGAAAGAGATGCAAATGTATGACGTGTGCTGTGAGGTGTCAGATGCTTCCTGTCAGGAAATACCCATCTCTGCTTTTTGCGGTCATAGGTTCCGTCTATCATTCCTAATTCCGAAAGTGACTGATAAAACCATTCTTCACGGAATTGTTTGCTCGTCATCTTGAAAATTCTTTCCCCATTTGACAATTCCGAAAGCCATTGACGGAAAAATTCCTGTATTTCAGGTATGCCTGACGGAAACGGAATCGTTCTGTTTGTTCCTGCTTCTGTCTTGATGCCACCGATAATATAACCTTCATCAAGATGTATGTTTTCAGTTTTCAGAGTGACAATCTCCGTTATACGAAAACCCATGTATATCATTGCAAGAATAGCTTGTACCCGTTTGTCATCAGAATGTTTCCACAAAGTTTGTATCTGTTCATTCGTGAAAATAATCTTTTCTGTTTTCTCAAATTTCGGTGTCTTGACAAATTCGGCATAGTTTTTCTGAACAATGTCATTCTCCATTGCACAGCGGCACAACTGAACTGCAAGTGATTTTGTTTTTTCAACGGTATCCGTTGATTTCCCTGTATTTACAATATCCTGAAAGTGTGCCGTACGCAAATCCGCTATTTTTATTTTATGCAACGGTTCAAATCTTTTCCAGATACTTTTCCACATTGCTACACTTGTATCTTTTATCTGTGTGTAGTGTGTTTCAGACCATATTTTGTAAACATCTTCCAGCGTGGCGTTGTACAGTTCAGGTCTGCCATGCTTGATATAATCTTCCAGTGCCGCCTGAGCTGTCTTTACATCAGGATATGCTCCTATGTATGTCCGTCCCTTGCCGTTGGGTGATGACGGAGCTATCGCAATATACGGATTCTTATAACGCATATCCTTATGGATCGTACCTGTTCCATGAGCTCTCTTGCGGTGTCGGGTCTTTGGAGCGGTCACCTGCTTCTTACCGCAGAGATTACAATAAATCGAATTTTCAGGTATTTCCTGCTTACATTTTTTACAAAGCATAAAATCACTCCTATACTTGATTTTTGGAGTGAATATTGCTATAATGAACTTGCTGAAGTTTGAATAGCAATATTCGAAATTGCCCTGTCGGTGTTCGTGCATCGGCAGGGCTTTTTTATTATTGTGTCACACCTAAATATTCGATAAGAGCATTTTGAAATATTTTTGAACAGTTTACACCGTCCCTGTCTGCCAAATCCGCAAGCCACGCAGGAAGTGACAGTGTTTTCTTGACGAAACGGTTATTCAACTTATCCCTAAAAGGCGGCATAAATACATCAATTACCGCAGGAACTTCATTTTCATTGCAGTGGATTTTGGTTATCGGTGTCGGTTCGGGGATTTCATCACCGTCTTTTTCCATACTCCAAAGGTGAAGTCCGAGAGCCTCACGGGCATTTTTTACAGCTTCGTCCATTGTGTCGGCACACGGCAGACAGCCGGGAATATCGGGAAAATAAATCGAAATACCATCATCATCACATTCAAATACGGCAATAAAAGAATATCTGTCTTTTTTCATACTGAAAACCTCCGTAATAAAAATTGTAAGGGGCAGTGGATGTCAGGGAAACCTGACACCCGACTGGTTTTCAATTCTTTTCAGTGTCTTGTAAGGTATATCTTTTTTGGGGTGTGTCACTGTAACTTTCCCCTTTTTCTTAGGGTGCTTGAATTGGTGATGGTCACCAACGCACCCTGTTTCATACCAACCGTCTGCTGTAAGAATTTGAATAACTTCTCTTGATGAGTAGCTTTTCATAAGTCTTGCCTCCTTACAGTATTTATTATAGCACATAATTTATTATGTGTCAATAATTTTTGATAAATAATTTATTATTTATTTCTAAAAATTTTCCCATTACTCAAAGTCAAAGAGTAATGGGGATTTTTTTATCGTCAATCGCATATACCACAAAGTTTATATCCATCTGATTCTATTTGTTTTTTGGCTTCTTCAAGAGAATATGTCGATTTGGTAACTTCAACTCGGTTTGCAGGCAAAATTTTCTTTGCAGCGGAACATTCATACAGGTGATATGTATGCGTAGATGTGTTTAGGATAAAGTTAAAATTGCGTTTTTCGTTAATGCTTAGCTGAGGTGGTAAACTGCTTTGTGCAGGCGGTACATACTCGGGAATACTGCTTACAGGAATAATATTTGATGTTTCAATAGCTTTCTGTTTGTTTTCAAAATCAGTTTTAGCATTGTGAGTTTTGCAATAGTCATATATTTCTTTCAGTTCCGAGTAATACGCATTGTCCTCATATTGTCCCAAAATGTTTTCTTGAAAGTCTTTCACAACTTCATCATACGCATAAGCCGTTTTCATATCCTGATATGATTGCAGTTTATATTTCAAGTATGTATTTGCATTTGCACTTTGTCTTGAATTTTCAGCGGCAACAGATAATTCATCTATTTTATTCTGACGTTCCTGAACGGTCTGAACTATCCCGTAAGTAAGCACAGCGATAATAGAGAGCATAAAAAGCACTATGATTATAAATACAGCGGCAGTACTTTTGCTGTGTCTTTTCATTTCAAATGTCCTTTCAAAATTATATTAGCGAATAAAGGTTTGTTGTTTCCATTCTTTGTTTGATTATTTCATTGAATAACAATCCTGCTGCAAGTGCATCAGATGATGAACGGTGTGCGTTTGAAAAATAAATACAGCATTCATCACAAACAGTTTGTAATTTGTAGTTTTCCAAATCTTCAAACAAACGTCTGCTTAATTCCAAAGTGTCGTATATTACAGTCTTTGGTGAAATATCCAATCCTGAAACAGCAAGAAATTTCATATCAAATGGTGCGTTATGTGCAACAAGAGGATAGCCCGAAACAAATTCTGAAAGGCTCTTGCTTATTTGCTCAAATCTTGGAGCATCTGCTACCATTTCTTTTGTTATTCCGTTAATTTCAGTTGCTTTTTTGGAAATATTCTTTTCGGGATTTATCAATGTATGAAAAATAGATACCGGCTTAAAATCTTTAAAAAGAATTGCCGAAACTTCAATTATCTTATCACTTTTTATACTCAGTCCTGTTGTTTCGGTATCTATTGCAATAAAATCTTTTACTTTTTGAATATTGGTTTTTGTTGTTAAATTTTTTGTGTGATATTCAGACGGGGAATGTTCCGATTTGAAATCGTCACCGATAGCAATATCAACAGGCTTTAAAGCATTAAGTATTGTTTCAAATTCTTTTTGTTTATACTCAACGTGAGAAAATTCGGCAGGAGCAGTGTAATGATTTGTTGTGATATATCTTTCGATAACTTCATCAAAGTTCAAATTCAACGCTTTGGTTTTCTCTATCTTTTCGGGTGTATCTGTAACAACTGTTATTTCAGGAGTATCAGATATACGATAGGAGTTTATATCTACAGTATCTTTTCTTTTGGCTTTCTTGATTATCCATTTCGGAATATCCCAAAGTACAAATTTATAAATATAAAACCACCAGCCTATAAACAACCAAAACAGAATCTTTCCCCATAATTTTTGCTCTTTTTTAGACATTTTGTGATGTTTTGTATTATTGCGTCTTCTTGTAGCCAAGTTTAACACTACCTTTCATTTTTTATTTTTTACATACTGCATGACATCAACCTTATCGTCAAAGTCAAGCTGTTCAAATTTCTGCATAAACTGTTCTGTCAAGGTATCTTTATTGGGTACAGCGGAATTTACACTTATGCTGTTGTTGCCTGTAAGGCTCATTTGGTTGTTGTCGGTTACACTTATTCCTGTTTCATTTGGATTATCGGTTCTGCCAAGCAAGTAATCTACCGAACATTCAAGCAATTCTGCAATAGCATACAAATTTTTTGCTTTCATGCCCTCTTGGCTCTTTCCTGACTGCATGATTGTGTTTTTACTAAGTCCACATTTTTCTTGCAATTCTGCCATTTGGATTCCTTTCGCTTTTGCTAATTGTCTAATTCTTGTACTTGTTTCTGATGAATTATACATATTTTTCAACTCCTTTTTGTGCAAATGATAAAAAATCATTTTTAAATTTGATTTGTATTGACAATCAAATTAAAATTGGATATAATACAATCAGTCATTGACCTGAGCGATGACGGGATATTCGTACCCTATGGGAACGGATACAAAAGTACTAAGGCTTATCGGTACTGCCCCGAGCCGGGTGTGACAAAAGGTTTATTAAGTTTTCCATGTTTTTTAGCCTTTATATTCCTGTGAAAAAAAGTATATGGTTGTAGTTTTATAATTCTGTCTTACTATAATCGTATACTATTTTTTCAGAATTGTCAATGACTTGGTAATTATTTTTTGTGAATGGAGTGTAGAAAATGGCATTTGCTGAAAATTTGAAAGCAGCAAGAGAAAAAAAGCAGATTTCACAATATGAGCTTGCAGAGCTTGTCTGTGTCAATCAAACATCTATTGCACGTTTTGAACTTGGGCAGAAATTTCCAAATGTTCTCTTGGGTGTGCAGATTGCAAAGGCTCTCGGTACTACAGCGGAACAGCTTGTAGATGGTCCTACGGAGTGAGGTGAGAGAGATGACCGAAAGGGAATACTGCGAAAGTACGTTGAGAACTTTGATGATGTCAGCGAAACTTGCGTACAAATGTACCGAAGAAGACACTTGCTGACATTCTCGGTGAACAGAAATGAACGGTTGGCGAAAGTACAACTACCGAAATTGTTGTTGGTGCGGAAAACAATGGAGTGTATCAATTACATTTCCGGCTGAACAGGAATATATCTGTCCTCCGTGCCGGCATCATACCAAAACGAAAGAAGGTGTAAATTATGGACGTACCACAGATAAAGGTTATAAGTACCCGAAAAGCCGCTGAAATCCTCAAAGAACACGGCATGAAGACTGATCATCAGAAAATAGGCTTGGGCTTACAGCAGAGGGTTTATCCCTTCGGTGTAGCTATCTACGACAACAGATGGATGTATGAGATATACGAAAATATGCTTATGAAGTGGATAGCCGAAAGAAGCAGCTGACCGCTCACTTTGGGGGAGAATGAAAACAAGGAGGACTAAATAAAATGGATTGGAAGCAGGAAACGATACTTACGCTGATAACAATACCTATCGTATCAAGTGTAATCTGTGGTATCTCGGAAGTTATCGAAAATAAGCTGAAAAGTTTACCTTACGAATATCACAACAGCTTTGAGTACCAGAGAAATCTTTACAAAGAGAGTATGGAGGAAGAATCATGAGTAACGACAAAAAAATATCCGCTGTCGGTATGGGCGTACCTTCAGCGGAAACAAAAAAATATTCTACTGAAATTATAAATCATAATTCCGAAAATATCAAGAGTATTTTGGAAAAATTAACGGAACTTTTGCAGATGACAAGAGCAGGCAAGGATATTGAAAGCATTGAACAGGCAGCGGAATATGCCGTTATCCGTTATAAAGACTGGCATGAAGTTGATGTTCATATCGGTTGTGATAGCGGCATTGCGGCAATTTATGATATTGTCAAAAAAATTATTAAATAAAAAATTATCCAAAAAACTTGGAATTTGACTTTTACAGGTCGAATTTCAGGTTATTTTGGCATATATATAAAAAGTAAAGTTAGGAGAGATAAAATGAATATTTATGAACTCACAGGCTATGCACTTGAATTGATGGAGCTTCTCGATGCAGAGGAAATCGACGAACAGACCGTTCACGATACCCTCGAAAGCATTGGTGCTGATGAAAAGATAGACAGCTACTGCAAGATAATCGAAAATTACAAAAACGATATTTCGGGGATTGACGAAGCTATCGCCCGTCTGAAAGCCCGTAAAGAACGTGCCGAAAAGAACGTTGAGCGAATGAAACAGGCTCTTGACGGATTCATGCAGGCAATCAGACAAGACAAGGCTAAAACCAAACTCTTTACTATCAGTTATCGCCCGTCATCAGCCGTTGAAGTTCTTGATGAAAGCCTTATCCCCGAAAAATTTATAGGTCCTTTCCGAGGGCGGTACGGTTGCAGGCTGTCAGCTTAAGGAAAACAAAAATATTCAAATAAAATGAGGTGAAATAAGTGGGTATACCCGTTCTGATCTACGGCAGGAGCGGTACAGGCAAATCAAGAAGTCTCAAGAATTTCGGTGAAGATGAGATAACTCTTATCAATGTTGAAAAAAAGCCTCTCCCGTTCCGAAAAAAATTCAAATATATCATCAATACGGATAATTACAACACTGTTTGCAGAGCTCTCAACGAAACTCCGTCAAATATTGTTATTATTGATGATGCAGGCTATCTGCTGACTAATATGTTCATGCGTGAGCATTCTGCCCGTGGAAGCGGTGCAGCTACATTCGATTTATATAATGATCTGGGTGACAGGTTCTGGAATTTGTTTGAAACCATAAAAGCCTTGCCCGACAATAAAATTGTCTATGTCATCATGCACGAGGAAGAAAATGACAGCGGTACTACAAAACTGAAAATGTTAGGCAAACTGCTTGAACAAAAAGTATGCGTTGAGGGCATGGTCACTATTGTTATCAGATGTATGTGTGATGGACAAAGACACTATTTTTGTTTACATAATTCGGGCAGGGATATTACAAAAACTCCCGAGGATATGTTTGAAACAGATGAAATCGAAAATGACTTAAAGGCTGTTGATTCAGCTATCAGAAAATATTATGAAATCGAGGTAAAGAAAAATGATACCACAGTATAACGGAATGAAAGCAGAACAGACAACTTTTAATACTCCGCTTCCAGCAGGCGGTTATGTCGCAACTATAATCAATGTCAAAATCGAGAACTATTCATGGGGTTCTGTACTTGTAATAGCCTTTGACATTGCCGAGGGCGAATACAAAAACTTTTTCCGCAAACAGTTCGATTCAAACACCAATTCCGACAAAAAATGGAAAGGCACTTACAGAGCTGTTATCCCGAATGAGAAGTCACAGTATTTTGAAAATGAAAGAAAGACTTTCAACAATCTTATCTATTCTCTCGAAGACAGCAATAACGGCTATCATTATGACTGTGACGAACAGAAATTCAAGGAAAAAGCTATCGGCGTTATCTATCGCAACAAGGAATGGGAAATGAATGGCAATTCAGGATGGACTACCGAATGTGGTGCTGTCACGGATGTAAAGGCTATCCGTGAGAATACCTTTAAACCGCTCAAGGATAAGCGTCTCAAAAATAAACCGTCTGCTGCTCTTGCATCAACTTATGCTCCTTTATCAACTTATGATGATTCAAATGATGAAGATTTGCCGTTTTGATTTTGAGGTGCAATTATGAAATTTGATGGAAATGAACTCAGAAAAGCTGTAAATATCCTGAAGCCAAACGGAGAACTCTTTGAGATTCGCTTCATCGGCAACAGCGGCAGGCTCAATTACAGCGGATATTTTACAAGTGCCGATACCCTTGTCAGGGAGCTTTCACGGCTGAATCCCACAGAAAACGGCAATTTTTACATAACTCTCAACAACATCAATTCAGCCTGCTATTCACGTCAGCAAAGAGATGTTTTTGTCAAAAACTGCAAGGTCACTACAAGCGACAATGATATTTTTGGCTATGAATGGCTTATGCTCGACTTTGACCCAAAAAGACCAAGCGGGACTTCTTCAAGTGACGCTGAACTTGAAATTGCCCATCAAAAGGCTGTTCGGGTATATAAATATCTCAATGAACGTGGATTTAATCAGCCTGTTGTCGCTGTTTCAGGTAACGGCTACCATCTGCTGTACAGTATCCGTATGCAGAATACCACCGAAAACAGCCGTCTTATTGAGAATACTCTCAAAACACTCAATACTCTTTTCGGTGAAGATAATATTGATATTGATACAAAAGTGTATAATCCGTCAAGGATATGCAAGCTTTACGGAACTTTTGCTCAAAAGGGTGCGGATACTTCCGAAAGACCTCACCGTTTATCGAAAATAATTTTCATGCCGAATGAGATAAAAGTAAATTCAAAGAGTCTGCTCGAAGATATTGTAAAGATTATCCCGACACAGCCCGAAGCTCCGCAAAAATACAACAATTACAATCCCAATAAATTTGAGTTGGAAAATTGGCTGAATGAGCATAATATCAACACACAGAAGAATGATTTCAACGGCGGCACAAAGTATATTCTTGAACAATGCCCTTTTGATTCAAACCACAAGGGAAAGGACGCTTGTCTGATACAGCTTCCAAACGGTGCGATATGCTTTCACTGCTTTCATCAGTCATGCTCCGACAAGAAATGGAAAGATTTCCGTGAATTTTTCGAGCCTGACGCATATCAGAAAAAAGAATACCATCAACCGAACAGGAATTTGCCTGATGTACCGTCAAGAAATGCAGTCGGCAAGCCGATTTTTCTTACTCCCGAATATATACGGAATATGCCGTCTCCGCCCGAGGAATTTATCAAAACAGGTATTTATATTCTCGACAAGAAATTAAGAGGACTGAAAAAAGGCTTTGTAACGTGTCTTTCGGGGTTGCGTGCAAGCGGTAAGTCAAGCCTTATCTCACAAATAGCAATTGAATCCGCTCAACAGAATTACAGAACTGCACTCTATTCGGGTGAGCTTACTCCGAAGAATCTCCTGAAATGGCTTGTTCTTCAATCGGCAGGCAAGGACAACGTCTATCAGACGGGTTACGAAAATTATTATCTTCCGAAGCCTATGGTCGAGGAAACTGTCTGTAAATTCCTCGAAGACAAAATATTTCTCTACAACAACGATTACGGCAATAAATTTGAGTTTGTCATTGATAATCTCCAAAAATGCGTTGACGAACATAAGGTTGACCTGATTATTCTCGACAATCTGATGACATTGGATATTTCCTCGCTTGATTATGATTTTTACCAAAGGCAGAGTAAGTTTGTAGGTGAACTTGAGGATTTCGCCAAGAAGAACAATATACATATAATATTCGTGGCTCATCCCCGCAAATCTCAAGGATTTTTGCGACTTGACGATATATCAGGCTCAAATGATATAGTAAACCGAGTTGATAATGCAATTATAATGCACCGAGTCAATACTGATTTTCAGATACTTACAAAGCAAACTCTCCATTGGAAGCAGGATAATCCGATATACGATTCAACGAATGTTATAGAGGTCTGCAAAGACCGTGACGGCGGTGTGCAGGACTTGTTTATCCCGTTGTATTTCGAGATTGAAACAAAACGCCTTAAAAATCACGAAAATGAAAATAAGGTTTACGGTGATATGGGGGAATTTGATGATGACCTGCCATTCTGACAGAATCAAAATTCTTACTGATAGGGCTAAAAACAATAATACATATACTGATGACCTTGATATCGGTGAAAGTGCATATCTTTTGGGACTTATAAGTGCTATAAATCTCTATAATCAGAAAATCATTGACAGAGATGAACTTTTATTTCGACAGAAGCAGCTTCAATCACAGCTTGAGATTTACTATATCCACTGTGAATTGTACGAATATCACGCAAATCTCCGAAATAAATATAGTCCTGTTCTGACCGATGCAGAGCAAAACGGCTGTCCGCTATGCAAAAAATTGATAAGGATATTTGACGGGAGGGATTCCGATTGAAAAAGAAAAAAATACCCTACAGGGTTTATCGAAAATATTATCTCAATGCCGAGGATATCGAAGACAGCTTTGAGGAAAATTGGGAATTTGCAGGCTCTACTTATGCAGTTTCCGAGAAGCAGGCTATTAATAATGTAAGGAACAGACTTATGGGCAACATCTCCCAATACAAGCCTGTTGCAGTCGGAGGACATTGGGAGAACGGATATTATTGGAGGGCGGTTCAGGCATGAATACCAAAGAACTTGAACAAGCTCTCTCGACTCTGACTCTGATCGTGGATACCCGTGAGCATGATACTGAATCCTCTCGTCACAGGATAAGAAATATCAGCTTTCCGTACATCCGTCAGAAACTCGATTTCGGGGACTATAGCTGTAAAATAACTCTCGCTGACGGCAAAGATATCAACTTTTCAGATATCTTTGCTGTTGAGCGGAAAATGAATCTTGATGAATTGGCTTTGTGCTTCGGGGCGGAACGTGATAGGTTTGAGAGAGAGTTTATCCGTGCCAAAGACAAAAATGCAAGATACAAGTCAAGAATGTCCCCGAATGCCCTTGTAGCTTCAATGATAACGTGGCTCATAAGATATGATTGTCAGATAATCATGTGTGACGAGCTTATTTCGGGGAGAATAATCAAAGAAATTCTTTACCGTGAGACGAAAAATTACCTGAATAATTCTACTCTTTGAGGTCGAAAAAAGATATTTCAGGCAGATAGATAATAGGTGGTGAGGAGATGAGTGAGGGATTCATAGCCATTGATAATGATATTTTCGACAGTATCCTGAAACTTGAGTTGAACGGTTCGGAGCTGAGAATAGTTTTGATGATTCTCAAATACACGCTCGGTTTTCGTAGGGATACTCATAAAATGACGGCTGAATTTATAGCTGACGGTCTGAACATACCATTGGTAACTGTTAAGAGGTCGCTTAAATCCTTGGCTGAAAAAAATATTATTATTCTTCAAAGGCAATTTAAAGGTATCAATTATGATACTTTGGGAATAAAAAAAGGTATCGAAAATGATACTTTGGAGAATGAAAAAGGTATCAAAAATGATACTTTGGAAAGTGCCGAAAGTATCAAAAATGATACTTTAAAGGTATCAAAAATGATACCCAAGAAAGAAAAATATAAAGAAAGTACGTGTACGGTACACGCACCTGAATTTTCGGAAGTGGCTGAATACTTTTCATCTCGTGGTTACGGTAATGAAGTTGCAAGAAATTTTTTCGATTACAACGAAGCCCTTGATTGGAGTGTTCATGGTCAGCCGATAAAAAAATGGAAGGTATTTGCCGACAGGTGGATGAAAAAAGAAAATACATACGGCGGTTGCACTATATCACCGACACTGACGGAGAGTGAAACGGATATCTGGGGCAAGCCGATTAAGCCTGACTGGGAATAAATTAAGAATGAGGAGTTAGAAGTGAGGAGTGATGAAAATGAGTGATACAAGAATAGAAATGCCCTGCGGTACGGGAAAAACGATTGGATTTTGGAGAACGATTTGCTTGCCAAGCTATCCGCCACAGTACAGATATGAGTGTAGCAAATGTAGTGTTTGTTCCAAAGAAATGAGCAATTATTGTCCTTATTGCGGGGCTGAAATGCAATTTCTTGAAAGAGAGTTTTATTCGGAAGTACAGCTTGACGTTGAGATGAAACGCAAACAGTGTTTTGCTGATGACATGGAACTTGAAAAGATTAGCTGTAAACAGTGCCGCTATAATACAGGCAGATGTGACGATTGCCTTTTGGAACACAGCAAAGAATGTCCCAAATATGAGGAGAGTGAAGAAAATGATTGAAATACAAGGAATATCAAAGCGTACACTGGTGTTAGCAGAAGCCATGAATCACCCGATAGAAGATTTACACCTTACCACTGCTGCTTTCAATGCACTTGACAGGTGGCAAAAATATAAAAAGGGCAAAAATACCATTGGGGCAGTTTATTTAAAAAGTATAAACGAGGGCTTAAAAAGTATCAGAAATATCGGTGACAAAATCGAAGCGGAAATCGAACAGGCATTGACGGAATACTTTGCAAATTGCCTTTCGAGAATAAATATGGAGAGTGAAGATGATGGAACAGCTTAAACCTTGCCCGTTCTGTAACGGTGAAGCTAATACATGCGTTGAGGTCTATGCAAACAGAGTTGAAATTGAGGTTGGTTGTAAGGTATGTGGCTTTTGGTTTACGGATTTTGCAATCGAAGGTTCAAGCTTTAATATGCTTAAGGAATCCGAAGACAAATTGATTGCCAGATGGAACAGGAGAGCCGACAATGAAGATATATAAAGCAATCGAAAAGAAAAAAAGTGAGTAAAATGAACGCTGTTTGGTTGACAGATTATGATTGGCGTACAGACAAAAATTACGATTGTCCGTGTTGTCCTGAATGTAAAGAACCAATATGGAAACATGAAGACGGTAAATACAGATGTCCTTCATGCGGTGAAGTTATCTCGATAGATGAAAAAATGCTGGAATGGTTCAAAGCACGTGAGGAAACAAAGACAGAATACCTTGATTGCCCGAAACTCACGTCAGATGGAATGACACGTGGCTGTGACGGTAAAAACTGTGTTGAAACCCATTACATGAGAAATCTTGTTACGCTTGAATGGCAGACCTGTTGGGGCGAATGCAGTATTTGCGGAATGAAATTTATTGTGTAAAGGAGAGAATGACAAATGAGAGAGATACTTTTCAGAGGAAAAACTGTTTGTGATGGTGACTGGATTTATGGCGGTATCACTTGGAATCCGTCAAGAAAGAAAATGTTTATCCATAGTGATTTTGAAGATGGTGAAGTTATCCCTAAAACCGTCGGGCAGTACACAGGCTTGACCGACAAGAACGGCACAAAGATTTTTGAGGGGGATATCGTCAAAATTATTGATGGAAAAGAAATTTTTATTGCGGCTGTAAAGTTTGGCGACTATAATCAGCCCGATAAAATACTCAAAACGCACATAGGATTTTATTTCGATATTGCCAATTTGGCATCTTATAGAAAAGATATGGGATATTGGTTTGGCAAAACATTCAGTGAAATAGAAGTCATCGGCAACGTCCACGACAATCCTGAATTAATGGAGGTAAATCAAAATGGATAAAATTGCAATTACAGAGGAAATGCACGTTGAAAAAGAATGGTTTGAACAAGCTAAAAAACAGACTTTTGAAACACTGCCTGATTTTATGAACCATGTTATGAATGACTACATACACGATTACGGTACAGTTTGTCATGCTGTATCAGCTTGTGCGTTGGCTGCTGCATGGGCAGCTAATGATTCCAAGGGAGCAAGAGGTGGCATAACGGGTTTTCAAGCAGCGTTTGTGATGTGGGATTTTATAAAACAGTGGGATTACAGTTCCAACAAATGCGGATTGAAGATAGTAGATTATGACGATATGCTTTATCCGCAATATGACCATAAGTTTGATAAAACGATATCATCTAATACTTGGGAAGCGTTGCAGGAAACAGCAAAAGAACTGTTGTCAGAGAACGAAAACAGCATAGTACACCCCGATGTACGTGAACATTGGAAATCCATTGTAAATGGGCTTGTACCGTTTGGATATACTGTAAAAAAATGAAAATTAAAATACAGCCATTTTCAGAACGTTTTTGGCGAAGGGGTATAACTTATACTACTAAGCCCATAAATGCCCCGTAGCGTTAAAATTAGAGGCATTACAGACGATTTTAAAAACAAGTACAAAGAGGTGCAAAAAAAATTGACGGCAAAGGAATATCTGAGAAGTATAAAGTATCTCGACAAGGCGATAAATGCCAAACAAGCAGAACTTGACAGACTCAGGCATGATGCGGAGAGTATCAGGGGCATTGCGTATGATAAAGACAAAGTGCAGACTTCCAACAGTTCCGACAGCATGAAGATTGTTGATAAGATAATAGAACTTTCCAATGAGATCAACCACGAGATAGACAGGCTCGTTGATCTGAAAGCAGAAGCTCATGACAAAATCGAAAAGGTCTGCAACAGGAAGTTTATTTCTTTGCTGACTGACATCTACATAAACGGATATACATTTGAGCAGGTCGCAGAAAGAATGAATATAGCAGAAAAAACTATTTGTCGTTGGCATGGTCAGGCATTAAAAATATTCAGAAAAGAAAATGATATGTCATAATGTACAAATTACATATCTTAAATTTGACAGTCAATGTCCTGTAATGTCCCATAACAAAGTGCTAAAATGGTATCGTAAATATTTGGATAAATATTCTCCTTCCTTGATTATGAAAAGAGCCTGTTCCTTAATCGGAATGGGCTTTTGTGTTTGGTGATTGATATGTTGATGAAATATTGTGACAGATGCCACAGACAACTGCATATTGGAGAAAAATGTCCTGTATGTTTCAGGAAAAGAAATAAATCTTATTACGCTGAATCAGATGATTTTTATAAATCCCACGAATGGCTGAAAGTCAGACGGAAATGTATAGAGCTGTGCTGTGGGCTTGACCTGTACAGCCTGTATTGCAATAATACGATAGAGTACGGATTCACCGTGCATCACATTGAACCTGTCAATATCAGTCCACAGCTTAAACTTGAACAGTCAAATTTGATTTACTTATCCGAAAGCAGTCATCAAATTATACATTCCCTGTACAGGCACGGAAAATACAATGAAACTATGAATTTATTGAAAAATATCAAAAAGAAATTCATACAGGGGGCTATATTATAATGATTTTTGTGATACAATCATCAACGCGGCATAAGTTTCATTTTGCAAAATTCTAAATATTTTTCTTCAAAACAAGCTTAAAAACTGAATTCTTGTAAAAATCATTTTTGTAAGAATTTCAATTTAGCAAAAACTCATAAAAAGGAGATGATAAAGTGAGGAGAACACGCAAAGTATTATCCGAACAAAAAGGAAATCTGACGAAAGAACAGCAGGTCAAACGGCAGACAGAACAAGAGCTTGTCAGGACAGACAATAAATATTTTCTGAAACCTCCCGAATGGCTGACAAATGATATTGCGAAAGCTGAATATAAGCGACTTGTCAAGGCTATGAAAAATATGGATATGTTGGGGGATTTGGACGCTAATAATTTAGCTTGTTACTGCAATGCTTTTGCAAGTTATCTGAAAGTGACCGCCGAATTAGAGTTGACAGGATTTGTAACAGCTGACGGTGAACCTCATCCGCTTATTTCTGTTCAGATGAAGTATGCAAAAGAAATGCGGGATTTTGCCCGATTATGTGGACTTTCCATTGACAGCCGTTTGAAATTTGCCGCTGTAAAGCTTGATGATATATCCGAAAATATTGACAGTGAGTTCGGAAATATATGATAAAACAAGAGCTTATCGAATATGCAAATAACTGTATCAACGGAAAAATCATCAGCTGCATGAAACATAAGTGGGCTTGCCGGAGATTCCTCGACGATTTGGAGAGAGCGGAACAAAGTGACTGTCCGTTTGAATGGAATGAAGATGAAGCACAAAAAATAGTGAAATGGTTTTCGTATCTTAAACACTCGAAAGGAGTGTTGGCAGGTCAGCCGATAAACCTTGTTACTGCACAGAAATTCGATTTGTGCCAGATATACGGGTGGAGAAAACGAGGAACAAATCTCCGCAGGTTCAACAAGGCTTATATGCAGAAAGCCCGTAAAAATGCAAAATCTCAGGAACAAGCCGGAGTGGCACTGTATGAAATGGCATACAGTTCCGTAAAAAACGGTGAAATTAATGAATGTTACTGTGCAGGCACGAAAAGAGAACAGTCCGAAAAGGTTTTTGAAGAAGCCGGAAATATGCTGAGAGGTTCACCGCTTGCCCTGAAATTCAACTGCTGTAAAAATATTATTACTCACAAAAAGTCAGGTTCTTATTTGAAACCATTAAGCAAGGACGACAGAAAAAACGGTGACGGTTCAAACCCTGCTGTACTGATACTTGATGAATATCATCAGCACCCGACATCAGAGTTTTATGCACTGGGGTTAGGTTCTCAGACAAAAGAACCGCTGTTGATGATAATAACCACCAGCGGAATTGATTTGAATGTACCTTGCTATACCGATACATATACATACTGTTCTGATATTCTCAATCCCGATAAGCCCGAAATTGTCAATGATGAATATTTTTGCGATATATTCGAGGCTGAACCAAATATTCCGCTCACTGATGAAACGTATGATATGCTTGTTGAAATGTCAAATCCTATTCGTGCAAGCTATCCCGAAGGCAAAAAGAAAATCCATGATGATTATATCATTGCAAAGGCTGTACCGTCTGAAATGACAATGTTTATGACAAAATGCCTGAATATCTGGGTACAGGCAAAAGACAACGGCTATATGGATATGTCAAAGTGGAACAAGTGCAAAGTGAAAGAATTGCCGATAGATATAACGGGTACGCCTGTTTATGTCGGTTTTGATATGTCCGCAAAGATAGATTTGACTTCCGTTTCTTTCATAATTCCGTTCAAAGACGGTGAAACGGTCAAATATATTCTTTTCTCTCATTCGTTCATACCAAATCGGGAACGCTTGCAGGAAAGAATCATGACGGATAAAGTGCCCTATGACGCATGGGAACGAAACGGCTTTCTGACCGTTACCGATAGTGAAGTGATAGACCAAAACAGAGTTATGCAGTATGTCAAAGAGTTTTGCGGAACTTTCGATTTGAAAATACAGAAACTCTGTTTCGATCCATACAATTCAACGAAACTCATGTTGGAATTGTCCGATGAATATGACGTTGCAGAGGTCTATCAAAGTCACCGCTCACTGAATGAAGTTACCAAAACTTTCAGAGAAGAAGTCTATAAAGGCAATGTTATTTTCACGAATAATCCGCTGTTGAATTACGCTATGGGAAATGCCGTTGTCAAGACATCAGGCGGACTTATCAAGATAGACAAGGACGCTAACAAAAAACGCATAGACCCTGTTGACGCTTGTTTGTGTGCATTCAAGTTAGCTATGTACCATGAATTTGATACAACAAACTATTCTGACGATTGGTTATATGAGGAATAAGCACTTTGAGAAATCAAGGTGCTTTTTTATTTCCCGAAAGGAGAAGTTATGAGTAAGAAAAACAAATCCCTTAAACTCCCCAATATAAGAGATGAAACTACATCAAGAACTTTATCGGAACTGAACAGCCTTTTCGATAATTCGGATATATTGTCGGCTGTCGGTGCGGATAATCTGACAGCGGCGACGTATTATGCCTGTATGCTTATCCGCTGCAATGCCCTTGCAAAAATACCGTTTAAAATATACCGTTCAGACGGTGACGGAGCTGAACCTTTACAAGACCATTATTTGAGGAATTTAATAAAATTCCGTCCGAATCCCTTTATGTCTGCACATGATTTTCTTTGGGCAACGGAATTTCAGCGTATCGAGTACGGAAATGCCTTTTGGGTATATGACTTTGAAAAAGGAAAAATAAAAGCATTGTATCCCTTGCAATCGTTAAGAGTACGCATTGTGATAGATGATGAAAGCCTTTTCGGAGAGAAAAACGCTGTTTATTACGAGTACACCGACAACAAAAAAGGAAAAATTTATTATCCTGCCGATAAGATACTCCATTTCAAGAGTTTTGCAAAAAACGGCATTGTCGGCATTCCCGTGAAAAACTATCTTTTTGATGTTATTTCGCAAGAGAAGTATGCACAAAATGTCATCAAAGAGAGATATAAAAAGGGCTTGCAGGATCCTATAATTGTCACCTATACAGGCGATTTAAACAAAGAAAAACAATCAGTAATCAAAAAGCGATTTGAAAGCATGGGCGGTGTACAGAATGCAGGAAAAGTTATTCCCATTCCGTCTGACTTTGACATCAAGACCTTGCAGACAAATCTTGTTTCAAACCAGTTTTTTGAACTCAATGGACTGACTACAAGGCATATTGCAAATGCTTTCGGAGTAAAGAGTTTTCAGTTGAATGATATGGAAAAATCGACTTATTCCAATATCACGGAACAAAACAAGGCTTTTTATTCCGACACGGTTCAGAATGTTTTGACTTGCTATGAACAGGAAATGTCCTATAAACTTCTCACGACAGAGGAAAGAAATAACGGTCTTTTCATTGAGGGAAATGCCGATGTGATGTTAAGGACGGATTTGCTCAGTCGTATGCAGGCATATACAACGGCAGTCGGCGGCGGTATCATGCAGATAGCCGAAGCCAGACGCAGAGAAAATCTGAAATTCATTCCCGGCACTGACCGTCTGTTAATGCAGAACGGGGCGGCTATATGGATTGACGATTTGGGAAAGCAATATAAAATGGTGGAGGTGAAACAAGATGAATGAATACAAATTCACGGACAAAAATAAAAAACAATGCGGCTATATGCGTATCGTTGATGAAGCCGATACAGACAGTGCAGAACTGTATTTTTACGGTGATATATGCGGCTCTCAATGGGAAACTTATTTCGAGGATAAAGCTCCCCAAGATGTAGCGGATTTTCTTCACTCCCTTGACGGCAAAAAGAAAGTTGATGTGTATATCAATTCAGGCGGTGGAGATGTATTCGGCGGCATGGCAATATATAATATCCTGTCGAGATACGAGGGCGAAACAGTCGCACACATTGACGGCATAGCCGCATCAATAGCCGGTATCATTCCTTTTGCTTGTAATAGAGTAATCGCAAAGTCATCAGCACAGATAATGCTGCATAAGCCTTGGGCTTTATGTATGGGAAATGCTGACGATATGAAAAAGTGCATTGAAACTCTCAACACTTGCGAAAAGTCCATTATTGACATTTATTCAGCACACGCTGTAAACGGCACTACTCCCGAAAAGATAAAATCCATGATAGACCGTGAAACATGGCTGACGTGCGGTGAAGCTCAGCAGTATTTCAATATAGAGATAGAACAGGGCGAACCTGTACAGGCGAGTATCAGCAATATGTATGACAGATATAAGCATAAGCCTAAAAATATCTCCAATGACACCGCTAAACAAAAATTACAGCTTGAACTTGAACTTTTCAGGCTGAAAAACAATATAAAGTGAGGTAATTTACTATGACCAAAGTTGAAGAAATGCAGAATAAACTTTCAAATCTCCTGACGAAAATGCAGAACTGCATTGACAATGATAAACTTGATGAAGCTGCCAACGTCAGAAATGAAATTCAGGCATTGCAGGATAAGATTTCTGCACAGGTTTTCATTGACGAGGCAAATCAGATGAATTTCAAAGCAAATGCCAAAACTACTGACAATTCGCAGACAAACGACAGTGCAAACTATATCAGAGCTTGTCTTAAAAAGTTTACTGGTAAGGCTCTTACAAGTGCCGAAAATGCCCTTTTGCTTCCGACAACAAGTTCTCCCAATGGTGCAAACGGTGAGGGCTACATACTTCCGCAGGATATTCAGACACAGATACGACAAAAACTGAGAGAATACCGTTCAATGCGTGACGTTCTCGGTTATATCAAAACAACGGCTCTCAAAGGTGCATTTCCTGTTGAGAATCTCGACAGCCTTGCAGGACTTGTCGATTTTGCAGACGGTACAGACGGCACTGTCAGCAACGATATCGGATTTAATCAGATATCCTACAGCCTTGCAGAAAAAGCCGCTTTTGTGAAACTTTCCAATACCCTGCTTGCCTTGACGGATAATGACCTTATCACTGAAAATGCAATGGCTATTGCCTGTCTGAAATCCAATAAGACCGTAAAAACGCTTGCCAACTGGAAACAGCTCAAATCTTCCATTAACAAAGACCTTGATCCTGCTGCTCTTTACGGTGCAAGGATCGTTACCAACCAAGACGGTTTTGATTATCTTGACAGTCAGCTTGATGAAAACGGCAGACCTATCATGCAGCCTGATATTTCACAGCCGACAAAGAAAAGATTTATGGGTTATATCGTTGATGTATTCTCAAATGCACAGATGCCTTCGAGTGCTGCTACAACCACTTCTGCGGGATATGCACCTATCTTCTATGGAAATCTTGAAGAAGGCTGTAAATTTGTTGACATGGGTGGCACTTACTTTGCCGCATCGCAGGAAGCAGGCTTTATGTCAAATACCACTGTTGCAAGGCTTATCGAATTTGTGACAGTCGTACAGTGCGACAGTTCGGATAAATGCTATTGCTACGGACAGTTGCAGGTTGAAGACCAGAGAGTATCTCAGGGCGGTGGAACCTGATGACACTTTCCGAAATGAAATCATACCTGAAAGTTGATTTTGATGATGATAATGATTTCATTACACTTTTGATGGACGTTGCAAGAGAATATATCATTGACGCTGTCGGGAAGTGTGATGAAACTATTGCAAGAGTAAAGCTGTTAATGCGTGTAATCGTTGCGGAACTGTACGAAAAACGCTCATTGACATTTGACATAAACAGCACCAATCAAAAGGTACAGTATGTGATACGCTCTATCATCAATCAGCTTTCATTTGGAGATGATGACAGTGAAGATGACAGTTGACATTGGCAGACTTGATAAGAGAATCACTATACAAAAACGCACCGTGACAGCCGATACAAAAAGAAATCAGATACCCGAATGGACAGATTATTATAGCTGTTGGGCGGCTGTCAACGGTGTCACTAATAAAGAATACTGGCAGGAAAGAGAACAGAATGAAGAAAATATCGTCAATTTCAAAATCCGTTACTGCAATTCACTGAAAAATCTTAATAAAACGGATTACAGGATTGTATTTGACGGCAGGATTTACGACATTACTTTCATTGACAATATTCTCTTTGCCGACAGCATTTTGAATATCAAGGGGGCGGAGAAGTTATGAAAAGTGATTTGGCAGCGGATATTATGAAAGAAATTGAAAGTTACAATGAAGCTCTTGCACTTGAAATTGATAATGAAACAAAGAAAGCGGCAAAGAAAATTGCAAAAAAACTTTCCGCAACATCTCCCCGTAGGACAGGCGATTATGCGGAAGATTGGGAAGTAATGGAAGTTACAGGCAAGAAAAGATATAAATACCGCATGGGTACAAGTAAATATGTCGTGCATAACAAAGAAAATTATCAATTAACACATCTTCTTGAAGAAGGTCATGCAACAAAAGATGGTACATCAAGAGTACCTGCACAGCCGCATATTGAACCTGTCGAACAGGAATATATCCCGAAATATCTTGCAAAGGTCGAGGAGGCTATAAAAAATGCAAAATGAAATACTGTCACTCCTTGAAAATACCTTGCCAGTTGCACATAACGTCTTTTTGGAAAAGCAGACTCCCCCTTATCTGATATACCGTGACGGTGATTTTGACTTTAAGACAGCCAACAGCAAAAACGTCTTAAAAAAAAGAAAAACTACTCTTGAACTTTACACAAGTTTGTCAAGTGATGTTGATACTGTTGAAAATACAGTTGAAACTATCCTTGACGGCTTTACGACTTATGACAAAAGCAGAACCTTTGACGAAAATCAAGGTCTGTATATAACATATTACTCTTTTTACGAGGTGATACAATGAAAACAGGTATTGTGAGAATAGGCTATGCACTGATAACATTCGGCAGTAATAACACGGTTACTTTCGGAACTCCCGTATATCTTGCAGACGCTCAGGCAGGTGCAAGAGAATACAGTGCCGAATCAAAAGGTGATTTGCATACAGTCTGGGCAAACTCCGCACTTGTTTATGCAGGTAATGCAAACAGCGGTTATGACATTGACGTAACACTGATAGATATAATTGACGATATAGCAAAGTCATGGTACGGAGATATATCCGCAAAAATGGGTACAACAGACGGCATTGCAGAGGAAGGCAAGGCAGTTGCAAGACCGCATTTTGCCCTTATCCTGTCCGAAGAAACAACTGACGGTACAGGCAAAACAACTGTATATTTCAACACTTGTGCAGGCAAAAAGCCCACTATGAACGGCAAAACCAAAGAGGACGGCGATTGGGATGATCAGTTTGTAGAATATCATTTGATTTCCGCACCGCTTGAAAATCCGTCGGATAATAAAAAGTGGGTAAAAATCGAATTGCCGGGTACAAGTGAGCTTGCCGCTGTATCGTTCCCGACAATTACGACTACTACATGAGGTGACTAAATGGAAAAGACCATTCAGATTGACGGCAAAAATATCAATTTCCGCTGTACTGCCGCAACTCTCAGACGATACAGAAACCAATTCAACAGGGAATTTCTTTCCGATTTATCAAAACTTTGCAATGTGAAAGAAGATATGTCGGACTTTTCATTTGAACCGTTTGAAAATATTGTGTGGGCTATGGCAAAGACAGCGGATAATTCCATTCCCGATGTGCAGACATGGCTTGACAGCTTTACGGACTTTTCCGTTATAGATGTATTTACACAATTACAGGATATTATCATCAATTCCCTTAAATCAAAAAACTGACATACGGCAGAGGTAAAACAGACGGCAATGCACCGCCATTGCGTTCATATAAGCTGATGGCGATAGCTTATAAATGCGGTCTTACTTCTGCCGATTTTGATGAAATGAATATCGGATTTGTAATTGATTACATTCGGGAATATGTCAGCAAAAACGAAAATGACATTGACGAAAAGTACATCAAGATGAAGAAAATACAGCCGCTTGTTGAAGAAAAATTCAGCAAAGGCGAATATCCCAAAGAAAAATATGATAAGTTCATTGAATTTATCCGACTGTATGAAAGTGAAATGAGGTGATTTTGTGGCAAACAGAATAAAGGGCATTATCGTTGAAATAGGCGGTGATACAGTCGGCTTGCAGAAGGCTTTGAAAGATGTCAACGACAAGGCTAAAAATGTATCTTCCGAAATGCGGGAAGTCGAAAAGGCTTTGAAATTAAATCCGAACAATGTTCAATTATTGGCACAAAAGCACAAATTACTTGCAGAAGAAGTTGAAATTGCAAAACAAAAATTAAAATCTTTAAAAGACGTTCAAAAACAAGTTGAACAACAATTTAAAAGTGGAAAAATAAGTGAAGAACAGTACCGAGCATTTCAGAGAGAAGTCGCAGTTGCAGAAGATAATCTCAAAAACCTTGAAGGACAACTAAAAGAATCAGGCGAACAAGTGCAGCATTTTGGTGTAAGTTTGGAAAGCGTTAAGGGCGGTTTAAAGAAGTTCGGTGAAGTGGCAAAGAATATCGGTGCAATGGCGGTTAAGGCTTTTGCCGATATGACAAAACAGGCTATTTCTTTCAGCAAATCCGCTATTTCCGTAGGTCAGGAATTTGACAGCAGTATGTCACAGGTTGCCGCAACTCTCGGAATGACTACCAATGATATTAAAAACAATGTCAACGGTGCAGGTGATACATTTGACAAGCTGAGAGAAAAAGCAAAAGAAATGGGTGCATCTACAAACTTTTCGGCAAGTCAAGCGGCTGACGGTCTGAATACCCTTGCAATGAGCGGTTACAGTGCGGAAAAGTCAATCGCAATGATAGAAGATGTTTTGCACTTATCCGCTGCCGGAAGTATAGATATGGCGAATGCTGCCGGTTATATTTCGGGTGCAATGAAAGGCTTTAACGACAACACAAAAGATTCAGCTTATTATGCTGACCTCATGGCAAAGGGGGCAACATTGGCAAACACCAGTGTTGCACAGCTTGGTGAAGCTATGTCAAGCGGTGCGGCAGGTGCAGCAGCTTACAGTCAGACTGCCGACAGTATGACGGTTGCACTTCTCCGACTTGCTGAACAAGGTGATGTTGGTTCAGCGGCAGGTACGGCACTTTCAGCGGCTATGAAAAATCTTTATACCCCGTCTGAAAAGGCTAAAAAAGCACTTGCAGAACTTGGCATTTCCGCTTATGACACAAACGGTAAAGCAAGAGATTTCAATACCGTTGTAAATGAGCTTAATAATTCATTGTCAAAGTACACCGAAGAACAACAAAACGCTTATAAACAATCTATTTTCGGTCAGCAGGGCTTGAACGCATACAACAAAATGGTTGTTACAGCCATTGACAAACAAAATGAATGGACACAGGCACTTGCAAACTGTTCAGGTGAAGCGGCAAACCAATATGCAACAATGACCGACAATTTACAAGGCGATATTGACAGTTGGAACTCTGCACTTGACGGCTTTAAGATAGAATTGTCCGATAAGCTCATGCCTACTGTCAGAGAGTTTGTACAGTTCGGTACTGAAAGTTTATCAAGCATTACAAAGGGTTTTCAGGAAAACGGCTTTAACGGAGTAATGGACGCTTTAAGTGATTCTCTGAATAACGGTATCACAATGATAACGCAGAAATTACCGCAGTTTTTAAGCGTTGCTAAAACTATTGTGCTTGCTCTTGTCAAAGGTATTGTAAACAATCTCCCTGAAATATTGAAGGCAGCTCTTGAACTTGTTGTGGCACTTGTGACGGGGTTAATGGAAGCATTGCCCGAGCTGATTCCTGCCGCTGTCGGGTGTATACAAACTATTGTCGATACTCTGTTAGCACCGCAAAATCTTAAATTGATTATAGATTCTGCACTTGATTTAGTAGTTGCTCTTGTTGACGGCTTAATGGAAAATCTTGATGAATTGATAGATGCGGCTTTTGCGATAGTGGAAAATCTGATTGAATATCTCTTGATGCCGTCAAATCTTGAAAAAATTATTACTGCCGCTGTCAGACTGATTGTTTCTCTTGCCGAAGGTATTGTAAAGGCTATTCCGGAAGCTATAAAGAGTATTATACAGCTTGTCTGGAAAATGAGTGAGACCATTCAAAACGGCGATTGGAAAAATTTAGGCTGGAATATTATACAGGGTGTCTGGGACGGTTTGAAAAAAGCATGGGGAGATTTGACAAGCTGGTTTAATGACGCTTGGAACGGATTGATTGACGGTGCTAAAAATATGCTTGGCATACATTCTCCGTCAAAGGTCTTTGCAGACATAGGTGATTTTATGGCTCTCGGACTTGGTGAGGGCTTTACAAAGTCCATGACTGCTGTCAATAAAGATATTGTGAATGCAATTCCGACAGACTTTGACATTGAACCGGCAATAAACGGTTCTGCACCTCAAAGGGCTTTGACTGACGGCACATCTGAAAATAATCGTCAGATTGTGTTTATGATGAATATAGAGAATTTCTACAATCAAAATAAGCAGGATTTAGACGAAATTATGGAGTATACAGGAAATTACTTTTCCGCTCAAATGAAACGCAGGGAGGTTGTATTCTGATGCAGGAAATCAACTTCAACAGCAGGGATTTGTCTGAATTTTCATGTGTCATTACAGAGCCTCCTAAAAGACCTTTCCCGAAACGAAAATATGAAAAAATCTCTGTTCCGGGCAGAAACGGAGATTTAATTCTTGATGATGAATGCTATGAAAACATTTCCCTGACATACAAGGTTGAAACTATACCGACATTGTATGACGGGAAAGACATTGATGAAGTTCTGACAGACCTGAAAGCATGGCTTTTGTCATCTGTTGATTATCAGAAACTCTATGACACTGAATTGCCCGAGGGCTTTTATTGGGCGTTCTGTTCGGGCATTTCTGATGCTGTAAAGACGTTTGACGAGATGTATGAGTTTAATATAACTTTCGACTGCAAGCCGTTTTTCTATCTTGATACGGGGCAAGTCGAACAAACTATCACATCAAGTTCGATAAGCCTGTACAACGAGGGAAATTATAAGGCATATCCAAAAATAAAAATCATTGGAAGCGGTCAGATAAGCTGTTATGTCAACGGAAAATATTTCACTGTTTCGGAAGTATCTCCGAATGTCATTGTTGACAGTGAAGAAATGCTTGCTTATTCAAGTAATCCTGTCGATAAATCCGACTTATTCAGCGGAATATATCCGACATTTGCAACAGGGGCAAATAATATTTCATTTGTCGGGGCAGGCTTTCAGTCAGCAGTAATAACAACAAGGTGGTGCAATTTATGATACCTCAGCTTATAAACACAAATAACAAAATACTCGGTTCACTGAACGACTGCACCAGATTGTATGTCACAGAAGAACGCAACGGCATTTATGAAGCGGAATTTGATATACCCGTCAATTGCTCTATGCACAATAAAATCAAAATCGGTCATTTTATCTATGCAAAGCCCGATGATTTATCCGAGAACCAAAAATTCAGGATATACAAACGGATTTACAATCCCATTGACAAAACAACGGTATTTTATTGTGAACATATACGTTACAAACTTGCAGGAATACCTGTTGCACCGAAAACATACAGCGGAACTCCGTCAAGTATACTTTCTGAAATGCTGACTTCCGTTAAATCAAGTACAGAATTTACGGCATGGTCTGATATATCAGCTGTCAAAGATATAAAAATGGATATACCGTCAACGGCAGGTGCAATGCTTGCAGGTCAGGAAGGCTCTTTGCTTGATACGTTTGGCGGTGAATACAAATTTGACAACTATACTGTCAAGTTGTATCAAAACAGAGGGCAGGAAAAGAAAACAGAGATACGTTACAGGAAAAATCTTACAGGCTTTACCTGTACAGAGGATACAACAAGTACATATACCCATGTTTATCCGTATTACCGTAATGAAGACGGTGTATATGTGGAACTCGACAGCAAAGTAATTACTCTCGGCAATGCGTGGAAACTTCCGTTTGAAAATTGCTATATGCTTGACCTGTCGGCAGAGTTTGACACTCCCCCGACAAAATCACAATTACAGGCAAAGGCAAATACTTTTATCCGTGCTAATGACCTTGATACCGTTTCAAGACACTACAAAGTATCATTTGTTCCTTTATGGCAGACAAATGAATATAAAAATATTGCTGTATTGGAAAGGTGCGGACTTTGCGACACTGTATCAATAGTGCATGACAATGAAACTGTCAAGGCGAAAATTATTAAAACCGTTTATGACGCACTCAATGAAAGATATGTTTCAATGGAACTCGGCAATGCAACAAGCAGTTTTGCACAGACAGTACAGCAGTCTGTCAGACAGGTCAATCGGACTATAAACAACACAAAGTCATTCTTACAGCAGTCCATTGAACGTCAGACAAAACGCATTACAGGCAATCGTGGCGGATATGTCGTAATGAATGACGATAATCAGGACGGCTATCCCGATGAAATATTGATAATGAATGATTTGGCGATAGGTTCTGCAACAAAGCTGTGGAGGGCAAATTTAAGCGGTATCGGATACAGCAGTCACGGTTATACAGGTCCTTTTGAACTTGCAATGACAATGGACGGTGAAATCAATGCAAGCATGATAACGACAGGCTCACTTGATGCAAGTATTATCCGAACAGGTGTTCTTAATGCTGACTTGATAAAAGCCGGAAAAATTCAAGATGTGGCAGGTAAAAATTATTGGAACATGACAACAGGCGAGTTTCATTTGTCAGGCGACACAATCAACAGCAATCTGTCACAGCAGAATATTTTTAATATTCTTACAAACAATGGTCAAACACAAGGAATATATCTGCAAAACGGTAAATTGTATCTTAATGCAACTTATATGAATACTGGTGCATTAGATGCAGGTTTGATAACCACAGGAATTTTAAATGCAGATCGAATAAGAACAGGAACTATACAAGATACCGCAGGAAATACATCTATAAATTTGACGAATGGTATTATAAAAACAAATCTTGAAAATGGTATGAAAATGAAATTGTCCACAACAGGATTATTGATTTCTGATACCAATGACAATATTCTTGCTCAAGTTTATGCTGATGAAAACGCTCATAGCAGTATTAGGGCTTATGGAATAGTTGCAGACAATTTTTTACGAATAGGAGCTGCATTTTTAGAAGCTAATGGAACAGCTTTGAAAACCAATACATTACAATGTAATGTTTTGGCAGAAATAAATAAATTGAAATTTTCTTATGTTTATGACGCACAAAACAATAATTATAAAGAGCTTGAATTTAAAAGAATTTCCGTTGTTAATGCCGATACGGGAAATACTGAACTTATAAGAATTTTAGTGCAAAAGGAGTAATTTAAAATGGAACTTACAAAAACAGATGTCAGAAATATTTTGATTTTGCTTGACCGTGTAACTGTCAAAGCCGGTGAAGCAAGAGATTTTGTTGCGTTATGTGACAAGCTCAATTACATACTTGAACAGCCGGAACAGCTTGAACAGCCCGAACAGGTCAATGGAGTGGAGGATAATGAATGAAATCATAATTACAGAACCTGTACAGCATTTGGAACTCTATCAAGGTAATTCCGTTTATATAACTGTTTTGCTGACAGGTAAAAATGATAATCCCTATCAGCTTGAAACAGGTGATAAACTGATTTTCGGTGTAAAGAGAAACAAAAATTCAAATTCATTTGTCATAAAAAAAATACTTACTTCTGCTGATGAACTTGACGGACAATATACGTTTTCTTTTACTCCCGAAGATATGAATATATCTCCATGCAGATATTATTATGATGTTGGCTTGCAGTTTTCAGACGGCGGTTTTAAAACAGTTGTTCACCCGTCACGCTTTAAGGTTATCGCCACTGTGACCGGAAAGGAGAACTAAACAATGTCGGATATACAAGTACAGACAAGAACAATTACCGGAAATGTCGTAAGTACGACAAGTGAAAATGCTGCTTATGCAAGAACAAACAACAGGATTGATACACTTGAAAGTTATATTGACAATGCAATAACTACAAACGGTGAATTTGATGATACTTGGGGTTGGTGGGCTCAGGTTCAGAACGGTCACGGAAATGATTTGGGAGATAAGCGTGAAGATTCGGTTTTCGTCCACAAAAGAGATTTAGTCGAAAACTTCAAAAGTTTAGATGTATCTCCTGCCCTTGTCACACAAACGAGGGTTACATACAACAGTAATACAGGAGAAAATTTTACCCGTATGGCAAGTGAATACCATGAGCTTATCGGAGAGGGACACTGTATTGCATCACAAGACCATTCTACACCGAATTTCAGCTCAATAGGTGCGACTTGCTACAATAAATTTAAAGGCAATGTCGGAATGTGTGCGGTAATTGGTCGAATAGATGACGTTGCATACACTGATGAAGAACTTGGCATTTCTCCGAATGACACTGACGGTACAACGGGCATGGGTTCAAGCAAATCATGTGCAGGCGGATTTTTTGTCACAAGACGCTCAAATTACAGTCAGGGCAGGCACAATGCAAGTTACAGTATTGGTGCTGAAACTTATGCTTTAAATGCCGCTGAGGAAGACGGTATTTTAGGAACAGACGGCTATCCCGATAACAAGGATTTTCACAGTTTTCGTACATGGATAAATGCAATTCACCTTGTCGGAGGTGGTCGCAGACCTGCAACAGATGGTATTTTAATAAACGGATTTACAACAACTGTTCCGATTGATTCAGACGGCAATTATACATCTGACAGTAGCCAAGTTTCAAAGAGAGTTACTATGCACAATGGCTTTTTGAACGGAATAGTTATTGGCGGTTCTTCAATGGCTATCCGTCATATCGTTAAAGTTACTGATGCAAACGGTACTGAACTGTCGGGCTATGCAACAGACGGCAACAGCATAAAAACAGTTGGTATAAATACTGCAAGTTGGAGTAAATCTGAAGGGAAAAATTACGGTTTTTACTTGATGAAACATGGATATTCGGGAAGAATTTTAAAGTCCCGTGGTTCAGCCTTATTTGAAAGTCCGGGAACAAAATTTCTTAATGCTAATGGCAGTATGCCTTTTGCAATTTCCGCCAACGGTACACCTTATCTTGATTTTAAGACTGGCTCGGACAGCAATTATTATGAAGACCCGACTACAAAGAAAATCCCCAAAGAAAGACCAAATGATACTACAAGAGTGCGTATAGGCTATAATCCGACTAATAATTACCTTAACACCATCTCTGACGGTGATATACGTTTTGTTGTAAACGGTTCTTTCACGGCTACTACAAATCAATCAGCCGAAACAGACCAAGATTCGACAGATAATGTCGAATCCGAAGATAATTCAATCGTTTATAAATTTCAAGGAAACAGCTTTATTTCAAGTGTTGCGGCTTCAACTACTGAAAATCCACTTTATGCAAATTTGGGTAGTGCGTCTTACAAGTGGGGTAATATCTATGCTGTGAACGGAACTATAAACACATCTGACCGCAATTTCAAAGAGGATATTCAGGACATTGATGATAAAGTGTTGAAAGCGTGGAGCAAGGTCGGTTACAAGACTTTCAAATTCAAGGGCGGTGACAGAAAGCATATCGGCGTAATCGCACAGGATATTCAAGCGGCTTTTCAGTCTGAGGGGCTTAATGCAAGAGATTTCGGCTTATTCTGTGAAGATACCGACGAAAACGGAAATACCATTCTTGGAGTAAGATACAGTGAATGTCTTGCTTTGGAGTGTGCGTATCTCAGAAGCAAGTTAGGAGCGTGATATTTATGGTTATAAAATTAGACATGGGATTTGACGAAACAAATGCCCCTGATTTTGGAAGCATTGATTTTGATAATGACAAGGACATTATTCTGTGTGGTGCAGACATTGACAAGCTGAACAGTCTTTTGACTCGTGCCGTTTGCATTGGCACCTATAATGTACCTGTTTTCAGTATCAAAAATGGTTGTTGGGCTTTTGCCGCTGATGTTTCAAGGCTGTTCATGTATGAAAAATCAAGCGACAGATGGTACGAACAGGAGTGGTGAACGTGAATAAAAAATACTTGCTTTTGGCGAAAAATTCGCAGGACAACAAAAAAGAAATCGAAAATGAAAACCTGCCCGTCACTTTTTCGGGCAACGGGCACAGGCTGAGGAA
>CACZZB010000034.1:38901-40436 GCA_902785555.1 uncultured Ruminococcus sp.
TGTCGGCGACTTGCAGGCAAACGGCAAATACCTTGTGCCTGTGACGGTGAGCGGAAAAAATCTCGCCCCCACAATTCTCCCTCAAAGCAGTGGCGGAATAAATATACAACAAATTGGTGATGGAATATATTCGATGAGCGGAACAAGCCAAAAACAAAATAATTTTGTTTTTACATTGAATTTATCACTACCTATAGGAGATTATAAAATAGTCAACATGGGGACAGTGAGGATAGCTTTAGATTTTAAAAACATTAGTGGGGCAACCGTCTTTAAATCTCCGAATCCGGGTGAGGCTATGTCATTTTCATATCCCGACAACGCCCAGCGTGGAATTAACATATATGTTCCGATATTATCAAACGATACGGTGGACGGCACGGTAAAATATATGATTATTAGAGCGAGCGGGGAATAATATATGATTATTAGAGCGAGCGGGGAATATAACTCCTACGAACCCTACCACGAACCGCAGACTGTCAATATTGAACTGGATGAACCGCTGCGGAAGGTTAATGATGCTTTTGACTATGTGGATTTTAAACAGCAGAAATTATATCAAAAAATATACTGTAAAATACTGAACGGCAATGAAACGTGGTTTGCTGATTCCAGTGCTGATTCTAACGCTGTGTTTAGAACAACGTTGAAGATAAAAGAACCGTATCAAAACTATACTTCGACCGAATATACAGCCCAAAAAAGTTACGGTAATGTACTATTAAATGATAAATCATTTTGCATAGGTTCTACGGCAATTGTTATACACGATGAATTTTATGCTGCTGAGACAAAAGAGCGAAGTCTGGAGTTGTTTGTTGCAGCACTGAAAACGAAATATCTTTCCAATCAACCTGTAAAAATTTATTATTCTGATGCTGCCACCGAAAAATCTGTATTATTACCTGCCCTACCCACGATAGACGGCACAAACATCATCACAGTTGACACCGAAACACAGCCGTCAAAAATCTATTTGCAAGGAAATATTACAGAAATCGAAACAGTTTCCGCTCAGGCTTTGCAGGCAAATATTCAAAGTTTACAGCCGCTTTCACTTGATGATGAAAATTTGGAGCTTGATGTCATGCCAATCGACAAGTCCGAAATTCAGACGGATTACATTTCCGAAACGCCTGTTGAAAACACGGACGAATCCGAACAGGAAGAAAACATTATTGAAAACACTGGAGATGATGAAAATGCAGAATAAAGAAATGCAAATGTTTATATCAGCCGCCTTTGCAGGCTTGATGTATTATCTTGGTATAGTTGTGATACCGATAATTATGCTGATTTTTGCAATGATAGTTGACTACATCACAGGTATGAGTGCAGCGTGGTATAATGCCGAACTGTCCTCAAAGAAAGGCATTAAAGGCATTGTAAAAAAAGTCAGCTACCTTGCACTCGTTGTTGTAGCAATGATAATCGACTGGCTTATCTCACAGGGCTTACAGCAGATAAATGTTGACTTGCATTACAGTGTGTTTTTTGCGGTATTGGTTGCCGTTTGGCTGATAATCAATGAG
>CACZZB010000035.1 GCA_902785555.1 uncultured Ruminococcus sp.
ATAGTTACCGTTATGAAAGGTGGTACCGAACGTCACAGTTTGATACTCGAAAAAGGTGTCCGCCACAAATGCGAATACATAACAAGTTTCGGTATGATATCGCTCGGTGTTTTCACTGATACTGTAAATGTAGACCTCAGCGACAAAGGCGGAGAAATAAAAGTACATTACAATATAGACGTACAATCAGAACTCGCAAGTTCCAACGAACTTATTATCAAAATCAAGGAGGACGGCAACAATGTCAACAGCAGCTCAGACAGTACAACAGCTTAAACAAGCTATTATAAACGCCTTCAAAAAGGCTCAGGAACTTGAACTTCTCTCAAAGGAAGCTCAGATACCCGATTTCACGATAGAAACCCCGGCTGACCGTTCACACGGTGACCTCGCTACAAATGCAGCAATGGTATCGGCAAGGGCTTTCAGGCTCGCTCCGAGAAAAATAGCCGAAATTATCACTCAGAATATATCGCTTGACGAAACCAATCTTGCAAGATTCGAGATAGCCGGTCCCGGATTCATCAATTTCTTCTATGACAGGTCTTTCTATGCGAATGTTCTCAAAGAAATAAAATCTCAGGGCAAAAATTACGGACGTTCAAATTACGGTGAAGGAAAAAGCGTTATCGTTGAATTTGTATCGGCAAACCCGACAGGTCCGATGCACATAGGCAATGCCCGTGGCGGTGCTCTGGGCGATACCCTTTCAAGCGTTCTTGACTATGCAGGATATAAAGTAGCAAGAGAATTTTATGTAAATGATGCGGGAAATCAGATAGAAAAATTTGCAACATCTCTCGAAATACGCTATATGCAGATGTATAAAGACGGCTATGAACTCCCCGAAGACGCTTATCACGGTCAGGATATTATCGACCATGCCAAGAATTTCGCTGACATACACGGGGATAAATATGTTGAAACATCCTCCGAGGAAAGAAGAAAGGCTCTTGTTGCATACGCTCTGCCGCTGAATATTCAGGGACTTGAAAGAGATTTGATGAAATACAGGATAAAATATGACCGTTGGTTCAGGGAAAGCACTCTCCACAATGACGGCTCTGTTAAAAAGATAGTCGAACTTCTCACGGAAAAGGGTCATACTTACGAACAGGACGGTGCAGTATGGTTCAAAGCCGCTCAATTCGGTGCCGATAAGGACTTTGTCCTTGTACGTTCAAACGGTCTGCCGACCTATGTAGTTCCCGATATAGCTTATCATTATGACAAGCTCGTTACAAGAAACTTTGACAAAGCTGTTGACGTTCTCGGTGCAGACCATCACGGATATGTTCCACGTCTTAAAGCCGCTCTGACTGCTCTCGGTGTAGATGCCTCAAAGCTTGATGTCGTACTCATGCAGATGGTATTCCTCGTAAAAGACGGTGAAAGGGTCAAGCTCTCAAAGAGAAGCGGCAAGGCTATCACTCTTGTAACACTCCTTGATGAGATTCCGATAGATGCCGCAAGATTTTTCTTCAATCTCCGTGAAGCAAACACTCCTCTTGAATTTGACCTTGACTTAGCCGTTGAACAGTCATCAAAGAATCCCGTTTACTATGTTCAGTATGCACACGCAAGGATATGCAATATAATAAAAATTCTCGCTCAGGAAAATATTTTCCCGACAGACTGCACAGACGAAGATTATGCACTTCTCACTGCTCCCGAAGAAATTGAACTTATCAATAAGCTTTCAGCTTTCACAGATGAGATAATATCTTCCGCAAAAGACTATGACCCGTCAAGAATTACCCGTTATGTCTATGATGTTGCAACTCTTTTCCATAAATTCTATAACGCTTGTCACGTCAAAAATGACGATACATCACTTATGCAGGCTCGTCTTGCTCTTTGTATCGCAACAAAGACCGTTATCGCAAATATTCTTGATATGTTCAAGATAGATGCTCCCGAATCAATGTAAGGAGAGAACACTTTTATGAAATTTCCGTACAGTCTGCCGATAATAATTGACGGCATGACCTCATGCAGCGAAATCACAAAAGATGATCCCGATAATATATGTGCCGAAAAAATTATTATTGATGACCCCGATATCCTCATATCGGCAAAAAAATCGGCTCTCGAAAAAGGTGTAAATTCACTGCTGTCCCCCACAGGCGGCATTTTGCACAGCCGTCTCAAAGACCTCGGATATGATGACAGATTCAATGAATTTATCACAAAGATAACCGGAATATGCTCAAAAACAGGCGGAAATGATATCCTGACGGGCGGTGTAATAACCCATAAACAGGTAGGAAGAATAGAATATAAAAGCCCCGCTTTTGAGGACTGTTATTTCTCTTACCTCGAAAAAATGACCCTGCTCAAAGACAGCGGTGCAAAATATGTTCTACTGAAAAACCATAAGGATTTGTTCAATATGCGTGCCGGAGTTCTTGCCGCAAGGACTGCAAAACTGCCTGTATTCGTTGTAATGGAAGTTGATGACGAAGGAAAAAATAATGAAGATACGGATTATATAGCCGCTCTTATAACATTGCAGGCACTCGGTGCGGCAGCTTTCGGTATATATTGTACAGACGGCATAAAGCATGAAACCGCACTTATCAAAAAGGCTTTTCCTCATGCCGAGATACCTCTTATAGCTGTAATAAATACCGAAACCGACACCGAAAAGGAATTGCAGAGGATATCCGAAAAAGGTGCTTCAATATTCATAGATGCCGCTGAAAATATGCAGAAAGATAAAATAGAATTTTTAAAAGTTCTGCCCGTAAAATTCAATCCGTATTCCGAAAAGGACAGTTTTGCTGCAGCTATTGACAGAGAAGTCTTCTTTTTACCCGAAACACTGATATTTTCGGAACCGTTATATTGCAGTTATGATATGTCGGATGAACTGATAGATTTTGATGACGAGAATATAAATGCCGTCTATATCGAACTGACATCAGCGGATGACGCTTCATATCTTTGCGATAACTCAAATATGACAAAGCTGCCTTTTATCATACATTCAAATGACCCTATCGCCATTGAGGCAGCTCTGAGATATTTTCACGGCAGATTGATAATTGATACCAAATGCGATATTGATGAACAAAAACTTCATGCACTGTCCAAAAAATACGGTGCTATTCTTTATTAAATAAGGAAGTGATATTTCATGAAAAACAAACCGTTTCTTATATCGTCACTTGTTTTCGGACTGATAGGTCTGGCATTTCTCGTAATTGCAGGAATATCTTTTATTACAGACTCAACCGATTTTGCAAAAGCTGTCGTTTCCTTTTTCCACGGAAATACAAAGGATATCTCAAATTCCATCATAGCTGAACTCGGCGTGGTATTTATGATACCTTCATTCATTTTTGCATATAAATCCTTTGTCGATACCGAATATGAATTTGAAAAGCTCCAAAAAAAATCCGTGGCTGAAATTCAGCTCCCCGAAGATCACCAGCCCGAAATACAAAACTGAATACCTGATTTGAAAGCAAAAAAATTGCAAGTCGATATTTTCATATATCGGCTTGCAATAATTTTTTTAATCAGGCATTTACGAATATTGATGAAACAGGCTTGTCTTCATAGATTCTCTCGATAGCTTCGGCAAATACGGGAGCAACGGGGAGTATAGTGAATTTATCGAGCATTTTATCTTCTGTCAGGTGAATGGTATCGAGGAGAACTACCTCTTTCATAACACTGTCTTTGATTCTCTGGATAGCAGGACCCGAAAGTACAGCGTGTGTAGCACCTGCATAGACCTCAGTTGCACCGCCTCTTTCAATAACGGCTTTTGCGGCATTGCAGAGAGTACCTGCCGTATCTATCATATCGTCAACGAGGATGACTTTCTTGCCCTTTACTTCACCTATTATGCTCATTACTTCACATTCATTCGGTCTGGGACGACGCTTGTCTATGATAGCGATAGTACAGCCAAGTCTTGCGGCAAAGTTTCTTGCTCTTGTAACAGAACCGAGATCGGGTGATACGACAACATAATCATCAGGATTATCACCGATTTTTTTCTTGAAGTAATTAGCGAGGATAGGTGCACCTACAAGGTGGTCAACAGGTATATTAAAGAATCCCTGTATCTGTGCAGCATGAAGATCCATTGTAAGCACACGGTCAGCACCTGCTGTTGTAACGAGGTCTGCAACAAGTTTTGCGGAAATCGGATCTCTTGCCTTTGCTTTTCTGTCCTGACGGGCATATCCGAAATACGGTACAACGGCTGTTATTCTTGCGGCTGATGCACGTTTCATAGCGTCTATCATTATGAGCAGTTCCATGATATTGTCATTTACAGGAGTGCTTGTTGACTGCACTATAAAACATTCCGAACCTCTGACGGATTCATGAAGTGATACTGCGACTTCACCGTCACTGAAATGAGTTACTTCGGACTTGCCGACAGGCAATCCCAAAGTCTGTGCTATCTGTTCTGCAACAGGTCTGTTTGAATTACAGGTAAATATTTTAATATCCTTGCCGTGAAAATTCATTTTTAAACTCCCCCAATTTTTATTTTTAGGCAACCTTATATTAATATACTACTATTTTAATACCTATTTGTCGAAAAATCAAGGTTAAAAGCACTTATCCTGCTTGTTTTTCAAATAATTGTACCTTTATGTGCAAAATTCCCCTGATTTGAATAAATTATAATTTATTATGCACAATAGATTTTACACATTTTGGTTTTTCAGGCAGGAATTTCCTATGAATTTATTATCGGAAATAATACAGTTTTCAATAAAAGCCGCAGGTCCTATACTGCAGAACGCACCTATTTTTGTATTTCCACGGATGACGCTTGACGGCAGTATCAATGTATTGGCTTCAATTTCAACGTCAGTGCCTATTATAACACCGTCTGTACATGGGATATTCACACCGTTTTTCATGTGTTTTTCAAGTATTCTTTTTCTTGCAATCTCATTGAGCTGTGAAAGCTGTATGCAGTCGTTGGCTCCGAGGACGGAATCGGCATTTTTCGCTTTATATGCAAGTACGGTCTTTCCTGTATTTTTTATGATATATACTGTGTCTGTAAGATAATATTCCCCTGTTCTTTCACTTTTTTTGAGCTGTCCGAGAGCATTCAAAAGAGAATCCACCTCAAACCAGTATACGCCCGAATTTACTTCCCTTATCTTTCTTATCTCGTCATCAGCTTCTTTTTCCTCGACGATAGCTTTGAGCATATCCAATGTATAATCATTATTATCAGCGGTTTCATGTATGATTCTTCCATATCCTGTCGGATTTTCCACTTCAGCCGATACAACTGTACAGCCTCTTTCGGCAGAGGCTTTTCTTGGTTTTTCCCAGTCGAATATTTCAGGGTCTACATCGCCTGTCTGATTGTGCATGACAAAAGATTCCCTTATCGTATCGGAATCTATGAAAGGAGCATCCCCGTTAAGGATAAGAACATCACTTCCCCTGTGCTTTTCAAGAAAATCCTTTGCCTGCATCACGGCATGACCTGTACCGAGTCTTTCTGACTGGAATACCTTTTCAACCTCAAAGGGCAATGTGTCAAGATATGCTTCGACAAATTCGTGTTTGCTTCCCGTAACAACGCATATATCCTCAATGCCCGCACCTCTTACGGCATCTATTACCCATTTTATCATTGGCTTGAACATGACTTCAGCCAGAACTTTGGGGCGTTTCGAGTGCATTCTCTTACCCTCACCGCCTGCAAGTATAATCGCACTTGTCTTTTTATCCATCAAAATAAGACCTCCGTTTTTTTAATTGATATATCTATACTACCACATTATTCATAAAAACACAAATGTTTAATATTCAAATATCAAAAAAAAGCAACATTCCAAGATTTATATAATCCAGAATAGCATTTGCCGAGACCTTTTCATTACGGAAAGGGTTTGCATTATCATAAAGAGAAATAAATCTTCTGCCGCAGACCTTCTCTCTTACATGAGGATTCATGCAGTCAAATTCAACTATCGTTCTGCATTCCGACTGATTCATTGCAATGCCTATGTCCTTGAACGGTTCAAGCTCAAAAGCTATATTCTTGTCATAATACGAACAGCCGATGAGTATCACGAAAACAGGTCTGCCTTGTCTTGACTGTGTTATAACGCCCATCGTACCTTTTTCATCTCTGACGATACAGCTATATGACGGTTTGAGGGCATCAGATACCTGAACAATGCACTTTGATAAATCTATTATTGTATTTGCCATAAACATCCACTCCTTATTTTTTTGCTGCGGATATTATATAACAAATTTCCGTGATTTTCATTGAACTTGCAGTTCAATATATTATATATGATTTTTTCAGCAAATTTTCTTTTTCGAGAATTTTTCGGACTAAATTATACCAATTTTTACAGTTATCAAGAATTATCGCATCACTCGAAACTATTATCCCGTCTGTCTGTTTGAGAGCATAGTCAACTTCGTTTATAATGATTATTTCCGTTTCAAAATCATATTTTTGAAACGATTCCTTTATTTTTTGTCCGAGTCTGCCGGAATTTGACACAGGTGCATCAAGATAAAATACAGCTTTTTTGATTTTCTTTTCACTGAGAAATTCTCCTATGGCATTTACAGCCGAATCTGTCTTGTCAATCAATCTGTAAGTACCACGCAGACCGGCTAAATCCCTTACAGTCCCGTCCATACATTTGAAAACGGGCGAGCCTGAAAATGACACTTCAAGAGTAATTATTGTATTAAATCCGTCTATGTAAAGTACAGAGTTTTCGGGCAATACATCTATTTCTTTTTGTTTTCTTATATTTATCTGCATATCAGCCGAAACAGACCTCACCAATGCAAGCCTTTGTCTTTCGGAAAGCGTATAGTGATTTCCGACAAAAACAGAGGCATTTTTGATATTATATCCATTATTGACAAGATATTTTATATCCTGTGCCGCCTGCTTCAGAATTTTAATTGCACTTTCGGAAAAAAACTTTTCATCTTCGGGAACATATCCCCTTGCGACTGTTTTTATAGTTATCCCTCCCTAAAAAATAACGCTGAACCCGAAATGAGTTCAGCGTTTTGTGATGGTGCCGGTAACCGGACTTGAACCGGTACGGATGTTACTCCGAGGGATTTTAAGTCCCTTGCGTCTGCCGATTTCGCCATACCGGCATATCAACAGATTTATTATATCATATCAAACGAAAATGTCAAGATTATTTTTTCAAAAATATACAGGCTGAAATTCAAAATCAGCCTGTAAATAATCTGTCAGAATTTTCTGAAACGGTTGTATCTGTTTTCGACAAGTTTATCAATATCAATTTCAGATTTTTTTTCAAAGGTCTGTGCAATGAGATTTTTAAGACTGTCAAACAGTTTACTGTCAACGTCTTTGGGTTCTCTGATAATTCTCTCGATAACGCCCATTTTAAACAAATCCTGAGATGTCAGTTTAAGACACTCGGACGCTTCTGCAGTACGGCTTGCATCTTTCCATAATATACTTGCACAGCCTTCGGGGGATATTACCGAATATATGGCATTTTCAAGCATCCACACTTCATCTGCAACAGCAAGTGCCAATGCACCACCGCTTCCGCCTTCTCCGATGAATATTGAAAGTATGGGGGTTTTGAGAGTCATCATTTCCATGAGATTTTCGGCAATAGCCTGACCCTGTCCACGTTCTTCCGCACCTATTCCGCAGTATGCTCCCGACGTATCGACAAAGCATATTACGGGACGTTTGAATTTTTCAGCCTGTTTCATCAGTCGGAGTGCTTTTCGGTAGCCCTCGGGATGAGCAGAACCGAAATTCCTGTCCATTCTCTCTTTGAGATTTCTGCCTTTTTCAAGTGCAATAACAGTAACAGGCTTGCCGTTGAGCTCGGCTATACCGCCGATAACGGCTTTATCGTCTGCAAATCTCCTGTCACCGTGAAGCTCAAAGAAACTGTCACCGAATATTCTTGTTATATAGTCTATTGCAGTAGGTCTGTCATTGGCTCTTGCAGCCATAACGCAATCATAAGCACTCAATGTCAACGACCTCACTTTCAGTGTGTAATTTCAGAAGCTTTGCAAGGGTATCTTTCATATCTTTTCTGTGTACAACGGCATCAACAAAGCCTTTTTCAAGAAGGAACTCAGCCGACTGAAAATCTTTTGGGAGTTTCTGACGGATAGTCTGTTCAATGACTCTCGGACCTGCAAAGCCTATCAGTGCATGGGGTTCTGACAGGATTATATCGCCCTCCATTGCAAAGCTTGCAGTAACACCGCCTGTTGTGGGGTCAGTGAGTACGGTTATATATAAAAGCCCTTTATCACTGTGAAGTTTGACCGCACCGCTTGTTTTAGCCATCTGCATAAGAGAAAGTATGCCTTCCTGCATTCTTGCACCGCCGGATACAGTGAATATGACAACAGGCAGTCTGTGTTCAGTCGCATATTCAAAAGCCCTTGTAATTTTCTCGCCTGTGACAGTACCCATTGAACCCATCATAAACTGTGAGTTCATAACGGCTATAACGGTTTTCTGACCGCCTATCTCACAAAGTCCCGTTATAACGGATTCGTTTTCACCGCTGTTTATTTTGGCATTTTTCAGCTTTCTTGAATACTCGGGAAAATCTATTATATTATTTGACATCATATCGGCATCAAATTCCCTGAAAGTTCCCTTGTCAACGGTCATTTCGATACGCTGTCTTGCAGGTATCCTGAAATGATATCCGCATTTCAGGCATACTTTATGATTTTCTTCCAAGTCAGCCGAAAGCATGACATTTTTGCATACAGGACATTTCACCCATAATTCGTCAGGTATATAAGGCTTATTTTCCTGTGATTCCCCATGACCTTCAAGTTCATTCTTGGGTTTCAGAAAATTAAATATATCCTTATTCAAAACATACACCCCTTTTTTAATGTATAATTATTTTTTGTTTTTTTCCTGACGTTCAGCCATAAAGCCTGTTGTATAAGTGCCTGACACAAATGCCGTATCGGAAAGTATATCTATATGTAAGTCACGATTATGCTTTATGCCGTTTATCGTAAGCTCACTGAGAGCCATTTTCATTTTTCTGATGGCAAGTTCACGGGAACGAGCCTGTACAATGAGTTTGCCTATCATTGAATCATAATAAGGAGGGATGGAATAGTCCTGATATATAGCCGTATCAAATCTCACACAAGGTCCTCCCGGAACATGGATAAAGTTTATCCTGCCGCAGCCCGGTCTGAAGTCATTGTCGGGGTCTTCGGCATTTATACGGCATTCTATCGCATTGCCGTGCATAAAGACTCTATCCTGTGTAACAGTGAGCTTTGAGCCTGATGCTATCCTTATCTGCCACTGAACTATATCAAGACCCGTTACCATTTCAGTCACAGGGTGTTCGACCTGTAATCTTGTATTCATCTCCATGAAGTAGAAATTCTTGTCTTTATCGAGCAGGAATTCCACTGTGCCGGCATTTTCATAGTTAACGGCTTTTGCTGCCTTGACAGCGGCTTCCATCATTCTTTTCCGTATATCGGGAGTAATTGCGGGAGAAGGACTTTCTTCAATGAGTTTCTGATTTTTACGCTGAACAGAACATTCTCTTTCCCCCAGACATACGACATTGCCGTATTTATCGCACAAGAGCTGCATTTCGATATGCTTTACAGGCGAGAGGAATCTTTCCATATAGACCGCCCCGTCACCGAATGCACTCTGAGCTTCAGCCTTTGCCGAAAGGAAAGCGTTGTCGAAATCTTCTATTCTGTCAACACGCCTTATTCCCCTTCCGCCGCCGCCTGAACGTGCTTTCACGAGAAGCGGAAAGCCTATTTCGGCAGCCTTTTGTCTTGCCTCGTCGATATCTTCTATGACATCACTGCCGGGGGTTACGGGAACTCCCGCATCACGCATTGTTTTTCTTGCCTCGTCCTTGTCACCGAGCTTTTCTATCATTGCCGATGACGGTCCTATGAATTCTATATTGCACTTTTCGCAAAGTGCGACGAATTTCGCATTTTCCGAAAGAAGACCGTAACCGGGATGTATCGCCTGTGCTCCCGATACAACGGCTACTTCAAGAATTGCCGCCATATTGAGATAGCTGTCCGATACCTGCGGACCGCCTATGCAGTAGCTTTCATCAGCCATGCTCACATGGAGGGCATTTTTATCCGCCTGAGAATAAACGGCAACTGTCGAAATGCCCATTTCACGGCAGGCTCTTATTATTCTTACAGCTATTTCGCCACGATTAGCTATCAATATTTTTGAAAACATGGTCATTCAAACCTTTCTGAAAAGAGTAGAACCATATAATTGACAAATTTATTCTCTTGGAAGAAGTGCAAATGAAAATTCCGCCGAAACAGCCAGTTTGCCGTTTACATAGCCCTTGCCTGTGATGAAATAGAATTGTTTTCTTCTGATGTCGGTAAGCTCACACTTTATTTCAAGAGTATCACCGGGCAGTACCTTATTTTTGAACTTAGCCTTTTCGATACCCGTAAAATACGGTGTACTTACAGCGGAAACTTCTGCTATTATAACGGAGCTTGCCTGAGCCATCATCTCACAGAGTATAACTCCGGGCACTACGGGATTTCCCGGAAAATGACCGTCCAGAAACCATTCATCTCCCGTGATGTATTTCTTTCCCTCGCAGGTCGTTTCGGAAGTTTTTGTTGCCTCGTCTATAAGAAGCATTGAATTTCTGTGAGGTATTACTTTTTTAAGTTCTTCTTTGTTCATAAAAATGCACCTCTTATTTTATCATGAACAACGGCTGACCGTATTCCACTACCTGACCGTTTTCAACGCATATTTCAGATATTTCACCGTTTTTTTCGGCTGTCACTTCATTCATCAGCTTCATAGCCTCTATCAGACAAAGCACATCACCTTTATTTACTTTTGTACCTACCGATACATAAGGTTCTTTATCGGGAGCGGGGGCAGCATAAAATACGCCTACCATGGGTGAAGTTATCGGTGTACCGTCCGATTTTTTTGCATCTTCGGCAGGAACGGTACTTTCGGCAGCAGCGGTTTCTTCAAAAACAGGCACTTCTGTTTTTATGATATTCTCGACAGCAACAGGCTTTGTCTGCTGCTGGCATATCATAAACTGTTCGCCTTTTTCGTTTTTTATCTCTATTTTTGTAGCCTTGGACTCGTCAAAGGCTTTGAGAAGTTCTTTTATTTCTTCAACGCTGTACATTGAAATTTCCCCTTTCAATTATTTGCGTAGTACAATGCAGGCATTATGTCCGCCGAATCCGAATGTTGTTGAGAGTGCCATATCAAGCTCGGCAGAAACAGCCTTATTAGGAGTATAGTCAAGGTCACATTCGGGGTCGGGCTCCTGATAACCGATAGTCGGAGGAACGATTCTATCTTTGAGTGCGAGTGCCGATGCAATAGCCTCGACAGCACCCGTTGCACCGAGCATATGACCTGTCATTGATTTAGTCGAACTTATATGGGCTTTATAAGCCTTTTCACCGAGTGCTATCTTAAACGCATTTGTTTCGGTAGAATCATTCATGGGAGTGCTTGTTCCGTGAGCATTTATATAAAGTTCTTCATTTCCCGTATAGCCTGCTTCTTCAAGTGCTATCTTTATACATCTTGACGAGCCTGCCGATTCGGGGTCGGGAGCTGTTACATGATGTGCGTCACAGGTATTTCCGTAACCGCATATTTCGGCATATATATTTGCTCCTCTTGCAACAGCGTGTTCATATTCTTCAAGAACGAGTATGCCTGCACCTTCACCGAGTACGAATCCGTTTCTTCTCTTGTCAAACGGGATAGACGCATTTTTTGGGTCTTCGCTGAGAGTAAGTGCCTTGCAGCTTGTAAAGCCTTTTATCGTCAGGGGATGAACGGCAGCCTCCGCACCGCCTGCTATAATTGCATCAGCAAGACCGTATTTTATTGCATGGAAAGCCTCCCCGACAGCGTGTGTTGAAGTTGCACAAGCCGTTACGACAGGCAGACAAACACCCTTTGCATTGTATTTTATAGCGACATTGCCCGAAGCGATATTTCCTATCATCATTGGTATAAAGAACGGTGATATATTCTTGTTATTGAACATATTTTCACACTGTTCATAGAAAGTTATTATACCTCCGACACCCGAGCCGATATATACACCGAGTCTTTCGGGTTCGACAGTACCGATAATTTTACTGTCCTCGACAGCCTGTGCAGATGCAGCAAGTGCATACTGACAGAAAAGGTCAAGTTTGCGACATTCTCTTTTTTCAATATATTGTGTAGGGTCAAAATTCTTGACTTCAGCGGCAACCTTGGCTTTTGTGAGTGACGGGTCATATCTTGTAATTATATCTATACCACAGACACCGTTTTTCATTGAATCCCACATAGTTTTAACGTCATTTCCGACAGGTGTTACCGCACCCAAGCCTGTTATTACAACTCTCCTCATTTATACCCTTCCTTTCATCAAAAAGTGATATTCCACATTCATTGCTAATTGCTAATTGCTCATTGCTAATTTACATAGCCATTCCGCCGTCAACTTTGATGACTTCGCCTGTAATATAAGCGGCTTCATCTGAAGCAAGAAAAAGTGCTGTATTTGCAATGTCAGCGACCTGTCCTGCGTGTTTCATCGGGATAGCCGAAATAGCAGCCTCTCTTGCCTTTTCGGGCATGGAAGCCGTCATATCTGTTGCAATGAATCCCGGTGCAATAGCGTTTACCGTAACATTTCTTGAAGCGAGTTCCTTTGCAACGGATTTTGTCATTCCTATAATGCCCGCTTTTGCACTTGCATAGTTTGACTGTCCTGCATTGCCGTTTATTCCGACAACGGAAGCTATATTTATGATTCTTCCTCTGCGTTTTTTCATAAAGTGCTGATAAACACCCTTTGTCATATTGAAAGTGCCTTTGAGATTTACATTTATAACTTTGTCAAAATCTTCCTCTTTCATTGAGAGCATAAGACCATCTCTTATGATACCTGCATTGTTTACAAGAATATGGATTTCACCGAAATCCTGTATTGCCTGTTCAATGACTGCCTTTGTACCGTTGAAGTCCGATACATCACACTCATAGCCTTTGACTTTTACACCGAGTTCGGAAAGTTCTTTTTCTGTCTGTATTGCATTTTCATTGTCACCGATATGCACAAATGCAATATTTGCTCCCTGCTGTGCAAACTTCAATGCAATAGCCTTTCCTATACCTCTTGAAGCACCTGTGATTATTGCGGTTTTACCTGTAAGCTCAAACATAGTATTGCCCCGATACTCAAAGAGTATCAAGTCCCTCCTTATTTTCAATATTTACAGCCTTTACATCTGCATTGATTTTTTTGATAAGACCCGTAAGTGTCTTTCCAACACCTACTTCGATAAATGTATCAACACCGTTTGCAATCATATTTTCAACGGATTTCTGCCATTTTACGGGATGATTTACCTGTGCTGAGATAAGCATTTTATAGTCATCTTTATATGGCTCTGCCGTGCAGTTGGCATATATCGGAATATTCGGTTCTTTAAGGTCGATATCCCTGAGATATTCAGCCAATCCCTCAGAAGCATCATTCATGAACGGTGAATGGAAAGCTCCGCTGACTGCAAGTTTGACAGCCTTGCCCTTGACTTCCTTGACTTTATCGCAAAGACTGTCTATTTCTTCCTGTGCAGCCGCTACGACTGTCTGTGCAGGACTGTTGTAATTGACAGGATACGCTTTCTTAAACTGTGAGCATATTTCCTCCACCTGCTCGGGAGAAATTTTCATAACTGCCGCCATAGCTCCGGGATTATCATTTGCGGCTTTATCCATTAATTCAGCTCTCTTGCAAACGAGTCTGAAAGCCTCCTCATAAGAAAGCATACCTGCAAACGCTATCGCTGCAATTTCGCCTAATGAGAATCCTGCAACGCAGTCTGTTTTTACACCCTTTTCGGCAACTGCCGCAGCCGCTGCCAAATCGGTTATAAATACACAAGGCTGTGTATTTATCGTCACTGATAATTCTTCTTTTGTGCCTTCAAAGCACTGTTTTATTGTACCGGGTCTGATACTCTCCGCCATATCGAATACAGCTTTTGCCGCAGGGGAATTTTCATACAGTTCTTTTCCCATGCCCGGATACTGAGCACCTTGTCCCGAAAAAACCAACGCTGTTGACATATTCTCAAATCCTCCTAAAATCATTCTTTATTCCAACGGATAACACAGCTTCCTGTTGTAAGTCCTGCACCGAATGCACACATTGCAATTATATCGCCTTTTTTGATGAAGCCTGAACGGTTCGCCTCGTCAAGTGCCATCGGAACACTACCTGATGACGTATTGCCGTAGTGCATGACATTACAGAAGAATTTTTCTCTTGGAATATCAAGATTTTTTGCAGACGCATTTATTATTCTTATATTAGCCTGATGAGGTATCACACAGTCAACGTCTGTCATTTCAAGACCTGCATCAGCAACAGCTTTTTTGATACCGGTTGACATGGCATTGACAGCGAATTTATATACTTCATTGCCTTCCATGTGCAGAACAGCCCTTTGTTCTTCGTGTTCATAGAAGGGTGATGAATTGCTGCCGTGAGGTATACGCAGAACCTTATCGTTTCCGACAGCCGTAAGATTTATTGCCAGAAGGTCATCTCCTTCTCCGAGAACTGCCGCAGCACCGCCGTCACCGAATAAAACACAAGTACCTCTGTCCTGCCAGTCAATGATATTTGAAAGATTGTCCATTGAAACCACAAGAACGTGCTTTACTTTTTTTCTCGCAAAATAGCCGTCTGCTACATCGAGTGCGTAAATGAATCCCGAACAAGCCGCATTAACGTCAAATGCAGGGCACGATGCACCAATTTCCTTTTGTATCATGCACGCCTGAGACGGAGTTATATTTTCTCCACGCATTGTCGAACAGATTATAAGGTCAAGCTGTTCGGGCTTTACACCGGCATTTTCAAGAGCATCATTAGCCGCCCTTACAGTAAGTTCCGTGAGTGTTTCACCCTTGCATATACGTCTTTCTTTAATGCCCGTTCTTGTTGTTATCCATTCATCATTTGTTTCAACCATCGTTGACAGTTCATCATTTGTCAGGACATATTCCGGAACCGCCTTACCCGTTCCCAAAATAGTAAAACTCATCAAAAAAGCCCCCTAAAAAATATAAATATATATCAATTCTCAAATTATTAAGCACTTTCATAAAATAACTATCAATTAATTCTATAATAAATTCAAGATTTTGTCAATGACAAATGGAAAATCCGAAAAATAAAATAAATTTTAAAACAAGTACACCAAAAATACATATTTTATGATAAAATTATTTATTGATATATTACCGAAAGGAAGAATCTTTTATGATAAAAATAGACCTTATAACTGGATTTTTGGGAAGCGGAAAAACAACTTTTATAAAAAAATATGCCAAATATCTTATTGGCAAAGGCGAAAAGATAGGCATACTTGAAAATGACTTCGGTGCTGTGAATGTTGATATGATGCTGCTGCAGGAGCTTCAGGGAGATAACTGTAATATTGAAACAGTTGCAGGGGCGTGTGATGCAGACTGCCATAAAAGGCGTTTCAAGACGAAACTGATAGCCATGGCAATGAGCGGATATGACAGGGTGATAATAGAGCCTTCGGGAATTTTCGACACTGACGAATTTTTTGATACTCTCCGTGAAGAACCTCTTGACAGATGGTATGAATCGGGAAATGTTATCGCCATAGCAGATTCCCGACTTGAAGAAGACCTGTCAGAAAATTCGCAATATCTTCTTACCTCTCAGATTGCAAATGCAGGAACGATTATTTTGAGCAGAGTTCAGGAAACCTCTCCCGAAATCGTTTCAAGAACTGTATCGCATATCAGAAAATCGCTCGAAAATTTCAACCGCAAAAATTCTCCCGATAATATTATTATCAAAGACTGGAATGAATTTTCGGAAAATGACTTTGAAAAAATATCCGTATGCGGATATGTCAAAGCCGATTTCACCAAAAGATTTTCCGCAGGTAATTACAGCTCCGTTTATTTCATGAACAGCAAAATATCTGTTGATGAGCTTAAACAAAAAGCCGACAAAATTTTCAAAGATAAAAATTGCGGAAATGTTTTCAGGATAAAGGGATTCATATTTGAAAATGACAGGTGGTTTGAGATAAATGCAACAGAAAAAAATATTTCCGTTTCAGATATCAGAAACGGTCAGGAAATTATTATAATAATAGGCGAAAATCTTGTAAAAGAAAATATATCGAAATATATATAAAAAATCAGCACGGAATCTGAATTCAAAAACAGATACCGTGCTTTTTTTATTTAGTTACTGTATGGGTTCAAAATCAGACGCACCATGCTTGCAAAGCGGACAAATGAAATCTTCGGGCAGTTCCTCGCCCTCGTATATATATCCGCATATCTTGCATACCCAGCCTTTTTTGCCGTCTGTTTCGGGTTTCGGCTTGACATTGTTCTGATAGTAAGTATATGTCATTGTTTCTTTATCCGAAATAACTCTTGCTTCCGTCACTGTACAAATGAACATTCCATGTGTATCCATGTCGATATACTGCTCAACCTTCAGTGACATGAATGAATTGATATATTTCGGCAGGAATACAAGTCCGTTATCTGAACGAAGTTTCTCACAGTCGGCAAATTTATCGACATTTCTTCCGCTCTGGAAACCGAATGTTTCAAATACCTTGAAAGGTGCTTCAACAGAAAGACAGTTTACATTCATTATTCCTGTCTGCTGTATGACATGATGTGAATAATTCTGTTTATTGATGCAGACTGCTATTCTGTTCGGTGAATTAGTGACCTGTGTAACGGTATTCACAATAAGACCGTTGTCCTTTTTGCCGTCATTTGAAGTGATTACATACAAGCCGTAGCCGATATTGAACAGTGCTGTCATATCATTTTTATTAGCCGTTTCATCATGCTGTGCAAGATAGTCCTGACAAAGTTCATCAGCCAATTTTTCAAGCTGTTCACTGCTTTCCGAATTGAGTGCGGACATTATTCTGACAGTCGTATCAGTGTAAGTTATATTCTTGCAGCCCTCAAGCATTTTCTTCATAGTCTTTGCTGCCATAGGTGCCCATGAACCGTTCTCGATAAATGCAACGGTCTTATTCTGGAAATTACGCTCTGTCAGGTGATTTATGAATTCACGCATGAACGGGAATATCTCTGCATTGTAAGTCGTTGTGGCAAGAACTATCCTGCCGTATCTGAAAGCGTCCTCGACACATTCAGCCATATCTTCCCTAGCAAGGTCATTTACGACTACTTTCGGACAGCCTTTCATCCTGAGCTTTTCGGCAAGGAGTTCAACGGCTTTTTTGGTATTGCCGTAAACGGAGGTATAGGCTATCATAATGCCCTCGCTCTCAACGCCATAGCTTGACCATGTATTATAGAGGTCTATGTAATAGCCGAGATTTTCCGAAAGTATGGGACCATGCAGCGGGCATATCGTCTGAATATCCAGCTTTGCAGCCTTTTTGAGAACAGCCTGAACCTGTGCACCGTATTTTCCGACAATGCCTATATAATATCTTCTTGCTTCACAAGCCCAGTCTTCTTCAACGTCCAATGCACCGAATTTTCCGAAGCCGTCAGCCGAGAAAAGCACTTTATCCTTTGTATCATAGGTCATTATGACTTCAGGCCAATGTACCATAGGTGCACCTACAAATGCAAGGGTATGCTCGCCCAATTCAAGTGTATCGCCCTCTTTTACGACGATTCTTCTGTCCTCGAACTGTGTTCCGAAGAAATTTCCCATCATGGTGAAAGCCTTTGCACTTGAAACGACAGTCGCATCAGGATAGCTTTCCATGAAATTCATGATGTTTGCACTGTGGTCGGGTTCCATGTGCTGTACTACAAGATAATCAGGCTTTCTTCCGCCGAGAGCATCCTCTAAGTTATTCAGCCATTCATGCTTGAAATTACGGTCTACTGTATCCATGACAGCAATCTTTTTATCAACGATAACATAGGAATTGTATGCCATGCCGTTTGGAACATCATACTGTCCCTCGAACAAGTCAATCTTATGGTCATTGACACCGACATATTTGATATCATCAGTAATTTTCATATAAAATTTACCTCCCGAAAGATTATTTTATAGTGATTATAACATAAAGCATAAGTATAATACAATAGTTTTTTGTATTTTATTCAGGGTTTTTGAATGAGTAAACAATTTATGAACAAAGCCAATTCATAACGATTGTATCAAGATATGAGGAATCCAAAAGGCACTGGAATTGCTTATCA
>CACZZB010000036.1 GCA_902785555.1 uncultured Ruminococcus sp.
CTTGGCTGTCGCATAGGCTTCGTATCTTCTCTGATTTTAACATAAAAGTTTACTTTTGTCAATTTTTCAATAACGGTTTTCACCTCTCTTTCTTTTTCTAAATTGGTTTAATATGCTGCGAAAATTATAAAAGTCAACATATTTTTATAACTTTTTATAAAATCGTTTTAACTGTTAAAAGCCTCCTTTTATATAGTGATACCGTAACGTCTGCGGTTATCAATTACACGGACAGCCTTGCCCTCCGAACGGGCAATGGTTTTGGGTGCGACAAGATGGAGCTTTGGATTGATTCCAAGCATAGCTTTCATAGCGTCCTGCAATTCTTTTTCTTTGCTTGTGATATATTTCGGACTGTCAGAGAAGTCATCCTCACCCATTTCTACATATACATCAAATGTATCGGAATTGTTCACTCTGTCGAGAACTATCTGATAATTCGGTGCATAACCTTTATTGAGAAGTACGGCTTCGATTTGACTTGGGAATACGTTTACTCCCTTAATTATCATCATATCATCGGAACGTCCCATAGGTTTAGCCATTTTGATGAAAGTTCTTCCGCATGAGCATTTTTCTCTTGTAAGAACACAAATATCTCTTGTCCTGTATCTCAGGAGCGGAAAAGCCTCTTTGTCAAGAGATGTGAACACAAGTTCACCTTTTGTGCCTTCGGGAAGGACTTCACCTGTATTCGGGTCGATTATCTCAGCGATAAAGTGGTCTTCGTTTATGTGCATACCGTTCTGTTCACAACATTCAAAAGCTACACCCGGACCGCTTATTTCCGTCAAGCCGTATATATCATAGGCTTTAATGCCGAGAGATTTTTCTATATCCCTGCGCATTTCTTCTGTCCAAGGCTCTGCACCGAAAATGCCTGCCTTGAGTTTATTATCTTCGGGCTTGTAGCCTTTTTCTTTGAGGGATTCACCTATATATGCCGCATAAGACGGTGTACAGCAGAGAATAGTCGAATTCAAGTCCATCATAAACTGAATCTGTCTGTCAGTGTTACCGCTTGACATAGGGAGAGTCAAAGAACCGACTTTATGTGAGCCTCCATGCAGACCCGAACCGCCTGTAAACAGTCCATAACCGTAGCATACCTGACAAACATCTTCATTTGTACCTCCGGCTGACACGATAGCTCTTGCACAACATTCCTCCCACATATCAATATCATTCTGAGTATAGAAAGCTACTACACGTTTGCCTGTTGTACCCGACGTTGACTGTATACGAACACAGTTTTTCAAATCAGTTGCAAGAAGTCCGTAGGGATAAGCCTCTCGCAAATCGTCTTTTTTCAAAAAAGGCAGCTTGCAAAGGTCATCTGTACTTTTAATATCCTCCGGCTTAACGCCCTTTTCGTCCATCAGGTCACGATAATATTTAACATTATCATACACATATTTTACCTGTTTTACAAGCTTTTCATTCTGTAATTTTTTGATTTCCTGAACAGGCATGGTTTCCTGTTCTTTTTGAAAGTATCTGTTTTCCACTTACATCACTCTTTCATTAATTATTATAACCGAGTTCAAATGCCCTTTTGTTAATTTCTATAAAAGCAGGTTTCACGCACTTTTCAATAGCGGCTTCCCACTTTTCACGGGGAATATCAAAATATTTTGCAAGTCTTCCCATAAGGACTATATTACAAGCCTTTGCAGAGCCTGCCTGTGATGCAAGCGAAAGAGCGTCAATATCATCTACATGAACGCCTTTTTCTTTCATCTCGTCAAGAATATTTGCAGGATATTCGGTATTTCCGATAATAACGGGCATAGGGTCTATCTGCTGTGTATTTACTATAACAGTACCGCCTTTTTTCAAGTCCCTGATATATCTTGCAGCCTCTATTTTCTCAAAGCTCACGATAAAATCGGCTTCGCCCTCCTCGATTATAGGAGAATAAACTTTATCACCGAACTTTACATAAGTTACAACAGAACCGCCACGCTGGCTCATTCCATGCACTTCACTTACTTTTACGTCAAAGCCCTCATCAACAAGAAGTCTTCCGAGGAGTTTTGAAGCGAGCAGAGAACCCTGACCGCCTACGCCTACTATCATTATATTTTTAGTTGCCATGATTATTCTCCCTCACTTTCAAAAGCATCAAACGGACAAAGGCTTGCACAAACTCCGCAGCCTATGCACAATGTATTGTCGATAACAGCGTGTTTATCCCTGAAAGAGATAGACGGACAGCCGAATTTCATGCAGCGTTTACATCCACGGCATTTATCGGGATTGATACGGAGCGGCTTTTTCGGCTTAACGTATTTAAGAAGTACACAAGGTCTGCGTGAGATGATAACAGACGGCTCATTCTTCGCAAGCTCCTCTTTGACAACTCTCTCACATTCTTCCAGATTATACGGGTCTACAACTCTTACAGAGTTAATACCCACTGAATGACAAAGACTCTCCAAATTTACTTTTCCTGCGGGGTCGCCTTTGATATTATAGCCTGTTGTGGGGTTCTGCTGATGTCCTGTCATACCCGTGATGGAGTTATCAAGGATAATTACAGTTGAATTTGACTGGTTGTAGGCTATGTTTATCAAACCCGTTACACCCGAGTGCATGAAGGTTGAATCGCCTATTACACAGACAGTTTTATTTTCGGTTTCCTCACCGCCTGCTTTATTGTATCCGTGAAGTCCCGATACAGACGCACCCATACAGAGTGTCATATCAAGGGCATTGAGCGGAGGCATTGAACCGAGTGTATAACAGCCTATGTCACCAAGTACGGTGATTTTATTCTTTGCAAGAACATAGTACATTCCACGGTGAGGACAGCCCGAACACATCATAGGCGGTCTTACGGGAATTTCCGTGTCAAGACAGACATTTTCTTTATCAGAAAGACCAAAAGCCTTTGCGATAGTTTTCTGTGAAAATTCACCTATCATAGAGAACTTCTCTTTGCCGACAACTTCAACACCGATATTCCTGCAGTGTGTTTCGATTATCGGGTCAAGTTCTTCTATTACATAAACTTTTCCGACTTTTGCGGCAAAATCTTTTATAAGATTTACAGGGAGAGGATTTACCATGCCCAATTTGAGCACTGCAACTTTATCCCCGAAAACTTCCTTTACATACTGATATGAAGTTGATGAAGTTATGATACCGAAATCATATTCACCTGTGCCGTTCTCAACTCTGTTGAGAGGAGATGTTTCGGCATATTCTGTTAATTTAGCCGTTCTTTCCTCGACAAACGGGTGACGCTTTATAGCATTTGCGGGAGCCATGATATATTTCTGAGGATTCTTTGTATATTCCTTTGTCGCTTCAACTCTTTCGCCCTTTTCGGTGATACTCTGTGAATGTGCCACTCTCGTACACATTTTGATAAATACAGGTGTATCGAATGTTTCCGAAATTTCATAAGCTATTTTGGCGAAATCAAGAGCTTCCTGTGAATTTGACGGTTCAAGCATAGGAACTTTTGCAGCTATTGCATAGTGACGTGAATCCTGTTCATTCTGTGACGAGTGCATACCGGGGTCATCAGCTACGCATATTACCATACCTGCATTAACGCCTGTATATGACATTGTAAATAACGGGTCAGCCGCCACATTCAAGCCAACGTGCTTCATACAGCAGGCTGAACGCTTGCCTCTGAGAGATGCACCGAAAGCGGTTTCCATAGCGACTTTTTCATTTGGTGCCCACTCACAGTATGTGTCATTGAATTTTGCAAATTCCTCTGTTATCTCTGTACTCGGTGTACCCGGATAACTTGATATAACAGAACAGCCGGCTTCATAAAGACCTCTTGCAAGAGCCGCATTGCCTATCATAAGTTCTTTCATTTTTATAATACCACCTTTACAATTACTGATTTCTCAAATCAACTATTCTCTTTGCCTTGCCTTGAAATCTCTCGATAGTTTTCGGTGCAACGAGAGTTACTTTTGTTCTCAAACCGAGAATCGACTGCATTTTAGCTTCAATAAATTTCTTCAAATCGCTTAGTCTTTGATACTGTTCAAGGAGTTCGACATTTTCAAGTTCAACTTTGATTTCAAGACTGTCCCTGAAATTCTCACGAGTAATTATAAGCATATAGTGCGGTGCAATATCCTTGATATTTATAAGAATGTTCTCTATCTGTGTCGGGAATACGTTTACACCCTTGATAATAAGCATATCATCTGTTCTGCCCATTGTTTTAGCCATTCTTGCATGAGTTCTTCCGCATGAACAAGGTTCATAAGTAATTTTTGTAATATCCTTTGTCCTGTATCTCAGAACAGGCATACCACGTCTTGTAAGAGTTGTGATGACGAGTTCACCGACTTCACCTTCACCGAGTCTTTTGCCTGTATCATGGTCGATAATTTCGGGTAAGAAATGGTCTTCCGCAAAGTGCATACCGTCTCTTGCTTCACAGTCACCCGATACGCCCGGACCACCGAGTTCCGTCATACCATAGTTGTCCGATACACGGATATTAAAGTTGGATTCTATCTGTGAACGCATAGCCGGTGTACACGGCTCTGAACCGAGTATACCCAATCTCAATGAATAATCGGAAAGCGGATAGCCTGCTTCCTTCACAGCTTCCGAAAGATACAGAGCATAAGACGGAGTGGCAACAAGACCTGTTACACCGTAGTCACGCATCATCATAAGCTGTTTTTCGGTATTGCCCGAAGATGCCGGGATAACAGTTGCACCGATATTCTCCATGCCGTAGTGAAGTCCAAGAGCACCCGTAAACAAGCCGTATCCGAAACTTATCTGAATGATATCCTCGGAAGTAACACCGCCTGCAACTGCAACACGGGATACAAGGTCAGCCCATATTTTTATATCCTCTTTTGTATATACACCGACAGTGGGCTTGCCTGTCGTACCCGAAGAAGCGTGTATTCTGACAATATCTTTCATGGGAGTTGCAACCATGCCAAAAGGATAATTGTCACGAAAATCGTCCTTTGTTGTGAAAGGAATGTACTCTATATCGGAAAGAACTCTTATTTTAGAGCCGTCCCCCACGCCTGCATCATCAAGTCTTTTATGATACAGCGGTACATTGTCGTAGCAGTATTTGACGGTTTCCTTCAGTCGCTCAAGCTGGAGTTTTTCTATCTCCTCTCTGGGCATGGTCTCAATGTCTTTTTGAAACATCATTTCTTATCATTTCCTTTTTTTAGATTTTGTTTTATTGTCAACTCTCTTTGGAGCTGTATTTTTGGGAGTTTCACTTACAGTTTCATCTGCGATTTCAGCTATATCATCATTGCTGATAGCCTGCTTATATGATACCGTAACTTTCTTGTCATAGCAAGCAAATATTTTTTCCACTCTGTCGGAATCCTTTGCAGGTGCTATGAGAGTTATTATCGGAGTGATAACTATTCCGAGTATCATGGCAAGCATACCTGCATTGATAGGTGACTTGAAGTATTCAAGCACGGCATTGTCAAATTTAACGCCCGAAAGATTGCATACAAATGATGCACCCGAAATAACTATACCGAGAACGAAGTTTATCCAGACAGCAATTTTCGGAACTTTCTTCATATAAAGACCATACATGAACGGTGCAAGGAAAGCACCTGCAAGAGCACCCCACGATACACCCATCATCTGTGAGATGAAAAGGACGGGAGATTTTGCCTGAATGATAGCGATAACAGCCGAAACAGCTATGAAGAATACTATAAATATTCTCATAAAGAGAACTTTTTTCTTTTCTTCCATAGCCTTTTTCTTGCAGAACACAGGGTCTATGAAGTCCATTGTAAGAACAGAGCTTGATGTAAGTACAAGGCTTGAAAGGGTACTCATTGAAGCCGAAAGTACAAGGATAACAACTATACCGATAAGTACGGGCGAGAGATTTTCGAGCATTGTCGGGATAACGGAATCATATCCGCCGACTGGCTTGCCGTCTTCACCCATTGTGCCGAACAGTCTGCCGAAACCTCCGAGGAAGTAGCATCCGCCTGCAACTATGATAGCAAATATCGTTGAAACGATAGTGCCTGTGCTGATGGATTTTTCTGATTTGATGGCATAGAATTTCTGTACCATCTGAGGAAGTCCCCATGTACCGAGGGATGTAAGGATAACAACGCCTATCAGCCCCCATATATCGGGACCGAAGAATGACGTGAATGCACCTTTGAGTTCTATTCCCTGAGCAGTTTCAACGCTTTCCTGTGAAAGCAGTGCGACAGTTGCCTGCAAACCGTCGTTTATACGGAGTACAGCCGCTATAACGGCAACTATGCCGACAAGCATTATAATACCCTGAATGAAATCGTTTATAGCCGTTGCCATATATCCGCCAAGAACTACATATACACCTGTGAGAACTGCCATTGCAATTACACAATACTCATACGGGATACCGAATGCCATATTGAAAAGTCTTGAAAGACCGTTATATAAAGATGCCGTATAAGGAATCAAAAATATAAATATAATAACGGCTGATGCAATTTTAAGGGCATTTGAATTGTATCTCTTTGCGAAAAAGTCGGGCATTGTAGCCGAATCAAGGTGCTGTGTCATAACACGGGTTCTTCTTCCGAGGATATTCCACGCAAGAAGTGAGCCTATAAAGGCATTGCCCAAGCCTATCCACGTTGAGGCAAGTCCGAAACGCCAGCCGAACTGACCTGCATAACCTACAAATATAACGGCTGAAAAATATGATGTACCGAATGCAAAAGCTGTAAGCCACGGACCTACAGAACGGTTGCCAAGTACAAAGCCGTTTACGTCTGTTGCCTGTTTACGGCAGTAAATGCCTACTCCTATCATCACTGCAAAGAAGATGACAAGAAACAGAATTTTGATGAACATATCCATTTTCTTTCTTTACTGCTACTCAAAATATGGACAAATATACCCATATCGAGAAAATTCCTGCTTCATCGTATCCGACTTTGCCAAAGCTACCATCGTTTGTATGACACTCTACAGGCGTAAATTCCCGTATAGCCTACGGTACATACTTATCATTGCCTGTTTATGCAATTCGATAAGTGAAACAATCTCTCAAATTCAGACTTGCATTGAAATCTCTGTCAGTTATATAACCACATTTCGAACAAATGTATGTTCTGTCAGATAATTTCAAGTCAGACTTTATACAGCCACATTTATGACAAAGTTTGCTTGACGGATAAAACCTGTCAACAACTCTTAACTCAATGCAGTATTCTTTGCATTTTGATGTTAATTTTGTTCTGAACTCAAAGAATTTCTGCTGTGCCACTGCTTTTGAAAGATGTCTGTTCTTCATCATACCTTTGACATTCAAATCTTCAAGTGTTATCCATTTTGGCTTGGTTTTTACCAATTTAGAAATCACTTTGTTGATATAATTTGTTCTGATACAGTCAAGTTTATGATAAAGTTTCTGTACTTTCAGCTTTTGTTTACGGATATTTTGTCGAGTAACTTCTCCTTTCAAATTATTTTTTGATTTTTTAAGGCTTTCGTATTTCCTCGAAAGTCTGTGTTGTTCCCGTTTTAACTTCTTTTCAAGTTTTCTGATACGAGAACCTTTGTTGATATTTTTATAAACTTTGCCGTCTGAACAAACAGCAAAGTCCTTTAAACCTAAATCTACACCCATTCCGAAATTATTCAAAACAGACTTTTCGTTTTCAGGCATTTCAATAAGTACTGATACATAATATCTTCCTGCTTTGCATGAAACTGTACCGCTTTTTATGACATATCCATCTTTTGAAGTTGGGATATAGCCTTTTTCTTTCAGCCTTACCCAACCAAGAGTAGGAATATTTATTTTGTGCCTCATACATTGACAATCTGTTTTATTATTTCTTACAAAATACATTTTTATATTTGAATTGATTTTCTTCTTCCATTTCGGAAAACTTGCTTTTTTATCAAAGAAATTTTTAAATGCTTTCTGAGCGTTCATAATACTCTGCTTTACGGATTTACTGCTGACTTCCTTTATCCATGAAAATTCGGGATTGTCTGGAATATAGTCGTTATTGAGCCATATCGAAAAATCATACCCGGAAACAAATCTGTTTTCCTGTTCATAAATCTCTTTGTTATGTGCCAGATAGAAATTGTAAACAAATCTGCAAGTACCGATAGTCCTGTTGATTTTGTTCTTCTGTTCTGATGTCGGGCTGATTTCCGTTTTGAAGCTCTTTAACAATTTCATTATCTTCCTTTCCGTGAATATATTTGTATACATTCAATCACCGACGTCAATGTTTTTGGCACTTATTTTGTAACCTCTTTTTTCTTTTATAGAAATATTTTTAAAATAATATGTGTTATATTTTAAGCACACACATTAAAATAAACGAGGTTAAAAATATATGATAATAGATTTCCACACACATATATATCCCGACAAGATAGCCGAAAAGACTATAAATACCCTTATGAATTCTGCTCCCGATGTAAAGGTATACACAAAGGGCACTTTGGGTGCACTTTTGGAAAGCATGGAAAATGCAGGGATAGACAAGTCCGTCATACTTCCCGTTGCAACACGGAAAGGACAGTTTGATACAATAAACAAATTCGCTTTGAGTATAAACAATAATTATACGAATCTCATATCATTCGGAGGAATACATCCGGATGACGATGAACCGGAAGAAAAACTGAAATTCCTGAAAGAAAACGGCTTCAAAGGGATAAAAATACATCCCGATTATACAGGTACATTCATTGATGATGAAAGATATATAAGAATAATAAAAGAATGTGTAAAGCTCGGTCTGAAAGTAGTCACTCATGCAGGCGTAGACCCTGCCTTTGATGTCATACACTGTCTGCCAGAAAAGGCAAGAGCCGTACTTGACAGAGTACAGTCCGAAACAGGCTTCAAAAAACCGTTTATCATATTCGCCCATTTAGGCGGTATATACGTTTATGAAGATGTAAAAAAATATCTTCTCGGAACCGAATGTTACATAGATATAAGCTGTTCATTCTCCGAACTCGGAAGTTTCTGTAGTACCACAGAAAATGAAGTTGTCGAAGCCGTTAAAATACACGGTGCGGATAAAGTTTTATTTGCAAGTGACAGTCCGTGGAATGACCAAAAAAGCTATGTCGAAAAATTCAAATATATAAAGAATCTCACGGACAAAGAAAAAGATATGATTTTATATCAAAATGCTGAGAAAATTCTCTCCTGAATAGAAATTACTTACTTAGTATAGCACTTTAAAGGGATAAAGTCAATTACAGCATATTACCGCCAATGACAAATTTTAGTATGCTTATTTATGCAAATTGCTGTCGTATATAAATATTTTAAATGCTTTTTTAAAAATAAACTGTAATAATAAAAAAATCGGAAGTGATAAAATTGTTTAAAAAAATAATATCCATAGTTCTTGCCGTGCTTTCATTTGCTGTACTTCTTACAGCCTGTTCACAGAAAAAAGAGGAATTAGTCGATATATCCACCTCACTCAAATTCAACCCGTCATTTTCGGGTTCAAGGACTATCACCGTCACATTTCCCCAAAGCACTGTTGCAACAGGTTCAGCAAAGGAGGCTTCTCTTGACAAAGTCGTACAGAAATACTGTCCCGATTCCATGAAATATTCCAAAGATATAAAAGACGGAAAAATCGTATATACTTTTTCACTCAATTTCTCGTCTGCACATGACTATTCCGACAAAATCGAAAAAATCATAGAAAAACCTGTCAAAGTAGCTTTTTCAAATCCCAATACGCTTTTAACACAGGGATGGAAACTTGATGAGGATTTTTCAAGCGTACAGCTTCTTTCATGGATAGCCGAGGGGGCAGACAAAGAAAACTTCGAGGACTTATCTTTCAAGTCAGTCGAAAAAATCACAAAAGCCTCTCTTAATGATGATGAAGTTTCAACAGATGAAATTATCTCGGTGAATAACCTTTCGGGTCATCCCATTCAGAAAATAAGCATAGATACCCTAAATCAAAGCACTGTTTTTGACCGTACAATAACTTTTACCATATCACAGACTACTTTTGATGAACTCAATAATAAACTGACAAATTATTTTAAAGATATAACGGCAGGTTCGGCAAAAAGCGAATGGCTTCTTGAAAACGGCTCTTACCTGTATAAAGTGAGATTCGATGATATATCATTGCAGGAATTGGAAGGCTATACAAATAAACTGCTGAATTCCGTTTACTGTGACGCTTCATACAGCGATACTTCAACAGGCAGTACACCACTTGCAGAACAGAATTCTTTCACGGAAACACTTGATTTTTCAAGCTATATTTCAAACAGCAAAACCAATGTTCCGATAGAATACACATACAGTGTCGAAAATTCGGAAGAATTGGGTGAATGTCAGCTTTACGAAAACGGTGAATGGATACCTGCAACAAATCTTATGGATTCAAATAAATACGGCAAGCTGTCGGCAATAAAAAGCACGGATTCCTTTATAAAACTCCGTATAAATGACGGCAAACAGTATTTATGTTCATCAATAGACATAAGCTGTACACCCCTTGATGACGATAAAATGGAAAAGGCTGTAAAATTCAGCTATGACATTGCAACAGGAGGTAATGAGGCTGTCAATTATGCGTTGTCATACTTCAGGCGTATGGATATATCAGCCGAACAGTCCGTTGATGGCGGTAAAAACACCTGCACGGTAAAATTCAGCGGTACTCCCGAAGAAGTCGGCAAATCATTTTCGGATATGTTCGGTTCGGAAAATAAAATGACCTTCAAAGAATATATGCCCTTTATGACTCTCAGAACAATGAAGCAATTCCATGACCATATAGATTTTTCAAAAATCATCACGGGAAAAAATAATGATACTCCCATAAACTATTCAATAAAGACAAATTCGGGCGATATTTTAAAGAAATTCTCCGCTGAATATGTTCCTGCAGATGATGACAGCAAAAAATCAATAAACCCTGATATCTCCAAAAATCAGAATTCCATCAAGCTCGAATCCGCCCATGCCGATATAAGCTTTGATGTATCAACGCTCAATGTTGCCGATACAATTGCAATGTGCATACTTTCGGCAGTGATAATAACAGGCGGAATAATTGCCGTATTCATCATTAAAAAGAGAAAGCCGTATATTTTTGTACAGGCTGAGGACGTTACCCCGAAGCTCCCCGAAAATACTCAGAGAAAGAAGAATAACAAATGATAAAACTATGTATATTTGACCTTGACGGAACGCTGATAAATTCACTGTACGACCTTGCAGACGCTATGAACTATGCCCTGAAAAAACACGGATTCAGGGAGCATGAAACAGAAAAATACCGCTTCATGGTCGGAAGCGGTATCTCGACTCTTGCAGACCGTGCAATGGTCATCCCGAAAGGTCTTGCAAGTCCCGAAAAAAAACAGGAGATACTTGCAGATTTCAACGAATATTATAATGCTCACTGCATGGATAAGACTCTCCCATACGACGGCATTGTCGAAATGCTTGATTCTCTTGATAAAAAAAATATTATGTACGCTGTCATGTCAAACAAGCCCGATAATTTTTCAAATATCATTGTAAAGACCCTTTTCCCGAACAATAAATTTACATCAGTATGGGGAAAGCGTGATAACTATGAGAGAAAGCCCGACCCCCGGGCTGTATGGGCTTTGATAGATGAAGCCGGAGTTAAAAGAGAAGAATGTCTTTATATCGGTGACAGTGACGTGGATATATATACCGCCAAGAATGCCGGATTAAAATGTTGCGGAGTAAGCTGGGGATTCCGTCCGAAATCAGAGCTTATCTCAGCCGGTGCGGAATATATTGCGGAATGTCCCGATGATATTCTGAAAAGGGTGGATTTTTATGAAACAAACTCCTAAGCCCAATTATCAGCTTGAACTCGACAAGACCCTGCAAAAACTCACTCTTGAAAATAAAAGACCGTCACTTTTGCTCCATGCCTGCTGTGCACCGTGCAGCAGCTATGTCCTTGAATATCTCACCAAATACTTTGATATAACCGTATTTTTCTATAATCCGAATATATCCCCCGAAAATGAATATCTGCACCGTGTTGGTGAAATAAAAAGACTTATTTCCGAAATGTGTCCGTCTGTGAATTTCATTGAGGGCAGATATGAACCCGAAAAATTCTATGAAATGGCAAAAGGTCTTGAAAATGAGCCTGAACGTGGTGCAAGGTGTCTGAAATGCTATCGTATGAGACTGGAAGAAAGTGCCCTTATCGCAAAGAAAAACAATTTTGATTATTTTACGACTACCCTTTCGATAAGTCCTCAAAAGGACAGCATTGTCCTGAACTCTGTCGGCAAAGAAATCAGCGAAAAATACGATATCCCTTATCTATTTTCGGACTTCAAGAAAAAAGGCGGATATAAGCGTTCAATAGAGCTTTCGGCACAGTTTCACCTGTACAGACAGAATTTCTGCGGATGTATATTCTCCAAAATGCAGAGTCAAAAAAAGTGCGATAACATCTGATGTTACCGCATTTTTTCATTTCAGAACAATTCTGTCGGGTCAACATATTCCCCGTCTTTTTTCACTTCAAGGTGAAGATGGCTTTCATCAAGCACTTCAAAAGGCACTATATCAACATAGCCTATCGTATCACCCGAATAAACGATATTTCCCTCTCTGACAACAGGTGTTTCGGTAAGACCGCAGTAATATGCCGTATAACCTCCGCTGTGTTCTATACAGATGACATTTCCAAGCATAGGGTCATTATATACCGACTTGACTGTTCCGTTCCTTACAGCATGGACTGCTGTACCGTTTTTTGCTGATATATCTATCCCCTGATGTGTCCGCCAATCCGAAGTAGTATTTGATTTAACGGGATTTTTTGGACTGAAAACCTTGATGATAGTTCCATTTTCAACGGGCTGAGTCGGGCTGTCAGATTTTGATGCCTCGCTGACAAAAGAATTTTCCGAAACACTGCTCTCAACAGGTTCGATACTTTTTTCTTCCGAAACTTCTTCGGCTGCAATTTCCGAACTTTCCTCTTTTACGGACATCTGCGGCACGGAACTTTCATATTTTTGTCCGCTTACATCATTATTGACCTTGACTTCACTTGCAGGTAATGAAACTTCCTCAGCCGTCTTTTGACGATATTCCGTCACACTGCCGTAAGTAGTCCAGGCCGCTGCCGCAATGGTCACGATACATATTGCAAGTGCAATATAAAAACCCGTATTGCTTTTAGCCGATTTTTTCTCCTCATATTCGTTTCTGTCGATCATACTATCAGCCTCCGATAATATTCTTGACATTTCCGCATAAAATTATGCAGTCATGCAAACAATTTCCGTCTGCATGACTGCAAATATTTTTCTTATTTCAGAAAAATTTTATGATGAAACTCCTAAAATTATCGTTGCTATTCTGAGTGCGAACAGTCCGAATGATACCCACATTACAGGATGTACGTCCTTTACTTTTCCTGTTATAACTTTAAGGATGACCCATGCGATTATACCGAACATTATGCCGTTTGCTATCGAGTATGAGAAAGGCATCATGATGACTGCAAGAAAACCGCCTACCGAATCGGCTATATCACTCTCAAAATCCATCTTGGTTACATTCTTGAGCATGAGCAAGCCTACAAATACAAGTGCGGGAGTCGTTGCAAATGAAGGTATTGCAAGGAATATCGGATACAAAGGCAATGCAAGCAAGAACAATACTGCCGATGAAAGAGCCGTAAGACCTGTTCTTCCGCCCTCTGCAACACCTGTTGTAGATTCAACATAGGATGTTACCGTTGATGTACCCAGCATTGCACCGGCTACCGTACCCATTGCATCAGCCATCAATGCACGTCCTACTCTCGGAAGCTCGCCTTTTTCATTAAGCATTTTACCCTCATGTGCAACGCCTATAAGAGTACCTACCGTATCAAACAAATCAACAAACAGGAATGCAAAGAGTATGACAAGGAAATTGACTGTATTTGAAGCCATATATGAGAAATTGAATTTGAAGAAAGTATTTTCAGCCATTGACTGTACAGGAGCAAATACAGAGTAATTTTCAAAACTCGGTATTACGGAATAAACGCCTGCCTCGGGATTTACCTGATACCAGCCTGTCAACTCGGCTATTATACCGAAAAACCATGTTGCAACTATTCCGATAAGTATAGCTCCCTTTACTTTGAAATGCCACAAAGCCGCTATTATCAAAAGACCTACAAGGGCAAATATTACATCGGGCGAACCTAAATTGCCCAATCCTACAAGAGTTGACGGATTGTCAACAATGACATTGGCACCTTTCAAGCCTACAATGACAATAAAAAGACCGATACCTGCCGAAATGCCGAGTTTCAGATTCTGAGGAACTTTATTGACAAGAGTTTCCCTGAATTTGAAGAATGACAGGAGAATAAAAATAATACCTTCGCAAAGTATCGCTGTAAGAGCGACCTGCCAGGGGTCTTTTACACCCTGTTCCGCAAGCTGGGGAACTACCGAAAATGCAAAATACGCATTAAGTCCCATACCTGATGCCAATACAACGGGATAGTTTGCGAAAAATGCCATTATAAGCGTAGCAAATGCCGCTGAAATAGCCGTTGCCGCAAAAATCGCCTCTGACGGCATACCTGCTGCCGACAATATACTCGGATTTACAGCGAGTATATATGCCATTGAGAGAAATGTTGTAAGACCTGCAACCATTTCCGTTCTGACATTGGTGCCGTTTTCTTTGAGTTTAAAAAGCTTTTCCAAAAGAATGCTCCTCCTTAATAATATTTATGATAATAATTATATCAAATAAACTGTTTTTTTCAAGTATTTTGCGGAAATTTGATTGACAGTTATAAATAATAATGATATTATTTTTTAGTACGGTAAAATATTACTGTATTAATTTTTAATAAAAAATGAAAGGAACAGTGAAATGCTGAACAGAAATTCAAGAAAACATCTGCATTTTGCATTGGGTATGCTTCTGGTCATATCAATGATAATGAGCATGGCTTATATGATACCCTCACAGGTGCAGGCAACAGGTGAAGAAAAAACCTTCACAGTCGGTTTTGATGCCGAATTTCCGCCCTACGGCTACAAAGATACCAACGGTGAATATGTCGGTTTCGACCTCGATTTGGCTCAGGAGGTCTGTACAAGAAACGGCTGGACTCTCAAAAAACAGCCCATCGACTGGGATTTCAAGGACAAGGAACTCAACAGCGGTTCGATAGACTGTATATGGAACGGTTTTACCATTGACGGCAGGGAAAATGACTATACATGGTCAGTCCCCTACGTTGACAACTCTCAGGTAGTCGTTGTAAAAAACGGCTCTCCGATAAAAACTCTCTCAGATTTGAAAGATAAAATCGTAGTAGTTCAGGCAGATTCTTCCGCACTTGCGGCTTTTACGGGTGAAGATGCAAGTGACGAAAACAAAGCCCTTGCAAAGTCTTTCAAAGAATTGCAGCAGGTAGGTGACTACAACAGTGCATTCCTTAATCTTGAAAGCGGTATGGTAGACGCTGTATGTCTTGATATCGGTGTAGCTAATTATCAGATAAGCTCTCGTGGTGATACTTTCATCATGCTTGAAGAAAAAGTTTCAAGTGAAAAATACGGTATAGGCTTCAAAAAAGGAAATACCGCTCTCAAAGATGAAGTTGAAAAAACACTTCTTGAAATGGTCAATGACGGTAAATTTGCCGAGATAGCCCAAAAATGGCACTTAGAGGACAGTGTGTGCCTTAAACCGACCAAAACCGTCACCCAAAAGGAAAACAGAACTTTTACAGTCGGCTTTGATGCGGAATTTCCGCCCTACGGCTACAAAGATACCAACGGTGAATATGTCGGCTTCGACCTCGATTTGGCTCAGGAAGTCTGCACAAGAAACGGCTGGACTCTCAAAAAACAGCCTATCGACTGGGATTTCAAGGACAAGGAACTAAACAGCGGTTCAATTGACTGTATATGGAACGGTTTTACCATTGACGGCAGAGAAAATGACTATACATGGTCAACTCCATACGTTGACAACTCTCAGGTAGTCGTTGTCAAAAACGGCTCTCCGATAAAAACTCTCTCTGACCTGAAAGATAAAATCGTAGTAGTTCAGGCAGATTCTTCCGCACTTGCTGCTTTTACGGGTGATGACGCAAGTGACGAGAATAAAGCCCTTGCAAAGTCTTTCAAAGAATTGCAACAAGTGGGTGACTACAACAGTGCATTCCTTAATCTCGAAAGCGGTATGGTAGACGCTGTATGCCTTGATATTGGAGTTGCAAATTATCAGATAAGTTCCCGTGGAGATACTTTCATCATGCTTGAAGAAAAGGTTTCAAGCGAAAAATACGGAATAGGCTTCAAAAAAGGCAATACGGAACTTAGAAATGCCGTTCAGAAAACCCTTATCCAAATGAAAAATGACGGCAAATTTGAAGAAATAGCCAAAAAATGGGGTCTTGAAACAAGTATCTGTCTGAGTGAGAATGACAAATATCTTGATTCTGAAACCGAAAGCTCTCAGACAACACCCGATACTTACAAGGCAGATAAATTAACTTTCGGTGAGATACTTTTACAGCTCCTTGACGGCGTATGGGCTACTCTTTTGATATTCTTCCTCACACTTTTATTCTCAATGCCTTTGGGACTCCTCCTTACTTTCATAAGAATGTCAAGATTCAAGGTCGTTCAGTGGATAGCAAGAATATATATTTCAATAATGCGTGGTACTCCTCTTATGCTTCAGCTCATAGTGGTATTCTATGCACCGTACTATATATTCAACGTTTCCCTCGGTCAGGATTACAGATTCTATGCCGTTATCATAGGTTTCTCCCTCAATTATGCCGCATACTTTGCCGAAATATTCCGTGCAGGTATACAGTCTGTTCCAAACGGTCAGCGTGAGGCAGCTTCCGTTCTCGGATATACAAAGGGTCAGACTTTCAGAAAGATAATATTCCCCCAGATGGTAAAACATATCCTTCCCCCCGTTACGAATGAGATAATCACTCTTGTGAAAGATACTTCACTTGCATTTGTTCTTACATACATAGAAATGTTCACTATCGCCAAACAGATAGCTGCCGCACAGGCAAATATCTTACCGCTGTTTGCGGCAGGTCTTTTCTACTATGTATTCAATATGCTCGTAGCATTCGTTATGGAAAAAGTTGAAAAACGTCTTGACTATTATCGTTAAATCGTGAGGTGAACAGAACTATGAAACTTCTTGAAATAAATAATCTTCAAAAGAGCTTTGACGGCAAGACTGTACTCAAAGATATAAGTATGTCGGTCGAAAAGGGCGAAGTTGTATCAATACTCGGACCGTCAGGCTCAGGCAAATCCACTCTTTTGAGATGTGCAACTTTCCTTGAAACAATGGATTCGGGAGAACTTTCCTACTGTGAAAAGAAAATTGTCACTACCGAAAACGGAAAAGCCGTTTATCCGTCAAAAAGCGTCATGCGTGAGGCTCATTCAAAATTCGGGCTTGTATTCCAGAACTTCAACTTATTCCCTCATTACAACGTCCTGAAAAACGTTTCGGATGCTCCGATAAGCGTTATGAAGCGTGATAAAGATGAAGTCCTTGAAGAAAGCAGAAAAATTCTCGCAAAGGTCGGACTTGCCGACAAGGAAAAGGCTTATCCATGTGAACTGTCGGGCGGTCAGCAGCAGAGAGTTGCCATTGCAAGAGCTTTGGTAATGAATCCCGATATACTTTACTTTGACGAACCTACATCTGCACTTGACCCCGAAATAACAGCAGGTATCCTCCGCATAATGAAAGAGCTTGCAGAAGAAAAAATGACAATGATAATCGTCACCCACGAAATAGACTTTGCAAGAGCCGTTTCCGACAGAGTTATATTCATGGACGGCGGACTGATAGTTGAACAGGGCAAGCCCGAAGATGTCATTGACAATCCCAAAAACGAGCGTACCAAAAACTTCCTCAAAAAACTTTCAGTGTAAAAAAATCTATCCCCGAACCGTATCAAAAAACGATTCGGGGATATTCTCATTTATCCGTAGATTTTCTCATCACAGAAATATATTGCCTTTATAT
>CACZZB010000037.1:0-18184 GCA_902785555.1 uncultured Ruminococcus sp.
TGTTGCCGTTAGATCCAATTCCTTTTCGACAAGGTACTTTTCAATGTACTCGTCCTGAATAGGAGATTTTCTTTGATTTATCAGTTCAACTTTTTCGGGAACAATGTCGACAGCATAAACCTTATGATGCTGTGCAAGCAGAGTTGCAATCGACAATCCGACATATCCTGTTCCGGCAACAGCTATCGTGTATTTCTTGTCCATCTTTTATCCATCCTTACATATAAAACTCTTTATACCACTCAGCAAATTTTCTTAAACCGTCACGCAATGAAGTACTCGGTTTAAAACCGTAATCTCTTTCAAGGGCATCAGTATCTGCATAAGTAATCGGCACATCACCCGGCTGCATCGGCACAAGCTCTTTATGTGCTTCAAAATCATAATCCTCCGACAGCACACCTGCACGGACAAGTTCCTCAGACAAAATCCGAACAAAATCAAGCAGATTTTCCGGCTGATTATTGCCTATGTTATATACTGCATAGGGTGGAATCGGCAATCCGTCCTCACCGTTTTTCTTTTCGGGAACCCCCTGCATAACACGGACAATACCTTCGACAATATCGTCCACATAGGTAAAATCACGCTTGCAATTACCGAAATTAAATATCTTAATCGTTTCTCCGTTCACAAGCTTATTTGTAAAACCAAAATATGCCATATCGGGACGCCCTGCCGGTCCATAGACTGTAAAGAATCTCAGTCCCGTTGATGGAATATTATATAATTTTGAGTAAGCATGAGCCATTAATTCATTGGACTTCTTTGTTGCCGCATAAAGCGAAACGGGATTGTCCACTTTATCTTCTGTTGAGTACGGAACTTTTTTATTTGAGCCGTAAACAGAGGAACTTGAAGCGTAAACCAAATGTTCAACAGGATAATGACGGCAAGCCTCTAATATATTAAAAAAGCCAATCAAGTTGGATTCTATATAAGCGTCAGGATTTGTAATAGAATAACGTACTCCTGCCTGTGCTGCCAGATTTACAACGACAGCAGGATGATACTTTTCAAAGATTGAATTGACCAATTCTTTATCGGCAATATTTCCCTTGATAAAAATAAAACCATCATTCTTGCTCAGTTCGTCAAGACGATATTTTTTGAGTCTGACATCATAGTAATCATTCACACTGTCGATACCAATTATTTTTGCTGATTGTATATCAGCAAACAACCTCTTTACAAGATTGGCTCCAATAAACCCTGCTGCTCCTGTCACTAATATTGTCTTTCCGTTCAAGTCAATATGATTCATAGAACCCCTCCTGTTAAACTTAAATTTTATAACCTAAAGGTCCCTTTAGGAAAAATTTGTTGGATAGGGGTTGGTCAAATCACAAATAGTTTGAATTACATAAAAAATCAAGCCGCTAAGACCGAAATCTTAGCGGCTATAGTATTTATCTTTTTTTTCTTTGTCTGTGCTGTAATGTTTTTCCAACAACTTCGTATTCATCATGAATAATGATAGTATCACCATTTTTGTCAGTTGTTCTGTATCCTATAAAGTCTGCCATTTTTCTTGTATTTCCTTTTGTCGTAAAGCTGACACCAAATTTTGTTTTATACTCAACCACATCACCGTAAACTGTACCATTTTCAATAAATGTAAGATAAAAGGTCTTATTGAATGGCAATAAGTCGTATATATGACTTGTATTACTGTTTGTAGTTTGTATATTGAGTTTGTTTCCATTGGTATCTTTGTCCGACAAAGCAAGAACACTATTTATAAAGTACTCAAATTTTTTCGTATCAGAGTCTGTCTGAATAATTTTTGTCAGTAATTCATCCCTATGTTTTTTGAATTCGGAATTTTGTGATTCGTACTCCGAAATGATTGACTGAAATATTTTCTTTTCTCCAAGGATTTCATCAAGCTCGAGCTGATTTTCAGTCAGTTCCTTAATGCTGTCAATTGTACTTTCTATTTTTTTAGTGGTTTCGGTATAATCTCTATATAAGAAAGAATTTTTTTCTTTTGCTCTGCCGAGGCATAAGCTATAATATGCCTTGATAATTTCTGCATTATTGTCATTTTGGATGATATCGGCTTTGATTCTATACAGTTCTTCCATAAAGGCTTGTAAAACACCACATTCATATAAATATGCCGAATCACAGCGTTTTTCTCCCGGATCGAGCTTTTTCTGTACCTTGCATTTACTGTTATTTTGGCTGCATTTCAGAACAGGATAGCTGAAATAGTATTCTTCTTCGGTGTTACTCAAACTGTGTACCTTTGAGGAATATTTGGTTCTGATGAATGATTCTCCGCAAGTTCCGCAGTATAAATTGGAAAGAACGGCAAATTTATCTTTTTTTCTGATTTTCAGATTTTTGATGCTGTTGATTGCGGTCAAATTTTGAACCTTATCCCATGTAGTTCGGTCAATGATAGGGGGATGATGATCTTTAACATAGTATTGTTTTGCTATTCCGTTGTTTTTAATGACGGTGTGAGATAACATATCAACGGTGACGCTTTTTTGCATTATCAGATCTCCGGCATATTTTTCATTGCATAATATCTGTAAAACCGATTTTGCTGTCCAACGGTTGCCATTAATGGTATATAATTTTTTGTCATTTAAAAAAACGGAAATTCTGTGAGCGGAAACCCCGCATAAATACATATTATAGATTTCTCTGATGATTGCAGCCTGTTCTTTATTGATGACCCACTCACCGTTTTGACCATAATCATAACCTAACATTCGGTTGAGGTTTATAGTTGGCTTACCGTTGGCAAAATTCTTTTGCAGAGACCACTTTACATTTTCACTGATACTTCTGGATTCTGCCTGTGCGAATGCAGACATGATTGTCAAGAGCATTTCAGAACCGAAGTCGAAGCTTTCAAAGCCTTCTTTTTCAAAACGTACCTGAACAGGATTCGGCAAATTACGAAGTCTTTGTATCCAGCTTAATGTGTCAATCGTGTTTCTGGCAAATCGGGATATGGATTTTGTCAGGATCAAATCAATTTTGCCGTCTTCTGCATCTCTCATCATTCTTTGAAATTCTTTTCGGTGTTTTGTTGTTGTACCGCTCAGACCTTTATCGGCGTAAATGTCAACTAATTGCCATTCCGGATTTTTATTGATCATTGAAGAATAGTATTCTTTTTGCTGTATGTAAGATGTTTGCTGCTGTTCATCATCAGTTGACACACGGCAGTAGGCTGCAACACGCAGCTTGTTGCCGTTTTTGACAATATGTGGGTTGCGAATTGATCGCTTGTCAGCTTTAATTACTTCAACTTTTGGCATTTCTGTTTTTAAAATATCACGCATGATAATATCCTCCGCATACTTTGGTAACGGAATTGTCAAGCCAATATACAGACAGCTCTGTCGGGGAATGTATAATTGCTTTGGAAATAATTCCTCTGATTATATTATGCAGGATATTTTCTGCAATTTTATCAAAATCGTCATTGTTTTCCAATTCAGCCAAAACAGCCTTTTGCATATCAAGCAGATGCAGACCTTGACTTGAAAAAAACTTGCATTTCTCGGATTTTTTTTCTAATATAGATATATTTTCTTTTTCTGATACAAGTTTATTTTCCAATGCAGCTATGTTTTTTAAGATAATTTTCTTTGTCTTTGTATCTTTTATATCCAACAGTTTGTTTCCTAATACAGACACTTGATTTTCTAAGATAGATACACGATTTTTTGCTGCAATGCGGTCATTATTGATTTGAGTTTTGCGGCTGTATAAGTTATTGGTTGTTTCATACATTTTTTGAATATTTTTTTTTAAAATTTCACCGTCTTTAAAACGAATCTTAATCGCTTTTTTCAACATTCTGAAAATAATTGCTTCATAAATCTGTATTGTACATTCATCTTCCGGGCAAAACCAATAAGGTTTCTTATTCCTGCCGTTGCAGTTTAAGTTGTGCCCGCACTTTGGACATATCAACAAACCCGTCAATATTTGCACACGCTTTTTTCCGCTTTTATTATTACCGTAGATATTGCTGTTTTTTTTGAGAATAGTCTGTACACTGTTGAACATCTCTTTTGAAATAATTGCCGGATGATGTTTGGTTATTAAGTGTCTGTCGATTTCTCCACGATTGATTTTTACTGAGTGGGTGAGGGGGTTATGGGTATATGTTTTTTGTGTACGAACACAGCCGGTATATCGCTCGTTTGATATTATATTGTAGATATGTCGTCCTTTCCATCGTTTGCAGGGTATATTGGAATTACTTTTGAGCGGTGGCGTGATTTTTTCGGCATTTAAAGTTCTTGCGATATCAATATATCTTTTGCCGTTTGAAACATCTTCAAATATTCTTTTAACTATTTCCGATTCTTCCGGTATCACTTCAATGTTCCTGTACTTGTACCCTGAAATCATTAAAGTATTGTTCTCAGACCAACGATAACCATAGATAACTTCATTGGGAACTTCACCTGCAATATAACGATTGGTATTAGCCAGACGCATATTTTCGGAAATAGACAAAGATTCTTCCTCTGCTATTGCTGCCAAAACCGTTGTAACAATATCGTTGAGTGCATTTGCAGTATCCAGATTTTCTTTCTCAAAAAACACTGTTACTCCGTTTTTATTCAAAAAAGCAATTATCTGCAAAAATTCCGATACATTTCGTGCAAACCTCGAAAGACTTTTGCAAAAGATTCGGTTAATCATGCCTTTTTCACAGTCAAATAACAGACTTTGCAGACCCTCACGATTTTCAATGGAAGTTCCGGATAAGCCGAAATCGGCATAAATACCCGCATTTTCATAATGCTCGTTGTGAGTAAGCAATTCTTCAAAGTATCTTTGCTGAACCTCAAATGAGTTTTCCTGATCGTATGAACCGGTAGAAACTCTGATATAGGCTGCCGCTTTTAAAGTCTGCTTTTCACATTCTTTGATTTTCATTTCAATTACCGCCTTTTTTACATAAATTTAACCATTGCGATTCGGGGATTATTAAATACCCTGATATCGCAATGGCTTTGTATAGTATGTATTTTGTGTCGGTAAAAAATGAAAGCAGTCGGTTTTAAAAATTTTTCATAGGTTATCTATTTATTCATTATCATCATGATGTTTGCTTTTTCCCAAAGGATTTGACCTCATTGCTTCAATAGATTGCTTTTGGGATATATGAGTATATATCTGAGTTGTACCGAGATTTTCGTGTCCGAGAATGTCCTGAAGCACTCTTATATCTACTCCGCCTTCCTGATACATCAGTGTTGCCGCCGTATGTCTGAGCTTATGAACAGAATATCCTTCCATTCCGATAGCATTAAGATATTTATATACAAGTGCCTGAACGGTTTTATTGCTGATACGGTTATGATTGCGGCTGATAAATAATGCTTTTTTATCTTTTACGCCTTCAACGGGACGGACTTTTTTATAAGCCTCTATTGCTTCGATACAGGCGTCATTAAGGTATATCTCTCTTTCTTTATTGCCTTTGCCGCATACTTTAAGGATTCTTTCATCATTTATATCATTTAAATTTATTCCTACAAGTTCAGACAAACGCAGTCCGCAGTTCAAAAAAAGAGTTAATATACATTCATCTCTTATTTTATATTTGCCGTCAACTGATTCAAGCAGTTTTTGACTTTGTTGCAGAGTGAGATATTTCGGCAAAGCTTTTTTACGCTTGGGTGATACTATTATATCCATAGGATTTTTTTCAATCAGAAATCTTATTTCCTTCAAATGCCTGAAAAAATGCCTTAATACAGTTGTTTTGCGAGCTCTTGAAGCAGGCTTGTTTTCTCTTTCGTTTATGCAGTAATTAAAGAAATCCAATATATCATCGGAAGTGATAGATTTTATCATTTCAATATCCACACCCGAAACAGATATATCTCCCATCTCGGTATCTTCATCTATAAGCCCTTTATGTTTGAGCATATATCGAAAAAATGTTCTCAAATCGCTGTAATATTCATCTATCGTCAGAGGTGATCTGCCTTGTATATTCTGCAAATACATCAAAAAGTCTTTTATAACCGGTGGTGCTTCCCGAAGAAATTCTTTTTTCAATTTATATTGCCTCCCTTGAAATCGTAATATATATTATTTTAGCATACAGACTTGATATGGTCAAGACGATAATAACGTATAACTAAAAAACTTGTGAATTATTCAAATCGGAAACTATTGACCGGATTCGTCTGAAATGTTATAATTTAGACAATATCCGATAAATTTGAAAGAAGGAATATAAAAATGTCAAGTAAAGTGCAAATCCGTTATTTCAGTGGCTATATCCGTAATTGGAAAAGTCTTTGCAGGGAACTTTCTGTTTCGGAATCTCTGGGCAGAAAAGAAAGAGAAAATGAAATTATTGAAAAGGCTTATATAAAATGGGAGCTTTCAATGATGGAACATATCTGTGGTATGTTTGCCATAGCTATCCATGATGATGAAAAGAAAAAAGTATTTTGTATCAGAGATCAGGTCGGTCAGAAACAGATGTTTTATACCGTTGCGGGAAATGAATTTTTATGTTCGGGAGATATCAATGAAATAGCTGAAAATAAATCAGTCGAAAAACGTCTTAATCTCAAAATGCTCCAGCAGTATTTGTTCTATGGTTATCCTATCGGTGAAGAAACATTTTATGAGGGGATATACAAGCTTCTTCCGGGACATTATGCAGAATGGGACGGCAAAAATGTTACGGTGAGGTGTTATTGGAAGCCTGTATTTGAGCCTGACAGAACACGTTCTGCCGATGAATGGGCGGAGCAGATAAAAAATACCGTCAATACGATACTTGATGAAGAAAGAAATGACAAGGAATTTCCGTATAAAGAATCGTTTCTTTCGGGCGGTGTAGATTCATCTTATCTTTTTGCGGCAAGTGATGCTTCATGTGCGAATACCATAGGATATGAAGTACCGGGCTTTGATGAATCGGAGCTTGCCCGCAATACTGCAAAGGCTGTGGGAAAGGATTTCCGTGTAAAAGTCATCACTCCGAAGGAATATTTTGAGCGTATACCGACTGTAATGGATAAAATGGGACAGCCTTTGGGAGATGCGTCGGCAGTAGCTTTTTCATTGGGCTGTTCAGCCGTCAAGGAATATGCAGATGTTGTATATTCGGGTGAAGGAATAGATGAATTTTTCGGAGGGTATAATGCTCATAAGAATCCTCTCAAAGAAGATTGGGTATATCTTACCTGTTCACATATCATGTCAGAAGATGTTGTAAAATCTCTTATGCTTGATTATGACAGCAGTATCAAAGCCGTTGACCCTATAATGCCTGTATGGAAAGCAACAGAAGGTCAGGATGAATTATCGAGGAAACTCACGATAGATATATCATTTTGGCTCGAGGGGGATATTTACCTGAATACGGACCGTACAAGTACCGCCTGTGGAATAGAACTCCATACACCATTCAGTGACATCAGATTGTTCGATATTGCAAGAAAGATACCCGGAGAATATAAATTCATGCTCGAACAGAACAAATATGTATTCAGAAAAGCGGCTTCATCAAAATTACCCGATGAAGTGGCATTCCGTAAGAAAGTGGGATTTGCCGTACCTATACGCAAATGGCTCGCTGATGAACATTTCAATGCTCCTGTTATCAATAAGCTGTTTGGTGATACATCAAAGAAATTCTTTGTTCAGGAGGCAGTGAAAGAACTTTGGGAACGTTATATCAGTGGAGAAGACTTCCTGTGGAGCAGGATATATGCTCTGTATGTATTTATTGTCTGGTATGACCTGAAATTCTGATATTTTCTTTTTTTAAAAAATAAGTATTGACAATAAAGAATTATAATGGTATAATCCGAAATATAAAATATTAAACCGTTGATACGGAGATAACGGCAATGATGCCTTTACAGAGAGCCTGAGATGCTGAGAGTCGGGCAGGAAACAAGTTGTCAAATGGACCGTGGAGGGCATAGTCAAAAGATATTTATATATCTGAGTATTCTATGACGCAAAGACAGGCGTTACTTGTCAGGGATATGTTGGTATCCTGAAAAAAGTGCATGGGAATATATTCCCGTGAATTAAGGTGGCACCACGGATAAAGATAATTATTCGTCCTTAGCAGAGTATTATATTCTGTTGAGGACGTTTTTTATTTACAAAAACAGAAAGGGTGAAATAAATGAAATTTTTGCCGACACTTGATGAAGTGAAAAAAATTGCTCTTGAACAAAAATACAATATTCTTCCCGTAAGCTGTGAAATGCTTTCGGACTTTACAACGCCTATCGAGGTTGTAAAGGTACTGAAAAATGTTTCATCACATTGCTTTATGCTTGAATCCGCTCAGGCAGATGAAAAGTGGGGAAGATATACTTTTATCGGATTTGAGCCGAAAATGGAAATAACCTGTATGGACGGTGTTCTTAATTTAGGGGATATTACCGTGAATACAGATGAGCCGTCAAAATATCTCCGTCAGATTCTGTCAAAGTATAAAAGTCCGAGATTTGACTATCTTCCGACGTTCACAGGAGGTCTTGTAGGATATTTCTCGTATGACTATATCACATACAGTGAACCGACGGCAAAGCGTGAAACAGAAAACAACGAGGCTTTCAAAGATGTCGATTTAATGCTTTTCGATAAAGTAATAGCTTTTGACAGCGTAAAGCAAAAGATAATACTGATTGCAAATATACATCTCGAAAACTGTGAAAGCGAATATAACAGAGCTGTAAATGAACTGAAAGGGCTTTCCGAACTTCTTCATAAAGGGGAAAAAATAAATGAAGAATCGGGCAGGCTTATAGGAGAAGTCAAACCATATTTCAGCAAAGAACAGTATTGCGAAATGGTCGAAAAGGCAAAAGTTCATATCCGTGAGGGAGATATTTTTCAGATAGTCCTGTCAAATCGTCTGAGTGCCGAATTTAAGGGCAGTCTTTTCAATACATACCGTGTACTGAGAACTCTCAACCCTTCACCGTATATGTTTTACTTTTCGGGAACCGATGTCGAAGTTGCAGGGGCTTCGCCTGAAACTCTCGTAAAGCTCGAAAATGGTGTTCTGCATACATTTCCGCTGGCAGGTACAAGACCTCGTGGAAAAACAGATGATGAAGATAAAATGCTTGAAAAAGAACTTCTTGCAGATGAAAAGGAGCTTGCAGAGCATAATATGCTTGTAGACCTGGGAAGAAACGATTTAGGAAAGATAAGCCGTTTCGGTACTGTTGAGGTAGAGAAACTGCACTCAATAGAAAGATATTCCCATGTCATGCACATAGGCTCAACTGTCCGTGGAATTATCCGTGATGACAAAGATGCACTTGATGCAATAGAGGCTGTTTTGCCGGCAGGAACACTTTCGGGTGCACCGAAAATAAGAGCCTGTCAGCTCATAGGCGAACTTGAAAAAAACAAGCGTGGCATTTACGGAGGTGCGATAGGTTATATCGACTTCACGGGAAATATGGATACCTGTATTGCAATAAGAATAGCATACAAGAAAAACGGAAAGGTCTTTGTAAGGAGCGGTGCGGGAATAGTTGCGGATTCTGTTCCCGAAAAGGAGTTCGAGGAGTGTATGAATAAGGCTAAATCATGCTTGAAAGCTCTTGAAACGGCACGGGAGGTGGAAGAATGATACTTCTGGTAGATAATTACGACAGCTTTTCATATAATTTATATCAGTATATCGGAGAGATAGACGAGAATATCAGAGTAATCAGAAATGACGAAATGACTGTTGAAGAAATAAGAAAAATGAATCCCGACAGGATAATTTTATCCCCGGGACCCGGCAGACCCGAAAATGCAGGGATAATAATTGAGGTCATACAAAAACTTGGTTCGGAAATACCCATTTTGGGTGTATGTTTGGGACATCAGGCAATATGTGCGTCATTCGGTGCAACTATAACTTATGCAAAGCAGCTCATGCACGGAAAGCAGTCAAAGGTTACTTTTGACACTGACAGTCTTATTTTCAGCGGACTTGAAAAAAGCGGTCTTGTGGCACGTTACCATTCACTTGCGGCTGACAGAGATACAATGCCCGAATGTCTGAAAGTAACGGCTGTTACGGATGACGGTGAAATAATGGCTGTACAGCATGAAAAATATGATATATTCGGAGTGCAGTTCCATCCCGAATCAATAATGACACCTGACGGAAAGACTATGTTATATAATTTTATAAAAGGAAAGGGAGATAAAAAATGATAAAAGAGGCTATTGCAAAGATAGTAAACAAAGGTGACCTGACTTATGACGAGGCTTACGCTGTGATGAATGAGATAATGAACGGGGAAACGTCACCGACACAAAATGCTGCATTTCTTGCAGCACTTTCGACCAAGAGTGCAAAGGCAGAAACTACTGATGAAATAGCAGGCTGTGCGGCAGCCATGCGTGAACATGCAACGAAAGTTGAAACAGGTATGGATGTTTTTGAGATAGTCGGCACAGGCGGTGACAATGCAGGCAGCTTTAATATTTCAACCACATCTGCAATTGTCGCAGCGGCAGGCGGTATGAAAGTTGCAAAACACGGCAACCGTGCGGCATCTTCAAACAGCGGTACGGCTGATTGTCTTGAAGCGTTGGGGGTGAATATAGAACAGAGTCCCGAAAAGTGTGTTGAATTGCTGAATGAAGTGGGAATGTGCTTTTTCTTTGCACAGAAATATCATACTTCAATGAAATATGTAGGAGCTATCCGCAGGGAATTAGGCTTCCGTACAGTATTCAACATTCTCGGACCTCTGACAAATCCGTCTTCGCCGTCAATGCAGTTGCTTGGAGTTTATGACGATTACCTTGTTGAGCCTCTTGCACAGGTACTTATAAATCTTGGTGTGAAAAGGGGAATGGTCGTTTACGGCATGGATAAGTTGGATGAAATTTCATTGAGTGCCCCGACAAAAGTTTGTGAGATAAAAGACGGCTGGTTCAAATCATATATGATAAAGCCTGAAGATTTCGGATTTGAACGCTGTACAAAGGATGACCTCAAAGGCGGTACACCGCAGGAAAATGCAGCTATTACAAGAAATATTCTGAATGGTGAAAAGGGTTTCAAAAGAAATGCGGTTTTGATGAATGCAGGTGCAGCTTTGTATATAGGCGGCAAGGCTGAAAGTATGAAAGAGGGTATTTCTCTTGCGGCTGAAATAATAGATTCGGGCAGGGCTATGGAAACTCTTGAAAAATTTATTGAAGTAAGCAACAGAGCGGAGATATGAAAATGACGATATTGGACGAGCTTGCGGAATATGCTAAAAAGAGAGTTGCGAATGCAAAAGAAAATATTTCTCTTGAAGAAATAAAAAGAACGGCTTTGTCTTTGCCGAAAGGTAATTTTGAGTTTGAAAAATCCCTGAAAAAAGATGATATTGCGTTTATATGCGAGTGTAAAAAAGCTTCTCCGTCAAAGGGGATAATTGCGGAAGATTTCCCGTATCTTGACATTGCACTTGAATATGAACAGGCAGGAGCCGACTGTATATCTGTCCTGACCGAGCCGAGCAGATTTTTGGGCAGTGATGTTTACTTGAAAGAGATAACTGAAAAAGTTTCTGTTCCGTGCTTAAGAAAAGATTTTACCGTTGACGAATATATGATATATCAGGCGAAATTGTCGGGGGCATCGGCTGTACTTTTAATATGTTCGATACTTGATAAACGGCAGATAAAGGAGTATATTGATATATGCGATATGCTTGGGCTTTCGGCATTGGTGGAAGTGCATGACGAAACGGAGATTCTGACAGCTTTGCAGTCGGGTGCAAGGATTATCGGGGTGAATAACAGAAATCTGAAAGATTTCTCGGTTGATACCGAAAACAGCAGGAAACTGAGAGAACTTGTTCCGAATGATATTATCTTTGTATCGGAAAGTGGTGTAAAAACGGCTGAAGACGTTCAGAAACTCCGTGATATAGGTGCAGATGCGGTGCTTGTCGGTGAAACTCTCATGAGAGCCGGGAATAAAAAAGAGATGCTTTTAAAGCTGAAAGGGAAGATATGACAGCGATAAAAATGTGCGGACTTTCACGGGAATGTGATATAAAAGCCGTCAATGAGATAAGACCCAAATATATCGGCTTTGTCTTTTTCGGAAAAAGCATCAGATATATCACTCCCGAAAAGGCTTCTGAACTGAAGAAAGTGCTTGATAAGGATATAAAGGCTGTCGGAGTTTTTGTTGATGAAGATATAAAAACAGTTGCAGAACTTTTGAATCATGATATAATAGATATGGCACAACTGCACGGAAATGAAGATGATGAATATATAAACAGTCTTAAAGCCATGACGGGGAAGCCTGTAATAAAGGCATTTCGGATAAGTTCGAGGAATGATGCCGAAAAAGCCGTAAAAAGTACAGCGGATATGATATTGCTTGATGCAGGTGCAGGGAATGGGAAGATATTTGACTGGTCACTTATAAGTGATATAAAAAGACCGTATTTTCTTGCAGGGGGACTTAATCACGGAAATATTTCCGAGGCTGTAAAAATATTACATCCCTATGCTGTTGACGTTAGTTCGGGCATTGAAACGAACGGTTTCAAGGATATTGAAAAAATGATTGCCTTTGCACAGGCAGTGAGAAAGGAAAATGAATTATGACAAATCCAAAAGGGCGTTTTGGCGTACACGGAGGACAGTACATACCCGAAACGCTTATGAATGCAGTAATTGAGCTTGAAGAAGCATATAATTACTACAAGAATGATGAAGGATTCAACCGTGAATTGAATGAGCTTTTAAATGATTATGCAGGCAGACCGTCAAGACTGTATTATGCCGGCAAGATGACAAAAGACCTTGGCGGTGCAAAAATCTATCTGAAAAGGGAAGACCTTAACCATACAGGAGCACATAAAATAAATAATGTTCTCGGACAGGCACTTCTTGCAAAGAAGATGGGCAAAACAAGGCTGATTGCCGAAACAGGTGCAGGACAACATGGTGTTGCAACGGCAACGGCAGCGGCTCTCATGGGAATGGAATGTGTAGTTTTCATGGGCGAGGAAGATACAAAAAGACAGGCTCTCAATGTTTACAGGATGAAGCTGTTGGGAGCAGATGTCATTCCTGTAAAGACGGGTACGGCAACTTTGAAGGATGCTGTTTCGGAAGCTATGAGAGAGTGGACGAGCCGTATATCGGATACTCACTATTGTCTGGGCTCGGTAATGGGACCACATCCGTTTCCTACAATAGTCCGTGATTTTCAGTCGGTCATCTCAAAAGAGATAAAAGCACAGATTCTTGAAAAAGAAGGCAGATTGCCTGATGCAGTTCTTGCCTGTGTAGGAGGCGGTTCAAATGCAATAGGCACTTTCTATAATTTCATTGAGGATAAAGGTGTAAGGCTTATCGGCTGTGAAGCGGCAGGACGTGGCATAGATACATTTGAAACGGCAGCGACTATTTCAACGGGTAAACTTGGAATATTTCACGGAATGAAGTCATATTTCTGTCAGGACAAGTTCGGACAGATAGCTCCTGTTTATTCGATTTCGGCAGGACTTGATTATCCGGGAGTAGGTCCCGAACACGCTTATTTATATGATATAGGCAGAGCCGAATATGTAGCGGTTACTGATGATGAGGCAGTAAATGCCTTTGAATATCTTTCAAGGACAGAGGGAATCATACCGGCAATAGAGTCAGCCCATGCGGTTGCATACGCCATGAAATTGGCACCTTCAATGGACAAGGATAAAATAATAGTGGTAACTGTTTCGGGCAGGGGAGATAAGGACTGTGCAGCGATAGCAAGATACAGGGGAGTTGAGATATATGAGTAATATAAAAAAAGCGTTTCAGAACGGAAAGGCATTCATACCGTTTATAACCTGTGGTGACCCCGACCTGGAAACAACAGCGAAGTGTGTCCGTGCAGCAGTCGAAAACGGTGCAGACCTTATTGAATTGGGCATACCGTTTTCAGATCCGACAGCAGAAGGACCTGTTATACAGGGAGCAAATATCCGTGCATTAAAGGGCGGTGTAAATACGGATAAAATATTTGATTTTGTCCGTGAACTGAGAAAAGATGTTTCTGTTCCGCTGGTATTTATGACATACGCAAATGTTATATATTCCTATGGTGCGGAGAAATTCATATCAACGTGTCGTGATATAGGTATAGACGGTCTTATACTTCCCGATATCCCTTATGAAGAAAAAGAAGAATTTTTACCGTACTGCAGGAAATACGGTGTAGACCTTGTTTCATTCATAGCACCTACTTCCGAAAACAGGATAGCAATGATAGCCAAAGAGGCTGAGGGATTTTTGTATATAGTGTCAAGCCTTGGCGTTACAGGGGCAAGAAGTGAGATAACCACGGACTTGGATAAAATAGTAAAAGTTGTCCGAGAGAATACGGATATACCTTGTGCAATAGGTTTCGGAATATCGACACCCGAACAGGCACAGAAAATGGCATCTGTTGCAGACGGAGTTATAGTAGGTTCGGCAGTTGTCAGGATACTTGAAGAATACGGAAAAGATTCCGCTGTTCATATAGGAGAATATGTAAAAAAAATGAAAGATGCCGTTATCGGCTGATAAAAAAGAGGGCTGTCTTGAAAAAAATAGGGACAGCTCTTATTTTTTGTCTTGGAAAGTAAAATTTTGTTGACAAATAAAAGTATCGGCATTATAATATAGGTAACATACGTTGCATAATTAAAGTTGTATGATGAAAGGAAAGGTTTGTATGCCGCCAAAAGCAAAGTTCAGCCGGCAGGAAATAATAGAAGCCGCTGTCAGGATAACAAGAGAAAAAGGGATAAATGCCGTTACCGCAAGGGAAGTCGGTGCTGTGCTCGGAGTATCTTCAAGACCGCTTTTCACCTATTTTGATACGGTAGACGCACTGAAAAGAGAAGTGTATGTGTATGCAAAGAATGTATATAAGGAATATGTTGCAAACGGTCTGAAAATGGATATACCGGCACTTGGTGTCGGACAGCAGTATCTGAAATTTGCAAGGGAAGACCCGGAGCTGTATAAATATTTGTTTCTTGTTCCGCCCGATGATGTACGGGGAAGTGTAATGGAGGGGTTGAAACTCTCACAGGATTTGGTGAGAGAATCGGTTATGAGTATTTATAATATGGATGCAGATACGGCAGATAAATATTTCCGTGACCTTTGGTTGGTGGCGTATAGTTTCACGACACTGATAGTGACAGGTGAATGTCCATATAATGACGAACAGATAAGTGCTATGTTGACGGAATTCAGCCTTTCGATATGTAAAGCCTATAAAGAAATACCGGGTCTGACACAAGGGAATTATGACAAAGATACGATTTTCAGAGAATTAATCAAAAAATAAAAAGATTGGTGATTTTTATGTATTACGGAAATGTTATCAAAGCTGATATAGCAAACGGAACAGGTATTAGGGTCAGCCTGTTTGTATCGGGCTGTACAAATCACTGTAAGGGCTGTTTTCAGCCTGAAACATGGGATTTTGATTATGGCAGACCATATACCTGTGAAGTGGAAAACAATATCATTGAAGAACTCAAAAAGCCGTATTATGCAGGTTTGACTATCCTTGGAGGAGAACCGTTTGAACCCTCGAATCAAAGAGAACTGATAAAGCTGATAAGACGGGTAAAAAAAGAGACCTCTGAGAGGAATATTTGGATATATACGGGTTTTACTTATGAGAAAGACCTTATTCCGGGCGGTTGCCGCTATATCGAATGTACCGATGAAATACTTGACAGTACAGATATATTGGTAGACGGAAGATTTGTAGAAGAACTTCGTAATCTGATGCTGAAATTCAGAGGTTCCGAGAATCAAAGGATAATTGACATGAAGCAGACGAGAAAAGAGGGTCATATCGTTCTTTCAACGCTGAACTGAAATTTAGTGAGGTTTGTTTACTATGGATACAAGCAATATTATACACCCATTCCCACCGCTTTTTGACGAAAATTCAAGAACGCTTATCTTAGGGAGTTTTCCGTCGGTCAAATCAAGAGAAACCATGTTTTTTTACGGTCATCCTCAAAACAGGTTCTGGAAAGTGCTTGCAATGATATTCAATGAAAAGATTCCCGAAAATATCGAAGAAAAAAAGCAGCTTGTACTGAATAATCATCTTGCTTTGTGGGATTCAATCCATTCCTGTACCGTAACAGGTTCGTCGGACAGTTCTATAAAAGATGTTGTCCCGAATGATATAAGCGATATCATAGCCGACAGTAAGATAGACAGGATATTCTGTAACGGTGCATTATCGCATAAAATGTACATGAAATATATTTTTCCCGATACAGGTATCAGGGCGGTAAAACTGCCTTCGACAAGTCCTGCAAATGCGGCTTGTTCGCTTGAAAGGCTTGTTTCGGAATGGCAGATTATCAGATAAGGAAATTAAAAAACTTATATAATGTATGTTAAATATATTTAAAAGCATTATAAAAAATTTTTTTATGAAAGAAGGCAATATATTATGAAAACACTTCAAACTATCCAGAAACTTTCAAAAATAGGCAAGGTCATTAGCACGATTGTTTTTATTGCTTCAATTATAGGTGTTGTAGGCTGTATTGCAGGTATAATAGCTCTTGCCTGCATACCCGAAGAAACATTTTCTTTGGGAGGGGTGACTATTCACGGTATTGTAGAAAAATCTGATGATATAAGCATAGGAACTTGTTACACGATGATGACGATAGCAATTATCATGTGTGCCGGTGAAGCGGTGCTTGCCAAGATAGCCGAGCTTTATTTCAGGGATGAACTTGCAGACGGAACACCTTTTACATTTGATGGTGCACATAAGCTCATGCGACTTGGTATATGTGATATATGTATTCCGTTGGGTACGACAATAGCCGCAAACATAGCTTATGAGATAATGAAATACAGCTTACAGGATGTTGCCGAAATGAATATAGACAGTGCCGTATCGGTAGGCATGGGTATCATGTTTATATTGATAAGCCTGTTGTGTAAATACGGAGCGGAGCTCACACAGAGCAAAGATACTGAAAAAAAGACCATAAGTTAAGGTCAGGGATACTGCCGGAACAGTAGTGAAAAAATACTTCACAGTAACTGTTAAGTAAAATATATCTTGATTCAAAAAAATAAAATTTGAAGGCTGCTGCAAGATGAAAAGATTGCGGCAGTCTTTTTTATTATAGCAAAATTATATAAGAAAAACGGCACAAAGTCCTGATTAATTGTCAGTAATCTGTGCCGTTCCGTATTTATATAGCCTTAAAATCAATCCCAAATATCAACAGCAGGCTGTAAAAAGCCTTTTGCACCTCCTGCGAACAGGCATTCGGCTCATCTAAAAACAAAACATACAGGTCTTACGGGTACGACTGTCAATAATATTTCCTCCTTTTTAAATTAAGATTCATGCCAATATCCGTTAGTGATTTTCCAACAAATATCCGTTGCGTCATGTTCTATAAGGTAATCTATAATCATTTGTTCTGCCTCATCAGACTTATGCCCGACAAGAAAACGTACTGCAAATTCTTTAAGAAAATGACTTGAGCTTTTGTTTGTCAAAATTTCCTTTACAATCATCATAGATTTTTTTAAATCTGTTCTTGCATAATAACTGATATAATATTTCAAACGGTTCATATCAATGTCATTTTTTGACAGCCAATCATCAATAATAGATTTCGTTAGTTCTGTATTATCTTTCTTTGCCACCAAATATCCCGATAATTCTTCAACTGTCGGATAACACTCCAAAAACATTCCGTCCTCACTGACAGGGGGATTATGATATTCTTCAAAAGTTATATTTTTAATCGGTTTTTTGTAATCAGGTTTAAAATTGGGTAATTCTTTCATATTTATTTTCATATCACCAAAAACAGCAAATACCTCTTTTTTATTCATATCATTCAAAACATATTGTATTGGAATAATTACAATACTGTGCAGCATAGCACCTTTCAAAGCTGCAGCATAAGCTTTATGATGACCGTCAAGCAAAGCACACAAAAATCCATATTGATAATATGCAATTGCACGGGGAGCATTTTCTTTTTCTATCATATCAAGATAATATTTTGCCCTGTCAATGTTCAAACAAGAATTTGACTGTGTAGGATAAATATATGCAGGAAAACCGTCTGCAACTGTCATAAAGTCGCTGTTGTAATATTCCTGTGTTGCGGCTTCCATGTAATAA
>CACZZB010000037.1:18228-19480 GCA_902785555.1 uncultured Ruminococcus sp.
AAAATGATTTTCCCCATCTGTCGGATAAAGCACTGCATCTGCTATTATATAATATCCGTCATCAAGCAATCCAATGATTGACTTTATATTTTCTATTGCTGTTCTCAGACTGACAAACGGTGAATTTACTTTATCCCTGATTTTCTGCAATTTCGGAGTATCAATTTTTTCAATACCATATCCCCTTGCAATCATTGCGGAACAAGTGGGGCAAATCGGATATTCTCCCTGAATAAGCGGTTTTCCGTTTAAAATCAGTGTAGATTTTTGGCAGTAATCTTCATCATAATCTGTTTTTATACTTGTCAGTACACCTTTTCCGTCAGATAATTCTATCAGGACGGCAGAACTGCACCAACTGTATTCTTCCGTATTCAGTTCTTTTATAATTTCCACTTTCATTGTATCACCTGATTTCTTCAAATAAAAAATGCACCTCTGTATTGAAACAGAAATGCAAAAAATACATATAAAACTGCCGAATATGCGTTACGATACAACTATCCTGCACTAAATTCTATCAAACGGCAAATTTCACAATTCTGTTTAAATATATTATAATGATTGGTTTGTCGTGTAAGTCGTATATTAAGTATAATCATGAAATTCAAAGTATAATCATGAAATTCACTCTCTCTTTAATAATATAGTGACATTATCATACAACTATTTTACAGCTTTGTCAAGTTCTTTTATTATGGCTTGCGAAAATTTTACATTAAAATTCGACCTTATCAGGTGTAATTACTAAAATTTTTTGGAGTATAGATGAAATAATCTTTTTGCGATATTATCAGAATATTCAAAAAAGGGTTTTTTTAAATATCTGTTGTTTTCGGGCATTTCAACTCAAAATAACTAAGTCGTTGAAAATAACAGATGAATCCGAAATGGAAAATTGAAATGACAGGAGATGATGAAAATGCAGAATAAAGAACTTCAAATTTTTATTTCAACAGCTTTTGCAGGACTTTTATATTATTTTGGAATGGTAGCTGTCCCGATAATCATGCTGATATTTGCGATAATAATTGACTATATAACAGGCATGAGTGCAGCGTGGTATAATTCCGAACTGTCCTCAAAAAAAGGCATTAAAGGTATTGTAAAAAAAGTCGGCTATCTTGCACTCGTTGTTGTTGCAATGATAATAGACTGGCTTATCTCACAGGGCTTACAGCAGATAAATGTTGACTTGCATTACAGTGTGTTTTTTGCGGTATTGGTTGCCGTTTGGCTGATAATCAATGAG
>CACZZB010000038.1 GCA_902785555.1 uncultured Ruminococcus sp.
AAAATAAACCAAACGGTAACTGCTCTGACAAGAGAATATCATGCTTATTTTTATACAAAATATACAATTTTTTCACGTAGTTTCATGCGGTTGCCCTGTACATAGATATAGTTTAAGTTGACTTTTTACCATGTTTGAATTAAAATATAAATTATGATATTCTGAATCGAACATGGTTAAAGGAGATAAAAAATGAAAAAAGTTATAATTATAGGTGCAGGACCGGCAGGATTGACTGCGGCTTATGAATTGATGTTAAGATCAAAAGATTATGAAGTGACCGTTTTTGAGGAGAGTGACACATTTGGAGGAATCTCCCGAACAGTCAATTATAAGGGCAACAGGATGGACATGGGAGGACACAGATTTTTTTCAAAAGTACCCGAAGTAAATGAATGGTGGGAAAAAATGTTGCCTTCACAGGGGGCATTGCCTTATGATGATGTTGTTCTTGAAAGGGAGTCTGCTATAAAAGAGGGGGGACCCGACCCCGAAAAAACTGACCGTGTAATGCTGAAAAGACACCGCTTGTCAAGGATTTTCTTTAATAACAAATTTTTTGACTATCCCATTTCAATGAAATTTGAAACTATCAAAAACATGGGATTTGGTACAACAGTAGTTGCAGGTTGCAGTTATGTTAAAAGTGCAATGTTCAAGAAAAAGGAATATTCACTTGAGGATTTCTATATAAACAGATTCGGTAAAAAACTTTATTCCATGTTTTTCGAGAACTATACGCAAAATCTTTGGGGCAGGCATCCGAGTGAGATTTCTCCGGAATGGGGTGCACAGAGAGTAAAGGGCTTGTCTATAAAAGCCATACTCAAGGATATGTTCGGCAAGGCTTTTCACAAGAAAAACCGTAAGGTTGAAACCTCATTGATAGAAGAATTTTCATATCCGAAATTGGGTCCGGGTCAGCTTTGGGAAATAACTGCAAGTGAATTTGAGAAAATGGGTGGAAAAATTATCAAAAACGCAAAAGTTACTAAGATAATAAAAGATAAAGACAATAATCTCACGGGAATAGCTTATATAAAAGACGGCAAAGAACAGAATTTCAATGGGGATTATGTTATTTCATCAATGCCCGTGAAAGACCTTGTTGTCGGAATGAATGATGTACCCGAAAAGTATCTTGATATTGCAAAAGGCTTGCCGTACAGGGATTATATGACGGTGGGCGTTCTTGTTCCGCATCTTAATTTAAAGAATGAAACAAAGACAAAGACCATTGGAAATATCGTTCCCGATGACTGGGTATATGTCCATGACAGAAATGTTAAAATGGGGCGCTTTCAGATATACAATAACTGGTCACCTTATCTTGTAAAGGATATTGAACATACTGTATGGATAGGTTTGGAATATTTCTGCAATGAGGGTGACGAAATGTGGTCAATGACTGATGATGATTTCGGAAAACTCGGCATAAGTGAGATGGTAAAAATGAATCTTATCGGCAGTGAAAGTGAAGTCCTTGACTATCATGTTGAGAGAGTTAAAAAAGCATATCCCGCATATTTCGATACATACGAACACATGGACGATTTAAGAGATTATCTCAATACTATTCCTAATCTTTTCTGTGTCGGAAGAAACGGTCAGCACAGATATAATAATATCGACCATTCCATGTGTACGGCTTTTGAAACGGTGAATAATATTATAAACGGCGTTACTTCAAAGGATAATATATGGAATATAAATACCGAAAAAGAATATCATGAAACTAAATCGTAAAGGAGAAATTGGAATGTCAGAGATTTCTCCGAAAATCGAAAACAAGAGTAAAAAAGGAGAACCTTTTTATATATTCATATTCAGAATGATATATTCCCATCCGATAATTTCTGCTGCATTGCTTTGTTTTTTCTGCCTGACGGTAACAAACGGAAATAATTTCGGTGACGGTGTGACATATACTTCTCTTGTAACACCGTCTGTCGGGATAATAGTATTGGGACTGTGTGCAGGACTTTATACTATGCGTGAAGCACCTGATGACAAGAAAAATAAATTCATTTCATTTGGCATAATGTCGGCAGGCTTCATTGCAGCAGCGGTATTCTGTACCCTGACAGTTCTGAAACAGCATTATGCGTATAATCTCCTTAATACAGGGCTGGGTGTGATAACGGGTATTTTCATTTACCTTGCATTGAAAGGAAAACTTACTGTAAGAAACGGGATACTTCTGATAATGGCAGTCGGATTTCTGATAAGACTTTGCTATATCATATCAGACCCTATAACCATAATTCAGCATGATGTAAGCAATATCGGAAAAGGAAAAGGACATATAGGATATATTGAGTATTTGTATAATAACAAAAAGCTGCCTGATTTTGATGTGAGAACTGTCTATCAGTTCTACCATCCGCCGCTGCATCATATTATTGCAGCGGTCTGGCTGAAAATACAGACACTTATGAATATTAAATATGAGTATGCTTTTGAGAACGTGCAGCTGCTGACGTTATTTTATTCAACTCTTTGCATGATACTTTCTTATAAAATATTTCGTCAGCTCAAATTAAAAGGTATATCGCTTGTAATTGCAACGGCTGTTGTTGCACTGTGTCCGACTTTTTATATCATGGCAGGAAGCATGAATAATGATATACTTTCGATTACTTGTATGCTTGGGGCGATACTTAATACTATTTATTGGTATAAAGACCCGAATATGAAAAATATTATCCGTATTGCACTGTGCATAGGATTGGGAATGATGGCAAAGCTTTCTGTATGGATGGTCGCACCTGCTGTTGCGTTTATATTCATCTATGTATTCTTCAAAAATATTCTTGATGCGGATAACAGGGATATCAAAAAATATATAATACAATTTGCCGTATTTCTTTCAATATGTGCTCCGTTGGGCTTATGGTGGTCGGTAAGAAATTATATAAGTCACGGTGTACCTTTTACTTATGTTATGGAGCTTTCGGAAAAATCGGGACAGTATATAGGAAATGTTCCCGTAATGCAGAGATTGTTTGATTTCAGTGCGTATCAGTTTGATGATGTAGCCGAGCAGTTCATTATGTACAAAGGAGCTTATGATGAGTTCAATCCGTTGACGGCATTATTCAAGACAGCAATGTTTGATGAGGGAATAGCAGTAAGGAATTTCCCTGATATAGCCGTGGCAAATAAAATACTTTTCTGGTCATCTGTTATAATAGGTATCATAGGATTTATTTCAATGATAGCTGTATCATTCAGAAAAAGCAGAGAATTGTCGGTTCAGATGAAAATATTTATAGGGCTTTTATATTACGTCATATTTATTTCATATTATATTTTCTGTTTCAAGTTTCCACAGGTATGCACTCAAAATATAAGATATACAGTGCCTCTTATCGTCATAGGAGCGTTTTTTGTCGGATATGCCGTTAAGGGACTTCTTAAATATGATGCAAAACCGCTGTATCGAATGGCAGGTTCTCTTGTATGCGGAATTGTGACATTATATGCAATGTCGGGAATATTGGTATATGATATAGTCATCTCAAACCTTTCAAAGTAAAATAAGATAAATATTGCGGGCGGACTGTGATTCAAAAATACAGTATCGCCTGCAAACAATTATGAGGAGGAATAATTTTGTTTTTCGGGAAAAAGGAAAATTTAAGCGGAGTGGAATATATAGTTGCGGGACTGGGAAATCCCGACAGAAAGTATGAAAATACAAGGCATAATGCAGGTTTTATAACCGTTGATACACTTGCGGATAAAATGGGTATCCGTCTTGACAGGATAAAATATAAATCCCTGTGCAATACCTGTGTGATAGGCGACAGAAAAGTATTGCTGATGAAACCGTCAACGTATATGAACAACAGCGGTCAGGCAGTAGTGGAAGCCATGAATTTCTTTAAGGTACCGCCTGAGAAGGTCATAGTGATATTTGATGATATTTCGCTTGATGTAGGCAAAATGCGTATCAGGAGAAAGGGCAGTGACGGAGGACATAACGGTATCAAGAATATAATATATCTTTCGGGCAGTGACCAATTTCCAAGAATAAAAGTAGGTGTCGGACATAAGCCCGAAAAATGGGATTTGGCTGACTGGGTGCTGTCTAATTTCACGGAAAGTGAGAGGAAACTGCTTGACGAAACGGCACAAAATGCCTGTGATGCCGTTGAAAAGATAATTTCAGGCAATATTGACAAAGCAATGAACCTTTACAATTCATAAAGAGGTAATCTATGAAATTTTTGGATAATATTTTTGAACAGACGGAAGAATATAAAGTATTGTCGGGTGCTGTCGGTAAAGGCAGATTTCCGTGTATGGCAACGGGACTTTCAGCCGTACACAAGTCCCATCTTATACACTGCATGGTCAATGACAGCGGTAAAAATGCACTTGTACTTGCATCTGATGAAGCAGAAGCTCAAAAGCTGTGTGCCGATTTGAAATCCATGGGGACAAGTGCAGTTTTCTATCCGTCAAGGGATTTTACATTCCGTGATATAGAGGGCGTTTCAAGGGAATTTGAACATCAGAGGATAGGTGCTTTGTACGGCTTTATGACAGGACAGTATAAAGTGATAATATCATGTATTGACGGTGCATTGCAGTACAATATCCCGAAAAATGTCCTTGAAAAATCATCTGTGAAGATAAAGTCGGGAACAGAGATATCTCTTGAAGAAATTGCAACTGCACTTTTGTCAAGCGGTTATGTGAAGGTAGAGCAGGTAGACGGAACAGGACAGTTTGCGGTAAGGGGCGGTATACTGGATTTTTTCATGCCTTCGGCATCTCAGCCGTGCAGGGTTGAATTCTGGGGAGATGAAATAGATACCATATCGTCATTTGATATAGATACTCAAAGAAGAACGGAATATATTGACAGCTTTGTTGTAACACCGTCAAGTGAGATAATTTTTGACAGTGCAGAAAAAGTTGCCGAAAAAATAGAAAAAAAGGCAGATTCACTCCGAGGAAAAGCAGCGGCAATTTCAAAGCCGATATTATATAAGGAAGCCGATAAACTGAGGAATAACGGCAGAATAGCCTGTGCGGATAAATTTTATCCGCTTATATATGAAAAGCCGTCAAATGTGTTTGATTATCTTCAAAAAGACAGTTTTGTATTTGTATCCGAACAGCCGAAATTAAAGGACAGGATGAAAGCCGTGATGTGGCAGTGGGGCGAGGATATAAAAGATTATCTTACAGAGGGTGTATTATGCAAGGGATTGGACAGATTCACGGGTGACCTGACGGATGAATTGAACGAGCTTTCAAAGAGGAATACCGTTTTCATAGACAACTATGCAAGAGGTACTTGTGAACTGCCGTTAAAGGAGTTAGTCAATTTCAATATAAAACAGACTTCACCGTGGAGCGGTTCATTGAGTGTACTGTGTGAAGATATTGACGGAATGAAGCCTGACGGCAAAAAAATAGTTATCCTTGCAGGTACAGAGAAATTTGCTGAAAATTTGTTCAAGGATATGCTCTCGTCAGGCTATAATGCGGCTTTATTGGATAAAGACAGTATTATTGAAAATAACGGGATATATATAAGCGAAGGCAGTCTTTCGGCTGGCTTTGAATATCCGTCGGCAAATTTTGTTCTTATAACCCGTTCACAGGTGAATGGTGCTGTCAGAAAAAAATCTCACAGTTCCTCGTCAAAAAGCAGGTCTGTATTCAGTCTTGCGGAATTATCTGTCGGAGATTACGTTGTACATTCGGTGCATGGTGTTGGGATATTCGAGGGAGTTCAGAAAAGAGAATATGAAAATATCGTCAAGGATTATATAAAGATACGCTATGCAAGAGGCGATACACTTTATGTCCCCGTGACACAGCTTGATTTGGTGTCAAAATATATTGGTCCGAGAGATGAAGTTGATGTAAAACTGCACAGATTAGGCGGTCAGGAGTGGCAGAAAGCCAAAAACCGTGTACGAAAAGCAGTAAAGGATATTGCAGATGAGCTTATAAAGCTGTATGCTGAGAGAATGAAAGCAAAGGGTCATGCTTTTCCGTCAGATACTCCGTGGCAGATTGATTTTGAACAGCGTTTCGAGTATGAAGAAACGGATGACCAGAAAAGAGCCATTGCAGAAATAAAAAATGATATGGAAAAGACAGCTCCGATGGACAGGCTTTTGTGCGGTGATGTAGGCTTCGGCAAAACAGAAGTGGCTTTAAGGGCAGCTTTTAAGTGTGTCACGGATTCAAGGCAATGTGTATTGCTTGTACCGACAACTATCCTTGCATGGCAGCATTATCAGACGGCTCTCAGAAGATTTGAGGGATTTCCCGTTAATATAGAACTGCTTTCAAGATTCAGGAAAGCATCTCAGCAGGATGCCATAATAAATAAATTAAAAAAAGGTGATATAGATTTCGTTATAGGAACGCACAGGCTTATTTCAAAGGATGTTGAATTCCGTGACCTCGGTCTTGTGATAATAGACGAGGAACAGCGTTTCGGTGTCGCACAGAAGGAAAAATTCAAGAAGATGTGCAAAAATGTCGATATACTTACGCTTTCGGCAACGCCTATCCCAAGAACGCTCAATATGTCCATGTCGGGCATAAGGGATATGTCAACTCTTGAGGAAGCTCCGCAGGACAGACACCCTGTACAGACTTATGTACTTGAATATGACGAGAATGTTATAAATGAAGCTATAAGAAGGGAATTAAGACGAGGCGGACAGGTCTTTTATCTGTTCAATACCGTTGAAGGCATAGACCTGAAAGCTAAGCAGATAAGTGAAGCGATACCCGAAGCAAAGGTCGGATACGGTCACGGCAAAATGACCGAAAGTCAGCTTTCGGAAGTGTGGAAACAAATGCTTGAACAGGAGATAAATGTTCTTGTAAGTACGACTATAATAGAAACAGGCGTTGATATTCCAAATGCAAATACTCTTATTATAGAAAATGCCGACAGGATGGGGCTTTCACAGCTCCATCAGTTAAGAGGACGTGTTGGGCGTTCATCAAGACGTGCCTATGCCTATCTGACTTTCAGAAAAGATAAAGTATTGAGTGAGATATCACAGAAAAGACTTGATGCTGTCAAGGAATTCACGGAATTCGGCTCGGGCTTCAAGATAGCCATGAGAGACCTTGAACTCAGGGGAGCGGGAAATATTCTCGGAGCAAAGCAGCACGGACACATGGCAGATGTCGGCTATGATATGTATATGAAGCTTCTGAATGAAGCGGTGAGCAATGCAAAGGGTGAAACGTCAGAAAATGCTGACATGGAATGTCTTTTGGATGTGCAGATAGAGGCATATATCCCTGATGATTATATAAGCAATCTCAACAGACGACTTGAAATATACAGAAGAATAGCAGATATACAGAATGAAAGTGATGCAAGTGATGTTATAGACGAACTTGCAGACCGTTTCGGAGATATACCAAAATCCGTAAACGGACTTATAAATATAGCTCTTTTACGCAGCAAAGCCAAAAAAATGGGCATATACGAGATAAGGCAGCAGCCTGAACATCTTATAATATACATCAAACAAATACAGTCACAGGCAGTGGCGGATATTATCGGCAAACTGCAGAACAGGGCTGTACTGAGAGTCGGAGAAAAACCGTATATTTCCGTTGCTATCCGTAAAAATGACACTGTCGGAGGACTTTTTGACGAAATTTTCGGTATGAACTTCGGCAGAAAATAGTATATGTGCAAATTTTTTAAAAAAATTATGGACTTTGCAAAAGATTTGTTATATAATATACACTGTATGTAAATTAATTTTTTTTGAAAGGAAGAAAAAATTGTTATGAAAAATATAACGAAAAAAATATCAGCCCTTGCTCTTTCCGCTGTTCTTGCGGTATCGGCAACAGGCTGTACTATTGGTACGGGAAAATGGAGCTATAAAACGAATGTCTCTGAAATATCGGCAGGAAGCTGGATATACAGGACGTATGAAAGCTATAATGAGGCTCTCGGCAAGATACAGGAAGCAAATGAGGGAAACAGTGATTTTGATATTCAGCTTGTAGATATAACAAAACAAAAAGTTGAGGATAAAAATGCTGTTGATTGGATATTTGATGATGCAAAAGATAAGTGCATATCTCTTTTGAATGTTGAAAAGCTTGCCAAGGATAACGGTGTGGTAATAGATGAAACACAGATACAGACTACCGGCGATATGTATATACAGTACTATTACAGCGGAAGCGAAGAAGCAACCGCATTTTATGAAAAATTGGGTGTTTCAAAAGAAAGTTTTGCGGAATGTAACACAAGATATAATTACATTTATCAGGAGCTTTTCAAAAAAATGTACGGCAAAGATGGCAAAAATGAAGTATCTGATGCTGATGTAAAGAAATATTACAAAGAAAATTATATTTCTTACTACTACATACCGTATTCACTCAAAACAACCGATGAAGATAACAATGTTGTTGATATAGACGGTGAAACAAAGGAAAAAGCAATAGCCAATTTCAACAAATACCGCAATATGATAAACAATGACAAGAAAACGACCGCTGATATCGAAGAAGAATACAAGAAGGATTTTGAAGCCGAGAGTGTTCCGAGTTCAAAAGATACTGTTCTTATAAAGAATTTTGATGAAGACGAGAACATATCCGATGAGCTCAGAAAGGCTATCAAGGACAACAAGGAAAAGCAGGCAACAGTTACAACCATTGATGATAAGCTGTATCTTATCTATAAAGATTCGATAAGTGAATTGTCGGAGAAGATAAAGTATTCCGAAGATGCAGGCGAAGATGAAACGGATTATATCTCCAAAGATAACATAATCTATACTATGAAAAAAGATGATTATGACAATTATCTTGACGAAGAAAAGAAAAATCTTAAATATGAAACAAATGATGCTTCTATCAAAAAATACAGTATCGAAAGAACCATAAAAATTGCAAAAGAAGGCTGATAAATCAAAAAGTCGTTTGGCGGAGTTGGTGCTCATGTCAAACGACTTTTTTTATTATTCTATTGTTTCAAGCAAATGGGCGATACCGTCTGAGTCATTTGAAAGTGTTATAAAATCGGCTGCATTTTTGACTGTATCGGAAGCATTTTCCATAGCTACTCCCATGCCCGCATATTTTATCATTGAAATATCATTGAAGCCGTCACCGCAGGCAATACATTCATCAGTCGAAAGACCGATTTTTTTCAGAAGCCTGTCAATGGACATAGCCTTGTCAATGCCTTGCGGGACTATTTCGAGAAAAAACGGCTCGGACTTGAAAATACCGAGCTTATCCTGATATTTCTTTGATAAAATGTCTTCAAGTTCAAGTATCTTGTCGGGTTCACCCTGCAAAAGACATTTATTGACATCAAAGTCCACATAATCGGGAAAGTCTTCGACATATTTTATATCCATGTGATTTATGCGTGATTCTATCTCGGTATATTTATTGATGTCATTTCCCACGACAATCTTGTCACCTTCATAGGTATTTATACCGACAGGATAATCTTTTATAACGTCACATATTTCGGGTATGTATTCGGATTCGAGTGTATCCTGAAAAAGTATGTCATTGGTTTTGCAGTCTATCGCACAGCCGCCGTTGTATGCAAGGATATATCCTCCGTACTCGTCAAGGTGCAGAGTTTTTGCATGAGGGATTATCCCGTAAGTCGGTCTGCCTGATGCAAGAATGATTTTACCGCCTTTTTCCTGAAAATCGAATAAAGCATTTTTAGTTTTTTCGGTGATGACCTTTTGGGAATTTGTAAGAGTTCCGTCAATGTCAAGAGCCATAATTTTGTATTTCATAAAAATTCTCCCTAAAAGATTTTTTCATACACTCATTTTATAAAAATAAAAACTTCCCGTCAAGTGTATTTATCAAGCATAATTAGCTGTTGAAAGACGTATTTTTTGTATCATTATACTTTGCTGTCCCAATATTTGCTTAATTTTCAAAAAGATATTGAAAATTTTTTTCTAAAGTGTATAATTATATGTATGAGTAATAAATCATAAAACGGAGGTTTATTTTTATGAAAAAAAGACAGTTGACGGCTATTTTTTCGTCATTGATAATTGCAGCATTGACAGTTTCCATGACAGGCTGTGCAGGTCGTGTATATACGATTGATGGCGGTACGGCTTCACAGGCACCGTCAGTTTCATCCGCACCGACTGTAGAAGAATCCAAACAGGAAGAATCATCTGAGGAGGAATCATCCGAAGAAGAATCATCCGAGGAGGAATCATCTGAAGAAGAATCATCCGAGGAGGAATCATCCGAAGAAGAATCATCCGAAGAAGAATCGTCTGAAGAAGAATCATCCGAGGAAGAATCATCTGAGGAAGAATCATCTGAGGAAGAATCATCTGAAGTTGAAGAATCATCCGAGGAGGAAGAAGAAAGCGGTAAAAAAGTTACATTCATAAAGCCTGATGATTGGAGCGACAATATTTATATAGTTGTTTATCCGAGAGGTGGTCGTGGAGAAATGCCGGGTAATGCTATGACAAACAATGGTGACGGAACTTTCTCGTATGTGCTGAAAGAAGATATTGAAGACCCTGTTGCTATATTCCATGATGCCGATGATACAAGAACGAGAAATAAAAATATGTATCCACGTTCAGGTTCAATTGACTTTGTTGACGGTGAAACATACGAGGTTGCAGTTGGATAAAGATAATTATACTTGTAATAAGCTATTGTTAAAAGACAATGCCCGAAAAGAGATGAAACTCTCTTTCGGGTAATTTTTATTCTATATTTATTTTAGGTGGTTCATCAAGGGTTTCGGGGACGTACTGTCCGTTTTTCTTTCGTTGTTTTACACACTCTGTCAGAAGATATTCTATCTGACCGTTTACGGAACGAAAATCGTCTTCCGCCCATGCACACAGTGCATCGTACAATTCTTTTTTCAGCCGTAACGGAATTTGTTTTTTTTCGCCCATCTAATCACCGCCCATGTATTATATTATAATTATAACACAAAATAAAATTTTATCAATACAGAGAGCCGGAATTTACGACAGGCTGTGCATCGTGGCTTCCGCAGAGTACAACGAGCAAATTCGATACCATAGCGGCTTTTCTTTCGTCATCAAGTTCGACTATCTTATTTTCATCAAGGCTTTCAAGAGCCATCTGTACCATGCCGACAGCACCGTCAACTATGAGTTTTCTTGCATCAACGATAGCGGAAGCCTGCTGTCTTTGGAGCATTGCCGCAGCTATCTCCGGAGCGTATGCAAGATATGTTATTCTTGCCTCGACTATTTCAAGACCTGCTTCACTGACTCTTTTCTGTATTTCGGCTTTTATCTTTGCAGCTACTATTTCGCTTGAACCTCTCAGGCTGCCGTCATCTGCCACACCGTCACCCGTTGTATCAACATCCGGTGCAACGTCATAGGGATATGTCCTGACTATCTCACGCAGAGCCGCATCACACTGCAAAGAGAGAAATTCTTTATAGTTATCGACACTGAAAACAGCCTTTGCGGTATCAACGACTTTCCATATAACAGCGATACCTATTTCGATAGGGTTGCCGAGACAGTCATTGATTTTCTGCTTGTTGTTGCTGAGGGTCATCATTTTAAGCGAAATTTTCTTGCTTGTATTTACCTGCTGTACATTCTGAATATCAACTTTTTTGTCTGCACCGACATCATCACTCTGACGGAGTTTTGTATTTGACGCAGGATTAAAAGATACACAGAAAGGATTTACATAATAGAAACCGGCTTCTTTGATAGTGCCTTTGTATTTGCCGAAAAGATTGAGAACAAGTGCTTCATTGGGATTGAGAAGTTTAAATCCGGCACAGAGTATACAGGAAATGACAATCAGGACTATACCGAAAATAAACAAGCAAGTATACAGCGGCTGAACAGGCAGGGCATTGTCTTCACAGTAAGTAAAATGAGATATGCCGATTATCAGAGCAGTCAAAGATACGGCAAACATGAGAATGACCGTGAACAGCATAGGGATACCAAGTTTTTTTGTCGTATAGATTTTTTCTTTCATGGTGATTACCTCCAATTGATTTTTATTTATATCTGTATGATATCAAAAAGATATCATTTTGTCAATAGCTTTATAATAAAAAAATAAGCTGTCCGATAATAATACCGAACAGCTTATTGAAAATGTTTAAGTTAAGAAGTTATCCGCAAAAATTATTTAGCAGAAGCTTTCTTTGTCATAACAACAGCAACGCCGAGTGAAGCAACTACGATAGCAGCGAGAGCAGCAGCAGATGTAGCATCACCTGTCGGAACAGTTGTTGTATCCTTTGAAGACTCTGTAGCAGGAGCTGCACTTGAAACAGTTGATTCTACTTTGCTTTCAACAGAAGGTTCTGAAGGCTGTGAAGGCTCTGAAGGCTGTGAAGGCTGTGTTTCAGACGGAATAAATTCATATTTTACACCGATGTTGTCATAAGCAACCGGATCATCGGGGAGAACGTCTTCCTGATTTTTGTTGTTGATATAACCCTCGTCAATCTTTGTTGTATCGAAGATAACTTTGAACTGGAGGGGCTTGCCAACTTCAGCTTCCAATACACGAACGTTTGACTGGCTGTTGTAAGTACGGTTGTTTTCGGGTTCATAAGCACCCCAGCTGTCATCCCAGCTCTTGTCGAGACGAACCTTGAACTGGAAATATTTGCCGTCCTGAACAACGTCATCTACTGACCAATCTACGAACATATTTTCTGTTACTTCGTCAACACTGACGATACCTTCATAGATGCCGTCACCATCAGCATCTGTCAATTCAACATCAGTAGGTTCCCAGTTATTAAAAGTACCGGTTACACCTACAAAATGGTCTTTAATCTGGCTGAGGTTTGAGATTGCAGAAGCACTCATAGAACTTGCAGCAGCAACAGAAACTACGAGAGCAGATGACATAAGAACACCAAGAACTTTTGACTTTTTCATTGTAGTAATCCTCCTAAACAATGTAAAAAATAATTTTCTGAAACCTTGTTTTATTGTTTCATTACATCTAATTATACTATGTGAATAAAAAAAAATCAAGAGGAATTAATAATTTTGAATATGAAAAAAATGCTAAATAATAAAATTTTATCAGGCAAGTTTCAACTAAATTTTAAAAAAGAATATATATTGTAGTTTATCAACAAAATTAGAGTATTTCAGGTGTGTATTTTCTCTAAATATATCAATTTTGTAACCATTATATTTCGTTGTTTTGCACGATTTTACTACAAAATATTCTATAAAAATATACATTTTTTATACTTTGTTGACATCGCAATGTGATTTTGTTATAATTTATTTATCATTTTTTGGAAAGGGAAAAAATTTTATGTTCAGAGAGATGAGAAGAAAAGGACAGCAGTTAAGTGAAAGGGAATGTGCCGAAATACTTGAGAAATCGAGTTCCGGAGTACTTGCGGTCAGCGGAGATGACGGATATCCCTATGCAGTTCCGTTGAGCTATGTTTTCAGTGACGGAAAAATATATTTCCACTGTGCAAAGCAGGGGCATAAGCTCGATTGTATAAAGAAAAACAGCAAGGTTTCATTCTGTGTTATCAGTCAGGACAATGTTATCCAAAGTGAATTCAGAACAATGTACAGAAGCGTGATAGTATTCGGACGTGCAAGGATTCTTGAAGATGAAAGTGAGATATTCAATTCCATAATGACGCTTTCAAAAAAGTATTCCCCCGATATTGCAGAAGAAGAACATCTTGCCGAAATAGAGAGATTCAAAAAAGCTCTCTGCATGGTCGAAATAACCCCTGAGCATATCACGGGAAAAAAATCAAAAGACAATTAAGAATAAAATCGGCTTAATTGATAAAGTGAAGCCGATTTTATTCTTAATTGCTGATTGAATTACTCGTCTTTTACACGGAGTGCATTTTCGTCTTCATGGCGAATCTGTGCTCTTTTTATTTTACCGCCTATGGTTTTGGGAAGTTCATCAACGAATTCTATCACTCTCGGATATTTATACGGAGCAGTGGACTTCTTTACATGATTCTGAAGTTCTTTTATAAGTGATTCACTCGGCTCATAGCCTTTTTTAAGTACGACAGTAGCCTTTACGACCTGTCCACGGACAGGGTCGGGAACACCTGTTATGGCACATTCAACAACGGCATCATGTTCAAGCAATGCACTTTCGACTTCAAAAGGACCGATTCTGTAACCCGAACATTTGATAACATCATCATTTCTGCCGACGAACCAATAATAACCCTCTCTGTCACGCCATGCCATGTCACAGGTATTGTAATAATCGCCCAGAAGAAGTCTGTCGGTCATTTCCTGATTGAGATAATATCCCGTGAACAGACCTGTCGGGGGATTGTGCTTTACGTCCATGACACATATAGAGCCTTCATCACCGACACCGACTTCTTTACCGTCATTGTCAAGCAGTTTTATATCATAAAGGGGAGAGGGCTTTCCTGTCGAGCCTATCTTGATATCATCCCATTGGAAATCGGCAAGTAAAACAGTTCCCTCGGACTGTCCGAATCCCTGATATATATTATGTCCCGTTAATCTGAACCATTTTGTATTGACTTCGGGATTAAGAGGTTCACCTGCGGTAGTCCAGTGCTGTATGGAAGACAAGTCATAGCTTGCGACATCTTCAAGGAGCATGAATCTGTACATAGTGGGCGGTGCACAGAAAGTAGTCAGTTTATACTGTGACATTTTTTCGAGGAGCTTTGCGGGAATGAATTTATCCATGTCATAGGCGAATATGACAGCACCGCATATCCACTGACCGTAAATTTTTCCCCAGCCGAATTTTGCCCAGCCCGAATCCGTCACACTCATATGGAGCTTGTTTTCCTGTACCTGATGCCAGTATTTAGCCGTCACGATATGCCCCAGAGGATGTGCAAAGCTGTGCTGAACCATTTTGGGCATACCTGTTGTACCCGATGTGAAATATACAAGCATTATATCCGTGCTTTTATTGGCTTCGTCACCTGTGGGTCTTTCAAATGTATCGGGATATTTTGCTATTTCTTCTTCAAAAAATTCCCAGCCGTCACGCTTTTCACCGACAACTATATGATGTGTGAGAGTTTCAAGTTCAGGCATAGCCGTTTCAACTTGTCTTACAACGAAATCATCATTTATACAAACAATGGCACGAGCCTTTGCGGCATTTGCACGGTATACGATATCTTTTTTGGTAAGCTGGAGAGTTCCCGGAATAGTCACAGCACCTATTTTATGCAGAGCAACGGCACATATCCAATATTCCCATCTTCTGCGGAGGATGAGCATAACGACATCACCTTTTTTTATGCCGATAGCCTTGAAATAATTTGCTGCCCTGTTGGAAAGAAGGCTTATATCCTTGAAAGTAAATATTTTTTCTTCATCATGGTCATTGCACCAAACGAGAGCTTTTTTATTTTCGTCCTGCTTAGCCCATTCGTCAACGATATCGAAACCGAAATTGAAATTGTCGGGAACATTTACTTTGTAATTTTTCTTGAAATCCTCATAGGAATCGAATTCTGTTCTCGGTAAAAATCTGTCCAGCAACATATATTTTCTGCTCCTTTTATTTTTATTTGATATTATCTGAAGCAAATGTATACAATAATGACATTTATTTGCAAAATAATATTTTTATAGGTACTGAATGTTATAATAACACAGTAAAAAACGGCTGTCAAGCCAATTATTGTAAAACTAAAAGATATTATAATATCATTAAGAACCAATACTTTTAATAATTCCGTTAAAATCCTTTTCACTTATATCACCGCCGATAAAATGACCGTTATAAACTATAATATCCAGTACAAAATTTTCGTCTATATCAAATGTATATTTAAGACAGTTTTCGCCTTTATATTTTTCCAAGTCCATTCCTATATCATATTGAAGTGAATTATATTTCTGATAGACAGGACTGAATTTCATTGGTATCCTGATATTTTCGATTTTAGGCGGCTTGTCGGATATATTTATCCCGAAATGCCCGATAAGTTCTTTTATTTCACCTATATTTTCAGCGGAAGTGCTGTATTTCTGTCCGTTGAATTCGGCAGTTCTCCTGATTCTCCAGTCAATGTTGAATATAAATGAAAAAATTGTCGCAATGATTGACATACAGATCATTATAAATAAGAACTTCAGCGGATATTTTTTATTTTCAAAAGAAAAGATAAACAATAAAATTTCCCTCCGTAAAAAATGAATAAACAAAAATCGTTTGTACAATAATAATTAAGCGGAAGGAGAGAAAAATATGATAAGAAAAAGAAATCCGATAGATGAAAGCATGACATTCGGCAAAGGGATTCCGATAGATATTGTAGGGATAGATCCGCCCGGTGACCCGAAGATGAGAGTTCTTCCGTCACAGTTCTTTGTATCAGCCCAGCAAATGCAGTGTGCATTTATCAAAAATACCTTCAAAAATGACAGTACACATACCGAAAACCCATATTAAAGCGGGTTTTCGGTATTTGAAAAAAATTTATCAAAAAAAATCAAAAAAAGTGTTGACAAAATTAAAAGTATGTGGTAATATATAGAAGTCGTCAGGAACGGCAAAACAAAAAATAAAATATGCTGGTGTAGCTCAGTTGGTAGAGCAGCTGATTTGTAATCAGCAGGTCGGGGGTTCAAGTCCGTCCACCAGCTCTTTATTAAAAAACAAGCCTATTGAAATATATAGGCTTTATAAATGGGAGAGGACTTCGGTGGTTCGAATCCACCCTCTCCCACCATTTGAAGTATATGAAAAAAGTCCGATTATCTCGGACTTTTTTATTTTTATTTTTTATTAATACGGCTCATTTTCAAAAATGGAATTAGAAAAATGCGGAATAGTACATTTTTTACGAATCGTAGAACTGATGTCCATCATCCGTTACGAGTCGTTCTGTTTTAGGATACTCGAAGATTTCAGGTTTTCCAAAATTTGAGATGAGGTAATCTGCAAATTCTGCTGCATACCATTTTGCCATTTCAAGGTTGTGCATGAGGTAATGTCCGCAGTTCTTTGCTGTGGCACCGGGAACGCTATCTGCATCCTTTACCGATTGGAAAGCTCTTAATATCAGTTCATAAACCTCTTGTGGAAGACGATTGCCTTTGAGAATCAGATAAAATCCTGTAAGGCATCCCATCGGTCCCCAGTAGATGACCTCATCTTTCCAGTCAGGTTCATTCCGAAGAAAAGTGGCGATGATGTGTTCAAGCGAGTGCATTGCAGCTACATCAATTACCGGCTCCCTGTTGGGTCTTTTAAGTCTTATATCATAAGTTGTAACCATGCCATCGCTGACTTTATCCTGTCGGCTGATAAAGATACCGGGAACAATAGCTGTATGGTCTACTGCAAAACTCGATATTAAATCCATA
>CACZZB010000039.1 GCA_902785555.1 uncultured Ruminococcus sp.
TGTCGCTCTTTTTTAATAAAAATTTTTAAGAAAGACGAGGTTTTACAAATGACCGAAACAATCACAGTAGGTCTTTTATCCGTAAAGTTCTTTAATTTGCCTTCATACGGCACTAAAAAATATTTTCCCGGTCTTGTACCGGTGATTTCAACCGCAATGGAATCTTTTCTTAATTCAGCAGGTATCAGTCGGCTGTCGGGATAACCACTGTCTAAATCAAGAATATTTTGCCTTTGCTTGCCAATGCTACAGGTTGTTATAGGAAATTTCAAAAATTGAATAGAATATAAAAAGTGAGATTGAACTCAAGTTTCAATCTCACTTTTAAATTTTTGTTTTGAAACACATCAATTTATATCTGTAAATGCTGTTCCATTGACATACAATGTATAACCGTTGCTGACAATATTTTCTGCATTGCCGTTAAATTCGGAAATATAAGTATCTCCCGTCAAAGTCCATTTACTCGTACTGTCAAGCGTTACAGATACACTGCCAATTTCAGAAGATACAGTATTTCCCGAAGCGTTTTTGATATTGCCGTCAATTTTACCGTTGAATGTCGAGCTATCCGACAAATTCAATGTTAAAGTGGAATCGCTGCCGACAAGAATTGTTCCGTTCAATTCCTGATTGGAAGTATTGAGTGCAGCAATATTACTGCCTCCGCTCCAGCCGTCTGAACAAACAGACAGCAGTATATTTTCGCTGTCCTCATTAACGAGTTTTACATTGGAAAGTGTGATAACTCCATTTGTATTCGTAACATGGAAAATATGTCCGTTTTTGCTTGTAACAGTGCCGCCTGTAATCGTTACAGAAGATGTACCGCTGTCTGCATCACCTGACATGGATTGATATATCATCACGGAATCAAGGAAAGTTGCATTGCCGTTGCATTTTGTATTATTGGCTGTCAGGTCACAGTTTGTCAGCTTGATAGAGTTCAGTCCTTCTATGCACATACCTTCGGAAAGATTTGAAACAAGCGTTGCATTTTCCACACTTATATCAGCCGTTGAGTAAATGGCAGGTGAGCCAAGACCGTTTGATGTATAAGTTCCGCCGTCAACCGTTACAGTACCGTCGCCCCTGTCTGTGCGGATAGCTGCCGAGGATTGACCGCTTGTTGTTACAGTAAGATTAGAGGCTTTTGTAATGCCGCCGCCTGTTGTCATAATACCGCCTGAACCGCTGCCGGTTGTGGTAATGGTCGTATCGGATATAATAACAGTTGTCCCGTCACCGTCCGCACCATTCTGACCGCCGTTTCCGCCATAGGAAAATACACCGTTTGCACCTGATGCGTCAGAATTAATTGTACCGCCCGTAATAGTGGTTGTCGAACCGTCTTTTACAAGCACTGCCGCATTAAGACCGTAGAAATTACAGCTATCGCCACCATTGGAATCGCCCGATTTATTGACAGTCATATTTTCAATAGTGACATTATCCGCTGTGCTGATAAGCAAGGCACTTTGGTCGACAGTACTTGTTTCATAAGTTTGGTTTTTCTGAGTATCGGCAGAGGTTATTTCAACTGCACCGGAATATTCAATATCGGCACTGCTGCCACCGGGAGCACCACCGGGACCTCCGCCGTTTCCATCGGGTTTATCGGGCGGTGTGCCATTGGGTTCACCATCGGGAGGTGTGGGACGGTCGGAATTTTCTTCGTTACTCTCCGTTTTACTGATTTCCGAAACCGCCGTTTCCGATACGACACTGCTTTCGGATTTGGAGATTTCTTCGGATATTTCCTTGCTTTCTTCTTCTGAAACTGCACTCTCAACGGAACTTTCGACAACTGATTTTTCTGTATCGGAAGCATTGCCGCAGGAGGTTGCTATTGCAGACATGACAATAGCCGCTAAAATAATTGCAAAAACTTTCTTTGTTTTCATAGGATTTACATTCCTTTCAATATATAATTTGAAAAAATCCCTCTCCTTTTGGAAAGGGCAAAAAACATATATACTGTTTTTATAGGGGGTGTAGAAGTAAGATTACTTTGAAACTGTCAGCGTAAAGTATTTTTTAACAAGAGTGCCGTCAACATCTTTGACTTTCACACAAACATCATAAGTTGTTGCCGCAGCAGGCTTGAATGTAACTTCTTCGTTTGCGGAAAAGTTCTGTGAGGTTGTCCATGAAGTCTGTGAAGTTCTCTTGTAATATACGGCATAGTTATAATAGCCTGTACCGCCTGTGGCTTTGCACGTTGCTGTAACGGTATTTCCAAGAGTAATGCTTGTTGATGAAAGCGTAGAACTGTTTGTCAATCCCTGTGATACTGTCACGGTAAAGAACTTTTTAACAATAGTGCCCGCACTGTCCTTTACTTTAATACATACATCATAAGTTGTAGCTTTTGCAGGCTTGAATGTAACAGTTGAATTTGTGCTGAAACTCTGAGCGGTAGTCCATTTTGTCTGAGAGGTCTGTTTATATACCACCTGATACTGATATGTGCCGTTACCGCCTGTTGCCTTGCCTGTGGCAGTGATTTTATCGCCAAGAGTGATATTTGTTGCAGAAAGAGTTGAACTATTTACAAGAGCATTGCTTGTTACAGTCACCTTAAAATATTTCTTTTCAATCGTGCCTGTACTGTCCTTGACTTTCACACATACATCATAAGTTGCAGCTTTTGCAGGCTTGAATGTAACGGTTGAATTTGTACCGAAATTCTGTGCAGTTGTCCATTTTGTCTGAGCTGTCTGCTTGTAGTAAACAGCGTATGTATATGTGCCCGTACCGCCTGTGGCATTTCCGGTTGCGGTAACAGTATTTCCAAGAGAAATGCTTGTTGCGGAAAGTGTGGAGTTATTTACAAGCTGTTCTGTTTCGTTTTCGCTCTCATCATTACTGTCATCAATTTCAACGGTATATTGATAGCCTGATGTTGTATAATATCCACGATTTACAAGTTCAAAGCCTTCCTGCATCGCAGCAGGAGCCTGATTTGTACCGTCATTGAAAATAATTCTGATATTGGAGTTTGTCGAGGAATACTCATAGCTGTAAACATCATTACCGATAGCAGTCATATCATATCCCGGCCACTCCGCACCTATGGAAGCACCTTTTGACTTGTCATAAATATATACATTGATGTCATCGCCCCAGTTTGATGGCTTTTCAAAGTAAAATCCGTTTTCGATTACGGAAATGTCATCGCTCGATGATGTTACTGTAATCGTACATACAGCTTTATATCCGTTGGAAGTTTTGGCGGTAATGGTTGCAGTACCTGCCGAAATTGCCGTTACAGTGCCATTTTTAACAGTTGCAACACTTGTATCGCTTGAAGTCCATGTAACCGTCTTGTTAGTTGCATTTGACGGGAGAACGGTTGCTGTCAGAGAACTTGTATTGCCTGCTTTAAGCGTGAGAGCAGATGAATTAAGCGTAATGCTTGTGGGATTGACATTTGTACCGGTGCCGCCTGTTGTGATGGCTGTTCCGTTGACATACAGGCTGTAACCGTTAAGATTGATATTGCTGTTTGTACTGTCGGCATTGGAAAGACTGGTTATATAGGAATTTCCTGTAAGAGTGATAGTTGAACTGCTGTCAAGAGTAAGTGAAATACTTTGGGCTGTATTATCACCGTTGATAGTACCTGTATATGCAGAACTGTCTGAAAGTGACATATCCAATATTGAAATACTGTCGATTACTATATCGCCTTCGGCATTCTGGTCGGACATGGTAAGCGTTACCTGACCGCCGTTTGAACCGCTGGTACCCCATGCGGCAGCCTCAGCACGCAGAAATACACCGGTGCTGTCATTATTAACAAACGTATTGTTGTCAAGTTCGATAACAGCCGAAGTATTGGTAATATAGAAAGTATCTCCCTTGTTGGTCGTAATGGTGCTGTCAGTTGCCTTGAAAGATGATGTACCGACAGAAGCGTCACCCGACATGGACTGATACAGGAAAATATTTTTGTAAGTAGTGGACTGTCCGTTGAGAGTATTGTTTGTATCGGTGAGGGTTGTACCGTTAAGATTAACGGAATTTTTGCCTTCAATAACAATGCCTTCGGATTTTGTTGATGTCAGCATTGCATTGTTGATGGTAATATCGGCTGTGGAATATATTGCAGGTGAACCTGTACCGTTGGTTGTATATTTGCCGCCTGTGACAGTAAGAGTACCACCGCCTCTGTCACTTCTGATAGCTGCCGAAGAATTTCCCTGTGTAGTGGCTGTTACATTTGTTGCGGTGAGAGTGCCGCCGCCTGTTACCATGACCGCACCCGAATTATTGGAACTTGTATTGATAGTCGTTCCCGAAACATTTGCGATTCCTGTTCCGTAAGCAAATACACCGCTTGAATAGCTTGAACTTGTTGTGACTGTACCGCCTGTGACGTTCAGCGTTGCACCGTTGTAAACGAGAACAGCGGCATTTGTTCCGTAAAAGTCATAATTATCACTCTGCCCACTCGGACTTCCGCTTTTTGTCACTGTGGGATTGGTAACGGTACTTGTGCCGCCTGATACGAGCAAAGCATTTTCTTCTGCCGTTGTGCTTGAGTAAATTTGTGAACTTGTTGTTGTATCGGAAGATATAGTATTTGCTCCGCTGTACGATACAGAACTTGATGTACCGCCGCCCTGTTCGCCCGATTCATCACCGGGTTTGTCGGGAGGTGTACCGCCCTGTTCAAACGAACCTGAATCACCGCCCGGTAATTCGGGAGGTGATGCCAATACTGTTAATCCCTGAGCCATCATTGTTGATGCAACCAAAAGAGATAAAAAAATTCTGCAAAGCCTGTACTTCTTCATTGTATAACACCTGTCTTTCTGTTAAATCAAGATTTATTTGTACTTAATTATACACATACTTCTTAAAAAACTCTTAAAAACAGAAATGTTATTTCAAGTTCAACTGTAAAAATCATCACGTCTTTTTTTGGTACTTTTCACATAAACAAAGAACAACGAATTGTACAGTGCATTATATCAGGAAAAGAGTGTTTGAAAAAATCATATTGATAAATTTGAAACGCATGACAGCGTTTGCGAGAAAATAGTGTTATGAAGCCGCAATGAAAAAGGGCAGAGCCGAAGCGAAAAAAATTTATGCAAATTCAAATCGCAGGAAATCTGCCGTCGGTGACAGAATAAACAAGCTGAACAATATCATACACTGTCCTTCCCATGTGAAAGCAGTCCGCACAAGTTATGATTTTTTTTCCATTGTTTTAAATGCTCCTTTTTTATTTTGCAAAATATATTTCAATATGAATTTGATGAAGTAATTTCAAAGGCTCATCATATTTTGCAAGAATATTTTTGTATTCGTCTTCAAATGCCTGTATTTTTTCGGGGGGACAGGCTTGCACCCACTCCACGACAGCTTTTTATCCTGCCAAGCCATGTTCCTTTGTGAATGACAAAATCGACACCCAATTTACTTCTTTACCGTAGATGGTATCGGTGAATAAATCGTCATTTGAGCCGAGGGTTACGGTATTTTCAGCGACATTCTTTGAAACGACATAGGCAGGTACACCTAATGCAATTTCCAAGCCTTTTTGATGACCGATTTTTAAGCCTTACTTTCATTACGCAAAAATCAAACACAGCAAATTGACTCTGCTGTGTTTGGCTGAAATTATTTACCACGAGCTGCAACAATGCTTTCCATTTCACCGACATTTTTCATAGAATTTGCGGTAGTTTTGGGGTTAACGGTGATGATGTCATCATCATCTCCTTTTGAATTTTATTTCAGCCGAATTATCGGCTTTATATTTTATCGTTTTTCAAAATACCAACTGTACAAGAAGCATATAACATACCGTTTATATGTGTGTCATTCCTTGTCTTTGATGCTTTCCACCATATCCCACTTTTTCATTGAGTGCATAGCAATAAAGTGACTTATCACCATATAAGCAAGTACAAGCAAAATCGTGAATATATATTCATTAAAGCTGTTGGCAAAGACATATTCTCTGCCCTCTGTACTGAGTTTTTGCAGAGCCGTCTTTGCAATATATATGCCTGACGGCAAGCCTATGATACATGAACATACAAACTGCAAAAATGACTGTACAAACCATTTCCTTGAAACTTCACTGTGCTGGAAACCGAGCGTTCTCAATACACAAAGTTCCCTTTTCTTTTCAAGAAGATTTGTCTGTGCAGTATTGATAACAATAACAAGACCTATGACGATTGCAAAGCCTATTATTATCCATGCGGCTAAATCGTATGTTCTGAATATTTTTTCATTTCCCTGATACGACAGCCTTGTAAATACCGTATACAAATAATTGTCATCTTCCGTGAGAAATCCGAGAAGCTTTTGTTCATCATTCTCCGAAATGTTGCATATCACCGAACCTAATGTTACATCACCGAGTTTTTCGGCAGCCTGATAGGACATATACTGGAAACGGCTTATTGACTGGTCGGAAATCTCCTCTATCTTTACAGGTACACCGTCTATTTCAACGGTATCTCCGATATCTGCACACAATTCTTCGGCAAGGTGCTTTTCAAGGATAATTCCCTGTTCGGGAACAGCAAGTTTTTGGTTGTTCCTGTCATATACTCCGACAAGTTCGGTATTTTTGTCAAGACCGTTTACAACGGCGGATTTTGTTTTTCCGTTGAATGTGAAGTCAGCCTGATAATACGGCATTTTCTGCACGTCTTTTACAAACGTCAAATCACTCATTGACTGCATGAAGTCATCATCAGGCTCTGCTTTAAAGAATATCTGGCAGTCGTAATTTATCCTTTCATCATAAAGCTGATGTAAAAGATAGTTTTTTGAGGTGATAAAGGCAAGTGCCGAAAAAATCATCATAACAGATGCCGAAATACATATCACGGAAAACGCAAAACGCATTTTATTTCTCAGCATAGTCGCAACACTGAATTTTGTCATTGGTGAAGATTTTGCAGTCAGTTTCTGCAAAATCTTTGGAATTTCCGCTGTTTCGGGTGCAGGTCTGGACATAGCCTCCGACGGCAGTACTTTTGAGATTGTACCTGTACTTATGAGAGTGGAAATCTGTCCGACAACTATCGTCAATACTGCCGACAACAGACACATTCCGATATTTACCCTGAACGTGAAATCGGGCAGAGGAAAAAAGTCCTTGTAATAATCTCCTACATACCTCATAAGGCAATATCCGATAACGCTTCCGAGAACTATCGAAAAGACCGATACTATGAAATTGACTTCACAGTAAAGCATTTTTATGCTTGTCTTGGAAAAGCCCAATGCCCTTAAAATGCCTATTTCACGCCTGCTCTGCTTGATGATCAGCGACATGAACATGAACACAACTATAAGTATGATAATAAAAAATACCATAGGCATGAATATCGACATTGTTTCGATAGGCTCTAAATTTACATCAATTCTGTTTTTAACAGCTGAATCTTCATAAACAAAACTGCTTTTCACTGAAATTTCTTCATTCTCAAGAATGGCTTTGAGTTTTTCAAGTTCGGACTTGCTGTCCGCACCGTCTTTGAAATATATCAAAAACTGATTGCAGAGCATTTCATAGCCTTCGCCTTCCTCAAGCTCGCTGTAAGCCTTTTCCAATTCCTCTTTTAAATCCGCAAATTCACTTAAAGCCTTTGCGGTTTCGTCATTGAGCTTCTTTTCATTTTCGGAAATCTCTTTTTCAGCATCGGCAAGCTGTTTTTCAGCTTCATCGAGCTTTGATAAGATGAGCTTTTTGCCGTCTGCAATCTCCTGTAAACCACTTTCAATCTGTGGCATACCGTCATCTATCTGCTTTATGCCGTCATCTATCTGTGCAAGTCCCGATTCGGCTTGCTCCATCAGTGACGAGATATTTTCAAGGTCACTTTCCGTCAAGCCGTATTCCGAAAGAGTATCTTCAATTTGTTCACGCTGTGAAACAAGCTGATTTTTTTGTTCTTCAATATCATTCAAAGCACTTGCATAGACAGATGTCAAGTCGCCTGCAGTTTTGAAGGGCTGTTCGGTATATTCGGAAAGCTCATTGATAACAATTTTCATATCCGAAATATCGGACAGAAGTTTTTCAAAAGTCTTGTCACTGCCAAGCACAGGCAGATATGAAACGGCTGTATAGAAATCGTATTCTTCCACATTATTATGGATAAATTCAAGTGTTGCAAGTGCATTATCAATATTTTCCGCAAGACCTGCATTTTCATCATATATTGTATATTTTTTAATGACTGCAATCACTTTGTCCTGCTCGTCATCAAATATTTTGTTGGAATTAAGATACAAGTAATCGGATTCTGCCTGATCCATATAGTTTTGCAGATTTTGGGAAAAATCGGATACTTTATCCGTCACATCATAGGAAAATCCATAATCCTGCACGGTTTCAATGAAGTTCTGCAGATTTTCAACGGTATCAAAAAGATATTCCATGTCAAGACGGGGTACAAGTTTCAGCAAATTCACGAATTGTACAGCTTCATCTGCCGTCAGCATATCTGTGATATTTTCTATATTTTTCAGCCCGTCATTGATCTGTTCAAGACCGTCAGCCGCCTGCCGCAATTTATCCTTGTTTTCTTTCAGGAGATTGAAAGTCTGGTGTAAATTCTGCCTTGTATCGAGCAGTTCTTTTCTTTTGCTTTCAAGTTCCGTTTTGGTGGCTTTAAGAGTAATTTCGGTTTCTTCAAGCTGTGCAAATTTTTCCTCAGCCTCCAAAGATGAATCTTCAAACAGCTTTTCCTTTTCGGCAAGCTGTTTTTTGGCATCATTCAGCTTTTGTTCGGCATCATCAAGCTCTTTCTGAGCCTTGTTCCACTCTTTGTCAAGTTCGGACTGCTTTTCGTCAAGTTCGTTCTTCACTTCACTGTATTTTTTATCCGATTCATCTTTTAAAAGCCTGACAGGGGCATAGGCATAGCCGAAATCGGTATTTGAACCGAATGAATTATCCGTAGGCTGTACAGACAAAGTTTCGGGCATGGAAACGATACCCGATACAAAATATTCCCTGTATTCCTTGTCAACTTTAAAGCTGAGAGTATCGCCTGCTTTAATGCCGTTGTCATGTGCAAAGTTGCACTCTATGAAAACATCATCTTTGCCATTGCTGTCAGCCTGTGACCAGAAGTGAAATTTTTGTATGTCATCGGGATTGTATGAAAAAACTCTGACGGATAAATAACGCCCCTCTTTGCTTTTGATATAGGTATCTCCGCAAAGTCGGGCATTTATCTCCGAAACAGACTGCAATTCCTTGAGCTTGTCAATATTCTTACGGTTTGTTACATCTGTTGTAATGACAGCATGAGGATAACGGTAATTTTCCACATAATCATCAAGAGATTTTTCAAGTGAAACGTATGCACTTGAAAGACCTGTCATAATGCCGCAGCCCATAGCCGATACGAGCATAATGGAAATCAGCAGTTTCAGATATTTTTTGATAACGGGGAATAACATTCTTTTCATAAGCTTACCACTCAATGCTTTCCGCTGAAACGGGATTCTGATTTACGATAACATTTGTAATTTTGCCGTTTCGCATTTTGATGATACGGTCGGACATTTTGCCGATTTCCTGAGTATGCGTGACGATAACAACGGTTTTGCCATGTTTGCGGACAAGTTTTTCCAGTTCAACTAAAATTTGTTTTCCCGTTTCATAGTCCAATGCACCTGTCGGTTCATCGCAAAGCAAAAGCTGCGGATTTTTTGCCAAAGCCCTTGCAATAGAAATTCTCTGCTGCTGACCGCCCGAAAGTTGTGAGGGATAATTGTTCATTTTTGCTTTCAGCCCCACCATGTCAAAGACTTCTTCAATGATATGCGGATTGTGAGCGGTGTCGGCAGTCATAGCAATATTTTCCTTTGTTGTAAGTTCGGCTATCAGGTTGAACGACTGAAAGACAAATCCGATATTTTTTCTTCTGTAATCCGTCAAAGCCCTGTCATTCATCTTGCAGAGGTCTTTTCCGCTGACGATAATTTTGCCCCTGTCAGGCTTGTCCATACCGCCAAGAGAATTCAAAAGGGTACTTTTGCCGCTGCCGGAACTGCCTAAAATGGTGAGAAGTTCACCGTCAAATATCTGTAAAGAAACATCTGCAAGAGCGTCAATTCTTGCCTCGCCCTTGCCGTAGGATTTCCAGAGATTTTGTGCATCCAAAAGAACTTTTTTTGTACTTTCCAAAAGCACCGCCTCCTTATTTTATTTTTTTGACCTTTCCGGGCTCATCGAGGGAAAATTCATACATATCATTGTAATTCATTCCCGAACACATTTTCATAGTTTTCTTTGTGCAGTTGTATATACTGCTCCATACCGTTATTACCATGTGAGGCATCCATTTATGATGATAATTCAGCGTACAGTTTTCCAATAATTTCATTGCATCTTCTTCCGAAATTTTATGCTCACATTCACACAATTTATCATCAATTTTTTTGTACCTGTCACGTCCCATTTCCTTGCGGTTGTCACCGCCCTCTGTCAGAAAATAGTTTGTGAGTTTGAGGTTTTCGCCCTGATAGCTCTGACGTATAATGTGCATTTCATTGTTGACATATTCAACTATTGCACTGTTGCCCTCTGCATCGGCAAAATGATAATGATAATTGGCAAAAATCAAATCTCTCATATCATATTGTTTCAGAAGTGCAAGGGCTTCATCTACATTCTTGCATTTGTCTAAAATCGCCCTTATCGCAATCGGCGTTGTGATAGATTTTTTGCCTGTTTTCTGTTTGGTAGGCTTGGTTTTTATTTCGAGTATGGCTGCTGCAAGACCTTTTTCATTCACACCGTCCATACAGCAGTACGGTGCTTCCATCATGCGTATATGGTCTTTGAGTTTTGTGGGGTTCTGCCATTTCTTTCCGTAAAGCAAAAAAGTTCCGAGCGTGACTGTCATACTCCTGTAGCCGTTTTCGGGTGCACTCCACACTACAAAGCACAACGAATTCTTATAGTCAAAATTCCTGCCGAAAATAACATCATTTTCGGGAGTTCTTGTGTTGAAACTCGAACAGCCGAAATCCTTTACAAACGGATTTAAAAATACCTGCTTTGAATGGATATATTTCTGTGCAAACCTGATTATGCCCAGCATACCCGAAACACCCTTTTCGAGCAGTTCATCAAGACCGTATGAGCCTTTGTAAACAAGTGTCCATATATTTTCATCAACCTGTTTTACAGTTGCAAGAGTTTCTTTTATAGCCTTTTTTCTTTCCATAACATCCTCCGTTTAATTGTAATAGTGTTCGGTACGGCTCTTGAAAAAATCAAGTTTTTCTTTGGTATCAATAAAACGTACTGTCTTGACCTGATTTTCCGAAGCACCGTTTTTTATTTTCCATTTGCGGTATTCCGCATAAGTACCTTTTTTGACACTGCATACAAATGAGTTGGAACATTCGCCTATTTTCAGCATTCTGCCGTATTCGGCATTTACTTTTGTCAGTTCATCGTCAAAAAATTCCCTGACTTCACTTTCCATATTTTTGGGGATATCCTTGTCAAATTCAATGAATGACACGATTCGCCAAGGGGTAAAGTCCGTATCTGTATAAAGACTGTAATCCGAAATGGAAACGCCTATGCGTTTCTGGAAATTTTTTATGGCAGTTGTGATATGCTCAATGGTCAATTTAACACCCGTTATATTGATAAGCTGTTCTTTTCTGTAGGCAAACTGTATGAGAGGGGTTTTGTTGTGATAGCCCGTTACCCTTATGACATCTTTGATACGGTATCTGTACAGTCCCGAACGGTTTGTTATGATAACCTCATACAGCTTTCCGACTTCAAGCTGATGAAGAAGCAGGGGAGTGGAATTTTCATCATCTATCGGCAGAAACTCAAAAAATGCACCATCAACGGCAAGAAGATAGTCTTTATCCTCTTTATTGATGGCAGTTGCTACTGCAGCTTCCGAAGCTGCATACATTCCGTAACTGAAAGCGATATCATCACCGCAGTAATATTTCATTTTTTCCGTAAACGGTGTAAATTCCCCCGTACCTATCGCCACTATAAGCGACATTTTTTTCCATAGTTTCGGAATGATACCTTCGTTGGGTTCATTGACAAAAATTTGTGTGAGCTGTTCTGCTCTTTCGGGGGCAGGTACAAGATTTTTTTCAAGCCTTTCTCTGAGGTCCGGCGGCAGATTGATGCTTTCATCTATTGTTCCTGTTCTGATGTCATTGACAAGCATCTGATAATTATCAAAGATATATTTCATCAAATCGCAGAGATTTGACATGAAAATTGACATTAAAAAAATCAAATCAGCGTCCTGCAAAGAATAACGGGCTTTGATATATTTCATGTCGATATTATCTCCGTAGCCGTATATTTCTTTTGGCAGACAAATGGTTGACAAAACCAATTCTATACTCGACAATGCATAAGATGAAATAAATCCCTCTCTGATACCGCCTTTTGTATAGGTGCATTCCGTTTCGGTTGTATTCAGTCCCTTGCCTGCCAGAACGCCTTTTCTTTTCATTTCTCTTAACAGCAGTGTATAGTTATATGAAACACAGCCCATATATGGCTTATAGGAGTCGTCAACAACAGGTATTCTTTTGGTAACGCCCGTTGTACCCGATGTTTTGGCAAAAAAGGTTATTTTGTTGGCGGTGATGAGATTTTGTTCACCTGTTTCGGCAGTTCTGTCAAGATACTCCTGATAATCTTCATAAGTTGTATAGGGAACTTTTTTCTGATATTCCTCTACAGAATTTATATTTGCAAAATCATATTTTTTTCCGAATTCGGTATTCCTGTTTTTTTTCATCAGTTTCAAAAGCATTTTTTCACTGACTTTATCAGATTTTTTGCTTTGTGAAAGATATTTTTTGATGTGGTTTTCTCCATATATTGCAACAGCACGGATGAATATAAAATTCTTTATTTTTTCGACGACATTCATATTTCCATTTCCTCCTAAAAAGCATTACTTTTCTCTTTTTCTTTTCGTTGAAAGCAGTATTCCCGAAAGGCCTGCCGAAAGTAACGCTATGACTGCACCGACTGTCAGCCCTTCATTTCCCGTAGCTGGCAAAACACCGATATTTGATGAATTGTCGGAATTTCTGCTTGAAACGGAAGGATTTTTTGAGTTCTCAACCGAACCCGTGACATTGATTTTGACAGTGATACTGCCGTCATCAAAAATGAGTTTCAATTCATTTTCACCGTCATTCAGTTTGCTGAGAAATTCGGGTTTTATTGTCACAACTCCGTCACTGATAGAAATATTTTCCTTGTCGGAAGTCGAAAATATTTTTCCGCTCTGACGCACCGAAATACTTTCGGATTTTGAATTTGTCTTTATGGAAATGTTTTCGGAACTGTTCCTGTTCCATGTGAATTCGGTTTTATCGGCTGTAATTTCTGCTGTATCGGAAGAGTGTTTTTTGTCGGTGACATTTATGTTTATATCAAGAGTTCCGTCATCAAATGTCAGAGTAAGAGTGTTTTCACCCACATCAAGTGTTTTAAGTATCTTTGCGGTAATGCCGACTCTGCCGAAAACGATATAAACACCCTTGTCATTGTTTGACGCAACAAATTCACCGTTTTTGGTAATTGAAACATTTTTGGATTTTGAATTTGTATTCATGGCTATTCCGATAAAGTCACTCTTGTCCCATTCAAAGAAAGTTTCCTTTGCGGTTATTTTATTGTTCTCAACAGGTATCTCTGTCTGATTATCCGTAACATTCACGGTAATATCCAGATTTCCCTCTTTCAGTATGAGAACAAGGTCATTTTCACCGTCATCCAATTTTTTAAGAAAATCATTGCTTAAATATATAGTGCCGTAGTCTATCAGTAAATTGCTGCTTATCAGGCTTGAAGAATAAAGAATACCATTCTTTTTTACAGTAAACTCTTTTGAATTGGAATTAGTTTGTATAGTAATACCAATATCACTGCTCCTGTCCCATGTAAATTCTGTACTGTCTGCCTGAAGTACAAACTCTTCCTCAGAGTTTTCCTGAGGTAAACTTTCTTCAATTTCGCCACTCGTATCAGCAGTTTCATCGCTGTCGGACTGTCTGATTTTTTCCGGGTAATTGCCCCGAATATCTTCATAAGCCTTTTTTATGGTATCGACAGATATTCCTGTTTTTGATTTTTCACTGTCTGAACCGAAAACTGCCGAAATTCTGTCGTTGATTTTCGCATAGTCATATTTTTCGTCCGTTTCTTTGGCAAACGCTGTCATATTTACAGAACTGACAAGCAATGACGAAAACAAAAAAAAACATAAAATTTTTTTCAGTCTCAATTCAAAGACCTCCTTATTATCATTTATTTCATTATTAACATAATTCTTTGCACTATTGAATTTGGTTGATTTTTTCTGAACGTCAGGCAACACGGTTTTTGGAAATTCTGTTTTCAAGCTTTGTAGCTTTTGCAATCAACAGTACCGCAGCACCACAAATCACACCGAGCAAAAGTCCGCAAAGGACATCTGTAGGATAATGAACATAGAGATAAAGACGCGAAAACGCAACACATATCGTCAATGCCAGAGCGATAAAGCCGAGTTTTCTTTCTTTAACGAGGAGTACGGTCGTTACCGATGCTGCAAGTGTACTGTGTGTGGACGGAAAACTCGCACCGGACGGCTGCTTGATCAATAGAACGATATCTGTATTAATGGTAAACGGTCTCGGACGATTAACAAGATGCTTGAGTAATACGTCGCCGGTCAAAAAACTGAGCATCAGTGCTGCGAGCAAAATAATCCCGGCAGTGCGAGTCTTTGGAAAGAATAACAGGATCACTCCCGCAACAATCCAAAAGATGCCTGACGTAAACAGGTAGGTGAGAAAAATTGAAAAATTATCTAAAAATGCACAGCGGAGATTTTCCTGTATTCCGTTAAGAATACTGAAATCAAATGATTGTATCACTTCCATAATTTTGTTCCTTTCTTTTGTATGTAAATATTGATATCATATATGAACTCTCAGAAACTATTATTGATTGAATTCAAAAAAATTCATCTGTGCGAAATCCGTCGGCAGCGGTATCGTACACATATAAATAAATGCGAATATCAGACACACGACTGCAATCGACAAAATCGCTATCTGATTCGGCATATCTTTGAATGTGCCGAATCAAAATACTTTTCGGTCATACCGGGCGTTTTAAAGGGATTGTCTTGGCTATTATCCTCCATTCAGATGGACTGAATTCCGCCGTGCAGAGATCCGATCCACGCAGCCCATGCCGAGAGCAGCGTGGTGATGCCAAGAAGGATAGCAACGACATTTTCGAGTCTTTTAGCGGTCAGAAAGTTTTTTCTGTCTTTGATTGCATTATCGGGGGGAATCCCGCTGTTTTCGATCGCCTCACTGTTCGCAGATTCAATTTCTTTTTTTGTCATATTCAAGTCCTCCTCGTATCACATTGACAACAATTCATAAGTCTACTTTATTTTACTATTTTTGTCAGCATTACAAAATAGGGTGTTCCAGATTGTCACCTTCCTATTTCCGAAAATTATTCATCGACTTATTGTTTTTATTTCTTTCTGTTAAAATATTATTCAGAAACAAAGTTTTATGAGGAGTGATACGTTATGAATATGCTTTTTGCGGATACCCGTTCCGGACAGGAGGAGAAGGTGCATGATGTACTGTACATTTTATTATAAAATTGTACGCTACATCAAGTGGCTTTTTTAAAAAGTTACACTATGTGAATATGATATAAAGAAACTGAACTTCTATTTGAACAGGTGAGAAATTGAAGCTTTTTTCAGGGACTGCAAGACAAAACTGACTTTTGACAAGTATCAGATTCGTTCCTCACCAACAAGGAGGTGACAATCTGGAACATTGCCCAAAAAGCATTTCAAACCACTTGAAATATTATAACCTTTATTATAAAATAACGTTGGTTGGACTTTTTCAGTGCAAGGTTCAAAGATGCACTGTGTTAAATGAAATTTTAATGGTAAATCGCATAAATTAAATTGTGGTTTTTTGTTAAAAATGGAGATTTTTCCCTTTTGAGCTGTCTTGAGTGCATATTTGTTGGACATGGTATGTTACAATATGGTGCATAAAAACATTAAAAATATATTATAGTATTCTATTATTTTAATCAAAAATGTTTTTTGTAAATTTTTTGTAAAATGGTTGAAACTATTTTCATAAAGTTGTATAATACAACTATAAGAAACAAACCCGTAGGAACTGTATGTTGCAGGTTGCATGGGGAAGATAGCTGAAACACCGCTCCTCCTGTGTGTAAAATGTACAAGGTCATA
>CACZZB010000040.1 GCA_902785555.1 uncultured Ruminococcus sp.
GTAATTTGGGAACTGGTACGCTGTATCTGGCTGCCGAACTGACGGAAATAGTTGACGAAGAACAGCCCGTTGAGGACTGCACCTCACAGCCGTTTCACAAAGAAAGAAAAAATACTCAAAATGGCAGTATGGGCGGAATATAAATTTTAATCGTGAAAGGATTGACGAAAAAATATGATTTGGGCAAATGAAATCCATATTGAAAGAACAACAAAAATAGTGTATCGGCTGATATTATACGGTCGGGAAAGGCGGTTAGATGAATTATAATAACTTTACTGTTCCTTCGGGAACGGATTTTGATAAAAGTGTTTACGAACATTTGAAAAGAATTCAGAGCATACAGCTTGATGAAAAGCATATTACAAGCAGTAAGGAATACTGCGTAAACGGAATGGTATATTCTGTAAATTCTGTCTTTAGCAGAGAATCAAAATGTTCGGTCGATGATAAACTGCGATATTTAATGCAGAAAGAAACGGAAAAATTATCATAAAAAAGGTCTGGACTTGAACAACGATTGACAGTATACTTTGGTTTGCAGAAAACTGAAACTGCATACTCTCAATCGGTTTGATTCGGAAACGGAGGAAAAAATGAATATATCAAACCAAAATAAAATAACGGCACTGTACTGCCGTCTGTCTCAGGAGGACGAAAACAAGGGCGACAGCGACAGCATTATCAATCAGAAAGCCATTCTGACGAAGTACGCAAAGGACAACGGCTTTGAAAATGTGCAAACCTTTGTTGATGACGGATATTCGGGTGTAAGCTTTAACCGTCCGGCATTTCAGGAACTTCTGGAACTCATGGAACATGGCAAAGTAGCCGTTCTGATAACAAAAGACTTGTCAAGACTCGGAAGAAATTACATTGAAGTCGGCAATTACACGGAAATACTGTTTCCGAGATGGAATGTCAGATACATTGCTGTCAACGATAATTTCGACAGTATGTACTCCGATGGAAATGAATTAGCCCCGTTTAAAAATCTGTTCAATGAATGGTTCGCAAAAGACACAAGCAAAAAAATCAGAGCTGTACAGAAAGCCAAAGCCGAGCGTGGAGAACGAATCGGAACAACAACTCCCTATGGATATTTGAGGGATAAGGAACATGGCGGCAGATTGATAGTTGATGAAGAAACAGCCCAAAATGTCAAACTTATCTTTCAAATGTGTGCTTCGGGAATAGGTCCGACAAAGATAGCCAATGAATTGGGAAAGCGAAAAATTCCCAAACCTTCTGCCAAAAGGTATGAGAGAGATGGCGTGGCAGGTGCCAATACTGATATCAATGATGTTTATTCCTGGAATACAAGAACTGTTTCAACAATGTTAAGCAACGAAATTTATCTTGGGCATACAATAAATTGCCGTACCACAAGGATTTCATACAAAGATAAGCATAAAAAAGATGTTCCCAAAGAACAGCAGTATCGCTTTGAAAACACCCACGAGGCTATCATTGACAAAGAAACTTGGGATATTGTTCAAAAAGTAAGGTCTGGTAAGCGATGCAGGAATTCAATTGGCAGTATCAATAAATACAGTGGTATTCTGTACTGTGCCGACTGCGGTTCAAAACTGTACTTTGTACATGGCAGAACCATGAACCCCGAAACATTCAGTTTTATATGCAGTCGCTACCGTAAGCATATGGGAGAAGAATTATGTACACCTCATCGTATTATTGAAGCAGTTCTCGATAAAATAGTTTTGGAAGAAATCAGGCGTGTAACTTATTTGGCAAGAACCAAAACAAACGAATTTGCGGAGTATATCAGTCAAAAAACTTCATCACAGAGCCACAGGGAAATCAATGCAAAATCAACTGAACTTGAAAAGCTGAAAAGGCGTGATAATGAGTTGAATGCAATATTCAAAAGATTATACGAAGATAATATCCTCGGCAGACTTCCCGATGAACAGTTCAAACTGCTCTCACAGGGATACCTTTCCGAGCAAAAGGAAATCAAGGAAAAAATCCCTGTGCTTGAAAGTGAAATTGAAAGGTTGAAAGCAGAGTCCGCAGGCATTGACAAGTTTATCCAAATAGCCAAAAAATATACGGATATTCAGGAATTAACTCCCGAGATACTCCGTACATTCATCGAGAAAATCGTTATACACGAAAGAGATAAGTGGCATTCCAAATCAGCACATCAGCAAATTGACATCTATTTCACGCATATAGGCAATATCGTTTAATAAAGAAAATATGCAGAACAGAATAAAACATTCTGCTCTGCATATCCGCACATACGCTAAACATCCTTATGAACACTCAGCATATGCGGACTATTTAATTTTACCGACAATTCCTGATGACAATGCACTTCATGGACTGCTTTGTCTGTCAACGGAATTTGTCGATGTCAAGGAAGATGTCAATCCGCATTTGTCTGTACTTGGCGTACTTGTTACACTTGATGAAAATAACCGCAACAAAAACGCTTACAGACAGGTTTTGCAGGAACAGACAATCTTCCCTGCTTTCAAGACAACTATCCGTAAAAATACATATCTTTCCGAAGCAAGAAATTCACATCAGCCGATAAATGTTTACGACAGAAAAAGTCACGGTTATGAAGATTATCTTGCCCTGACAAACGAAATACTTGAAAAACTGAAAGGATGATTTTGAGTGGGAAAAATCAATTTGAGCAACATACAAGCTTCTCTGAACAGAGCGAAAGAAACTGCTGCTCCCCTCCAAAATAAGGGACATACCGAAAATGTTCCTGTTGATTTTATTCATCTTGCCGAAAGAAATATTTACAATGAAAACGATACCGACGAAGCCATAAAGGAACTTGCGGATAATATTGAAGCCTGCGGACTTCTGCATCCGATAGCTGTTCATAAAATTTCATCTTATAACTATCAGATAATTTCGGGTGAACGGCGTTATCGAGCAATAACGGAATATCTGCATTGGAAATCCATTCCGTGTATGGTTTTTGAGGGACTTTCAAAGGATTCGGCACAGCTTAAACTTTACATGGCAAACCTTGCAGTCCGTGAATACACGTCAGGTCAAAGATTCAAATATTATATTGAAGTAAAAGAACTGCTTGGAAGAATGGCAAAATCAGGTGAATACAGTGGCGGTTTGCAAAAGGGTATTGCCGAGATTCTGAACGTAACGGAAAGACAGGTCAAAAAATATGCTCAGCTTGAAAAAATGCCGGAAGAAATTCAGCAGGCAGTTATAGAGGGAAAACTCAGCATAAATAAAGCTCTTGAAATGGCTGCAAAATCTCAAGAGCAAGTAAAAGTAAAAAAGCAAACAGAGGAAATTATAGGAAATATTATTGAAAGATTGTCAGATGCCCAAAAAAAGAAACTTTTAGATGGTGAGATAGACTTTTCAAGATTATTTGATAATGACAATTTATTATCAAAAGGGGAATCAGTTCCCCTTGATGTTGCTACAATGTCACCTGAAAGTGAAACATCAGAAAAAAGGGAACCAGTTCCCCTTGATATTGTGGCAACATCACCTGAAATCGAAACGTCAGAAAAAGGAAAACCAGTTCCCCTTGATATTGTGGCAACGTCACCCGAAATCGAAACGTCAGAAAAAGGGAAACCAGTTCCCCTTGATATTGTGGCAACATCACCTGAAATCGAAACCTCAGAAAAAGGGGAACCGGTTCCCCTTGATATTGCGGAAATGTCACCCGAAAGTGAAATATCGAAAAAAGGGGAACCAGTTCCCCTTGATATTGCCACAACGTCACCTAAAATTAAAACATCGGAAAAAAGGGAACCAGTTCCCCTTGATATTGCGGCAACGTCACCTAAAAGTGAAATAGCGAAAAAAGGGGAACCAGTTTTCCTTGATGTTGCTGTAACGTTACCTAAAAGTGAAATAGCGAAAAAAAGGGAACCAGTTCCCCCTAATATTGACAAAACAACAAGCGACAATAAACTTTTTAAAAGCTTGCAAGATGACAGCGTGATATTTTACAAAAACGGTCATTATGTTCCTAACAAAATTCAGGTCATGGAAGAACATGAACAATATACCGTCTTTAAAGTATTCGCTGTCAAGCAATAAAAACTCCTGAATTATGGTTTTCGGGCAGTTTTTCCTTATAAAGCTGCCGCCATTAACTTATAGGAGGGACACTGAAATGACTGAACAAGATATTATCGACACTATACGCCAGTACAAATATATCCCTGAAAAACTTCTGTTCAAGCTGTTTTGCAATGGGTGTTATGACTATGTGAATGACAAAGATGCCAAGTATCTTCAGCGTATACTGAAAAGGCTTACAGGTGAAAAAAAGATTGAATATAACTCTGACAGGAACGCATATTGTGTTCCTCTTTTTTCTGAGGAGATAAACCGTGATTTGATAAAGGCACTCTGGATACTGACGGAATTTGATGTCAAGGAACACTATGCAGGCGAAAGCCTTGTTTTGATAATCTTCATGACAAGTCAAAATCAGCTTTATGAAATCGTGCATTTATCTTCAAAGACATACAGGATAGTCATGACAGCTATCAACAGAAATGTTGATAAGAGGGATATGCCAAAGAGAATTGCAATCGTTGACAGTGACGAAGAAGCGGATAAAATCTCCGATGAAATTCTGCATGAAATAAATTGTGTTTCACTTTGCAGAGTTGATAATGACGGGAATATTGAAAGCTATGAAATTGGAGGTAATTGAATGCAGTACGCAAGGCTTGGCAAAGTGTTGAAAAAACTTGACGAGAATAAAACTCTCGCACTGGGGCTTTATAATCTGACAAATGAAATGGATTTCCGTAAAGGCTATATTGCCTTTGCAGAGGCGATGGAAAGGCTTGTAAACAAAATCAGAACGGCAGTTATAAAAGAGGCTGATATTGATAAAAGTTACTATATGTCGAGGGTTGTCAAGGTTTTGAATATAAGCGTCAAAAAGGCTGATAACGGCAGTATTATTATTACGCTGCCATATCTGATGCCGAAAAGAACTTCCATTGATTCTGATGCCTACATCATTGATCCGTTGTCGTATGCCCTGAGAATGTATGTGGAACAGAATAAACACGAAAAATTCCGCAACGCATCTGTTGCCATAATATTTATTCACACGCCTGAAGACAGAAGAATTATCCGTGACCTTGACAATATAGAAACACATCATGTTATAAACATCATTTCGACAATGCTTTTGGTAGATGACAATTTGATTGATATGGGACTTTTTAATCGTCCGGGCGACTATGTACATACCGAAATTATCGTTTCAAGCAAGGATAAAAAGAACGAAGAAGACGAAAAGAAAGAAAAAAATGCCTGAAATTTGCCCGTTATGGCATATAACTTTACTGCCATTTTTTGACGAATTCGGGTTATATGTAAAATCGGCTTAAAAGTCGCTTGAATAGCGGATTTTTGATAGATTTTACGCCCCGTCGTATGCAGGACGGCTTAACAAAAAAGACAAAGTTATGACCTTGACAGCTTTAAGCGGTGAGTTTCCGTATTCTGAATTTGAACGGCTGAATATCAGTTCAAGCTATGGAAAACTGATAAGACACAATTTCTACAATGACGGTCTGATGAAAAGAACATACAGTAAAAATGGTTTGAAAGGTATCAGGCTGACAAATCGGGGGAAAGAAAGATTGAAGCAGAAATATCCTGAACGGTTTGGACATATTTCCGACAAAAGCAGAACGGAAACTTCAAGACGATACCGCAGACAGCTTTTTGCAAAAACATATTGTTCTTTGATTAATGCCGACATAGAATTTCTGCCGGATAAAAAGCCGTTCATATTTGCCCGCAGACATAAACAGTCGTATAAAGTGGTTTACCCTTTGTTAAAGATTTCCCGGCTTTCGGATATGCCTGTCTTTTACGATTCAATGGACATAAAGTATGAATTGGAAGATTTCGTTCAGCAGATCAGAAACAGTGTTATGACAGGATTGATATTGACGGATAGTAAATGTCTAGTGCTGTACAACATTGATAAAAACCGTTATCCGTTAAGTTACGGGACGGAACTGAGAGTAAGCTGTATGATTGACAACGGTACTTTTCTGAATATAAAAAATACTTCAAATGCGATATTTCTTGTATCGGACTTTGATATTGCAGCCGATTTGATTTTCGGAAATAAGAACAAAGACGTTTCTTCAAGTACGGTCATTCTGAATGAGGTTTTCAGGCATATTTATATTGTGCCTGAAAATGCAGACGGTGATGTGCAGTTGAAAGTCCTTTGCCATCAGGAACTTTCCGAAATGATTGAAGATACTTTTATTGATGGATTCGGATATGGTGACAACAGTTTTAAGACGGTGAATGACGGTTTTGACAAATATGGAAATCCTGTTTTGAATGGGTGCCACTTGGATGTTATCCGCTTGATGAAGTTCAAAAGAGGATTGCTGAATAACGATATTTCGGGCAGGATTCTTTGCTATGATTTTCAGGTGGATTTTGTTCAGAAAATAATGTGTCCCGCAAAGGTCAAAATAAACAACATCAAAATTCGTGATGTCAGGGAGATGATTGAAAATGAAAAAAGCTAAAGTGATATTTGGAACTCTGCTGATAGTGTTTTTAACGGGAGCATTGGGATATTTCATCGGGTTTTTGGCAAATCTTTTCAAAGCCTTTGACAGTACGCCGTTCCACCCACCCCCGACGGATTTGGCAAGTACATTTTCGATTTTGGGTGAATGGAAATATGTTCAGTCTGCCTTGATTACATTGGGAATTATCATTCTGGTAATTGCATTTATTGTTATCAAAAACAGGATTGAAAGCCGAAATTTTGATGACAGGAATTTTTCCGTCAGTGAAAAAGGCACTTACGGTACAGCAAAGTATCTTTCGGAAAAGCAGGCGAAAAAGCTGATGACGGCGGATAAAGTAAATCATCTTCTGTCAATATGCAAAGAAATCGGTGAAGATGATAAGGGTATCATTTTGGGTAAACTTCCGAATGGAAAAATTGTTTTCAAGCAGGTCATTCCAAAGGAAAATATGAATATGTTTGTATGCGGTGCACCGGGTTCGGGCAAGTCATATATGTTTGTCAGACCGTATCTTGCACAGTGTATCAAGCGTGAAGAATCTTTTGTATGTACAGATCCGTCGGGTGAACTTCTTGAAACAATTGGTGGTTATGCGAAATCATGCGGATATAAAGTCAAGGTTTTCAATCTTGTCAATCCCGAAAAATCAAACAGTTGGAACGTGACCGGTGAAGTCGGGGTTAATCAAATGCTTGCACAAATAGCCGTTTCCACTATCATACAGAATACGCTTGAAGGTGAAACGCCCGATCCTTTCTGGGACAACGGAGAAAAGAATTTGCTGAAATCCCTGCTGTTGTATATCAATTCAAATGCGTACACGGGCAATAAATCTCTTGGCGAATTATACACTCTCCTCGCAGACGATAAGTTCAAGGAAAGGACGAAAAAATGTCTTGAAAACCTTGATGAAAGTCACCCTGCTAAATTGTCATATAATATTTACTCGCAGGCGACTAAAGAAGTGCAAGCCTCTTTTGCTTCCGGATTAGCAACACGCTTACAGATTTTTCAGTCAGAGGCTATCAGAAATATGACTTCGTTTGATGATATAAATTTGACAGCTCCCGGCAGAGAGAAATGTGCCTATTTTATCATCATGTCAGATCAGGACAGCACCTATCAGCTTTTATCTTCATTATTCTTTTCGTTCCTGTTTATAAAATTGGCGGAATTGGGGAAGACGTGCGAAAATCAGTTGCTGAAAGTTCATGTAAATATCGTGCTTGATGAATTGCCGTCAATCGGAAATATTCCCGATTTAGGCAGAAAATTGGCTACCGTCAGAAAATACGGTGTCAATGTCATTCCGATAGTACAGCTTATTTCACAGCTTGATAACAGGTATTCACCTGCGGAACGTGATGAAATCATAGGCTGCTGCGATACGCAGATATGGCTTGGCAGTAATGATATTGCAAGTGCAGAGGTTTTGTCGGAGCGTTCAGGGACAATGACGGTTGATATTTCATCGAAATCCGAGAACATTGATTTTGATACGCAGGCGAAATTGACGAGTTCGGTTGATAAAAGACCTGTTCTGACAGTTGATGAAGTTTTGCGGTTGCCGTTGGATGAAGAAATCATTGTATTGCGTGGTCAGAACGTGATGAAGCTGAAAAAGTATAAATTCAGTGAATATCCCGATGTTGAAAAAGTGAAAAATGCAGAACCTATCACCATTTCAAATTATGCTCCCGAAATTTCCAACAGATACGAACATAAGGAAGTCAAAGAAAATCCTGTTTTGGAAGAGGATATTCCCCGCAGTTCGCTGTCAGACGATACCGAACCAAAAGAAAAGAAACCCCGTTCCAAATCGACGGGATTGAAAATACAAGGAGATGTTTAGAATGTCAAATGAAATAAAGACCTTGCCGCAGGAAAAACCTGTTAAAAATCCCGATAATCTGCCTGTTCTGTTTGTGGATAAGAATGAAGAAATCGTTTCCGAAAAGGAACAGCAGGAAACAAATTGGCATGAGATAAAAAATGCCTATATAACAAAGCGTATTTTGACAGGAAATCTTGTCGGCATGGAAAAAACACCGCATGATAATCATATAATCGGTGTCACTTACTACAACGGCTATAAAATCATCATTCCTGCATCGGAACTGATAGACCTTTCAAACAAGGAAGTCGATACAGAAGTACGCTATCAGAAGATAATTTCATCAATGGTCGGTGCAGAAATCAGTTATATGATTATCGCTTTGGATAATAATTCGCAGACGCTTGTTGCATCAAGACTCCGTGCGAATGCTCGAAACCGTCAGACATTTTTCTTTGACAAAGACGACAAAGGAAAATACAAAATTTATGAAAACAGCCTTGTTGAGGCAAGAATAATCGGTGTCAGTTATAATGCCGTGAGAGTGGAGATTTTCGGTGCAGAATGTACGATACAGCCGAGTGAATTGTCATGGGACTGGATAACGGATGTCAGCGAAAAGTTCAGCGTCGGTGACAGGGTAATGGTACGAATAACCGAAATACATGGTCGTGGAGATAAAAATGAACCGTTAAGTATCGGTGCAAGTATCCGTCTGGCAGAGGACAGCAAGCAGACCGAACTTTTGAAGAACATGAGTCCGGGCAGTCTTTATACAGGTCAGGTTTTGGATATAAGAAAAGGTACATATCTGATAAAGCTGTCCAACGGTGCAAATGCCCTTTCACATTCAAGCTACTGCAGAAAGCCCGTTATGCGATCGGATACGATAGCCTTTGTGGTAAATTCCATAGATAACAGCAAAAAGACTGTAAACGGCAGTATTATCCGCATTGTAAAGAGTGCAAAAAGATAAAAAAGAACGTCAATTTGAATGGTATATCTGAAAAAATATATATTGATATTGCATAAAATTGAACCATGTGGTATCATAATACAAGTAATTATTTGAAGTTCTTTTGCAGGGAGCGATTATTTTGAAGATAAACCATTTGAGTGCTGAAAGTTTTATGTTGTTTGACAGCATAGATATGCAGTTTTCAGACAATATCAACGTGATATTTGGCGAGAATAGCACAGGAAAAACGGCATTGATAAAAACTTTGTATTCAGCAGGTAAACTGTTGGCAGATAACAGTGATAAAAAAGAAGATCAGGAGAGATTTCTTTTGCATAAACTTATCGGTGTGTTTCAGCCCGACAAGTCCTCGATAGGCAGACTTGTAGCACGTCAGCAGGGTGGAGGAAAAGCGAAAGTTGTTGTTTCGTTTGATAAATCGAATCAAATTGATTTCAGTTTCGGGTATAAACAAACCAACCACTTGACCGTAGATGTTGACAGAACCGAAAAGGATGATTTTATTCCGATATTTTTGCCGCCAAAGGAAATTATTTCTTCAACGGGCAACTTTACATCGTTATATGATGATTATCATATTGAATTTGATGAAACTTATTATGATCTTGCAAGATTATTGCTGCGACCATTAAAAAAGGGAAAGAACACTGATGAACAGAATGCCATTTTATCAAACTTTTCAAATATCATGAATGGCAGTGTTATTCAAAGAAATAACCGTTTTTTCCTGAATGTAAAAGGTGCAGGAGAATTTGAAATGGGATTGGTATCGGAAGGTTTCAGAAAGCTTTCAACTTTGACTTATCTTATTCTTTCCGGAAGCTTGAACAAAAAATCCATATTGTTTTGGGATGAACCGGAAACAAATATGAATCCGAAAATGATTTACCATGTTGCCAACTCTCTGGCAGAACTGTCACGAATGGGTGTTCAGGTGTTTATCACTACACACAGCTATTTTATTCAGCAGGCATTTAATCTTATGTCCTGTTATCCCTCAAAAGAAAAAGAGCCTGTCAAAATCAATTTCATTTCTCTGTACAGAGATGAAAAAGACAAAGTGACATATGAATCGGCTGACTGTTTGGCTGATATTCAGCATAATGCGATTATGGAAGAATTTGATAGCTTATATGACAGAGAACAGGATTTGATGACATGATTGAAAGTAATATGAAGTTTGAATTCGGCGACCAATTCCAAGCTATTAAATTTGATGATACCGAGATATATAAAAAATTTCAGAACAATGTTTCCAATGGAAAAGGTGTAGATTTTATAGCATACTCTAAAGATAAAGTGATTTTAATGGAAATCAAAAACTGCACAGGGCATGAAGCGGAAAACAAATGGCGTACCCAACATAAAACACAAAAAAGACCTGATGGAACCATTGAGGATTGCTTTGATTTGGAGGTTGCCAAAAAAGTATCTTGTACCCTGTCATGTTTAACAGGTGCAGGGACTTTTGATAAATATAATCGTGATGATGAGCATGAGCAGTTTTTGCAAATACTGAATATGCTTATTGACCATAAACATGAGATAGAAATCATTCTTTTTCTGGAAGGCGATTTCGGCTCTCAATCACGAAGCAAGAAAATGATAATGGAGTCCATTCAAACATGGTTGAAAAGGCATTTCAAAGGCTGGCTTAACTGCACTAATTGCAGAGTAATTGATTCAAGCGTAAACAACAAAGATGTAAAAGGCATTTTGCTTGATGGTACATAAAATCAAATAATTGTAACTGTACAGCTTTGGCGAGATTCGTTGAAGCTGTATTTTATTTGGAGGAACAAATGGATACAAAAGAAGTTAAGGCAAATCTTAACACTGTCGTTCAATACAATGGTGTTGATTATATGTTTCAAGGCTGTATTATTCGCAAAAACACAGCCACAAATGAATATTATTATCAGGCAGAGCTTGCAGATTTGCAGGCTCGTTCTATTTTGATAACAAAATTTTCTGATGTCAAAAAAATAGCAAAGGAATGATTTTTTATGGGAAATAAAGTTAAAGGGATTGTATGTCCCGATTGCAAGAGTAAGCTGGAACTGAATATTTGTTGTGACGATATATTTAAACATTGCGGTGTTCAGTTGAGATGTTCCAATCCCGCCTGCGGCAATGTTTATGAACTTTCGTCGAATGAAACGGAACTTTCGGACAAAGGCAGTACAGTTATAAAGATTTTTATAGAAGGTTCCCGTAATGCCGTTCAGGAGGCTGTAAGCATTATTCTGTGTGATTATGAGATAGTTTCCGAGCCTATGTCATGCAGGAACGGTGACAGTGATGATGTACAGGTTCTGATAGAGTGCGAAAAAATCGCAGAGGGAAATAATTTTTCAAGGAAAGTTATTGCTATTGAAAACGAAAGAGATGAATTGAAGGCACTTGTTCCCGATAAAGTTGCCGTTCTTGATAAAGTCAACAAGATGATACATACAGGGTATATCAAAGAATTTGCCATAAACGAACAGATTGAAATGTGCGGAGTTATGGCGGAAGCTGCGGCAGCTTTCTATTTCTCGCATATTGCCGAAACAAAATATCTTGAAAGTGTGCGTCTTGACCTGTATGAAACGGCTATGGAGACAGTTATCAATATGATAAAAAATCCTACCCGCAACAACCTGCGGATGTTGATTGAAACATGGCAGGAAGAAGATATCTGGAGTGTTTTTGAATCAGCATATATTGATTACTGTACGAAAAAGTATAAAAATTCCGATGACAAAGATGTTATCGGAGAATATCCCTTTTAGAATGGAGATGGAAATAAATGACAAAGAAAATTATGATAGCAATGTGCCTCGCACTTGCGGCAGTTATCCCTACAGGCTGCGAAGATGCGGCGGTTGAAATAAAAGTCCCTGTACAGTCAAGTGTAAGCGTTTCATCAGAAGAAGTTTTGGGAATTTCAAAACCTGAAACAGTATCGGACATTTCAACCGAAAAATCGCTTGAAACTACATCTGAACCGTCTGAATTTGAAATATCCGATATTGAGGAAAGCAAGGATATTTCTGAAATTGAAATTCAGTCGGAAATTGAAGAAATATCATTTACAGAAAGTTCTGCCGAAATTTCGGAAGTGAAAATTGAAGTCAGCGAGCAGTCTTCAAAAAACGAAAGTCCCAAGCCGAAAGAAGTTAGCATAAATGCTCAAATTGAAATATCAAGGATTGAAGAAAGTTCTGTTCAGCCTGTTACTGAACCGTCAAAAATTCCTGTTTCAGCCGTTTCCGTATCTTTGAATAAAAATAACCTTTTGATGACAGTCGGAGATACAGAAAAGCTGACAGCAACCATATCGCCCGAAAATGTTGATGACAACACATTGGAATGGTATTGGTCAGATGCAGGTGTCGTAAATATTGATGAGAATGGCAATGTAACTGCTCTCAAAGCAGGAACAGCAGATATTACTGTCAAAACCGTAAACGGCAAGTCGGCAGTTTGTCATGTTACTGTCAAGGAAAAGGAAGTTTCCAAAATACCCGAACCGCAGATTTCAAAAGAACCCGAACAGTCCAAGATTGAAGAAAGTTCGGTTATCAATTCAGAATATTCTGCCTATTATGCACCGTATGATTGGAACAAAATTATTTCGGATTTAAGAGAAGTAGGTGAAAAAGAATACGCCATGATATGGGAAGAAAGCCTATGGGTGAAAAATCGAGGCATGGATTACGGCAGTAAATTTGATGATGAATACGGTTATGACATTGTTGACGGACATCATAAAGGCTGTGCGTCATACGGTTTTCCAGTATCAAATACAGATACCGTTGACGGAGAAAACTTCAAAGAAGAATGTTTGTATTTATTTACAAATTTACAGAAGAAAATGGATGCTAACGGTGAAAATATAGAAGGATTGATGTTTAAAATAGTAATCGAAGATATTGGCTCGAATCTCAGTGAAAAAGATAAATATTTTTATAATGAAAATGAATATTGGGTTTACCTCCTCTACGCTTAAAAAATCGAATAATGACAATCCAAGCAGACATGATTTGACCGTCAGAACAAATCGTGTCTGCTTTTTATATAGATAAAATAAATTTTGAGGAGATGGTGTAAATGGTAAAAAACAGGTTAAACAGATTTACGGCTATGCTTTTGTCGGTAATAATGATACTTTCATCATTTTCTGCTTTGACCTCTACACAGGCGGAAGCCGCAAGCAAAGAAATAACCGTAAAATTGACCGATACCAACATCAGATGGGCAAAAACAGTAACATTTTATGAGCCGTACAGTCAAAAGAACTGGACGCACTGGCAGAACCAATCACGCCATACCATGCGTATTGCAGAAACAAATACCGTTGCATACTGCATTCAGCCGGGAACGTATATGTATGATTGGAATGTCGGTTCTGTTCCGACTCTTTCGACAAACTATCCTGATGCTTGGAAATCATTGAGTGAAGATCAGCAAGATGCAATAAAGCTTGCCATGTATTTTGGTTTTCCAAACAAAAATATAGCATTGTCAGGCACCGCTGAAGAACAGGAAGTTGCTACGCAGTTGATTATTTGGGAATTTATATGTGGCTATCGAGATGAAATCAATTATCGTTTAACAGATTATCGTTTTATAAAAGCAATGTGCGACAACGATTACAGCCAGAATCAAGGGGTATATCAAGCCTATAAGCAAATAGAACAATCTATGCTTGACTATGAGAAGATTATGAGCTTTACGTCAGATAGTCAAATAGAAGCTGTAACGTACACTCTGAAATGGGACGGTACAAAATACGCAGTCACTTTGACCGATACCAATAATGTCCTTGATAAATATACCTTGAGCTGTTCAAATTCTGATGTAACGCTGAGCAAATCAGGCAATAAACTGACTATCTCAACGGTCAATCCCTTGAATTCAGCCGTTATGGTCAGGGCAAAAACTACTGTCAGCAGTGAGTCGAATAACATGATAGTTTACGGTCATTACAATTCCGAAATCCAGGCTGTCATTGATCAGGCTACTGCCGACAAACCCGATCCCGTTTTCGGCTATCTCAAAATCAATACCGAGGCTGCAGGTTCTCTGAAAGTCATCAAAGAATATCAGGATTGGCAGGACAATTCCGTTAATTCTGGTATAGAATATTTTGTGCTGAACAACACCAAATTCAAAATCATGACCTCCGCCGGAAAATATATTCAGGCAACCTATCCGGGCGGTGGCACAAAATACAGTTATAAAGGTCTTGCGGCGAGTGCATCTGACGGCACTGTTTTTACACCGAAAAGTTTGAACGGCAGTTTTTTCTTTGAAGTTGACAAGCTGCCTGTCGGAACTTATACGGTCATTGAGCAGAAAAATGACAATTACGGATATTATGTGCAAGGTTCGGACAATGTAAATGTTTCCGTTACGGCTAACAGCACAAAGACGGTTACTTTCCAAAATCGTCCGAGTCAGCTTGTTATCAATAAATCTTTCGTGCAGTTCAATGCTGTAACGAATGATGATTACAAGAAAATCACTATGCAGATTAGTCAGAAAAATGCTTCCGGTGAATCGTCAAATATCAATTTTATCTGCATTGATGAAACAAACAATGTTTACCGTTATGTTTATTATCCGAATGACACGGTTTACAGAGGTTTGACGGTAACATCTGAACTGAAATTTGACAATCCGAAAGTACACAATATTACCGTCATCGGACTTCCGATAACAGACGGAAATGATTTTTACTATCAGTACACTATTTCGGAAGTGAATAATGCCAATTTGTCAAAAAGGTACACCTACAACAATTTCACCCGTACCTTTGAAACAAACAATAATCAGTCCGGAACGATTACAAATACCGAAAAATTCATCGGATATATCGAGATTGAAAAAGATTTCAAGGTAGAAAATACCGACGGTACAAGAACGGATTTTGCAGGCAACGAAAAGCTTTCTGTAAAAGATGCCTATGCAGACATCAGTTTTACTGTGAAAAACTCTCAGGGCAAATATCTCAAAGCCAATTATACAGGTCCGAATTACGTTTATTTTATACAGGCTTGACAAGTTCTGCAAGTGAGGCAACGAAATTTGCGTTTATTGGAGATTATCGCAAAGTCAGGATAAACAGCCTGCCTTTCGGAACTTACACCATAACAGAGATTTCAGGCAGTAAAGTAAAAGGTCAGGGATTCAGAGTGCAGGGCGGTTCCACCAAAACTTTCACGACTTCATACGACGTTTCAAATGACACCGTAAATGGCGGATATTTGAAATTCACCAATATTAAACAGCAGTTTGTAGGATTAAGAATTTACAAGACATTTGTGGATAACAATGATGAAAGCATAGATGTTTCCAATAAGATTTACAGTCAGGTGGAGTTTTCTCTTTATGACAGTGCAGGAAAGCTTATACAGGTCACTTTGAACAATGCGAATGCAGGTGCTTACGGGGTTTTCAAAGAGGGTTCAGGCTCTCCTAAAACCGTAATGCAGCTTGGCACTGACACAAAAAGTATCACCGTGACAGGCTTACAGTCAGGTCAGAAATACACCGTAAAAGAACGTATTTTTGACAGCTTAAAAAACATTTGTATCTGCAAATCTTCAGTTACTGTCGAGGGTGACACCGAAAATGCAGTTGTTTTTGCTGATACGGACAGTATTGAGCAATCAAATACAGTTACAATGCCGACAGGTGAAAACAGCGTTGCATCTGTTTATTTCATAAACACCTATAAAACAACTGAATTGGAGATTTACAAAGAATCGGACGATGATTTGGTGGAACGTAAATTTGCCGTTACAACGGTAAATTACGACCTTTATCCCGAAACAAATCCTCTGTATGTAACTACCGAAAAAATCACAGGCACTGACGGAAAAACTCGTGGTATGGCGGTTTGCAAGGATTTGCCTTTGGCATATTACGATTCCGAAACGGATTCTATTGTAAAGATTCAATATAAAATTGAGGAAGTTGAAACACCCGATTATTACGAGATTCCGAAAGCACAGACCGTTATCCCTATGGACGGGCAAAAATCTGTTACTTTCAAGAATGTTCTGAAAAAGGGCAAAATCAAGGTCATCAAAAAAGCGAAGGTCAATGGTTCTGATGAGATAATCGCTTTGGAGGGTGTTGAATTCAAACTTCAAAACAGCCTCAATAACAAAGTTCTTACAGGCATAACCGATAAAAACGGCGAAATCCTCTTTGAAAATCTGCCTGTTGCAGTCGGGGTAAAAGATGTTGACGGAAACGAAACTATCAAGCATATCAGATACACCGTTACCGAATTGGCAGGCGAGAAGAACAAGCAGTATGTTCTGTCGGAAAAACAAACGCTGACTTTGGCATATCTGCCCGATGAAGCTAACAGGATAAAGACTGTGAAAGTTATCAATACACCGATTACAGGCAATATTTATCTTGAAAAAGCTGATGAAATCAGCAAAGAACTGCTTTCCGGTGCAGAATTTACGCTTTATAACGATACAAACGAAAACGGAAAATTTGATGAAAGTGACACTCTTGCAACGGGATATATCATTTCAATCGATGAATCAGGCAATACGATTTATACCCCGTCAAATACTCTCATCGAAAAAGACATGGGACACTATGAACTTTCAAACATTCCGAAAGGCAAATATATCCTTGTGGAAACAAAAAATCCTGTTGGTTATGTGACCGACAAGAAAGAATTTGCTTTTGAGATTTCTGAGCCGGAATCGACTATTCAGATTTACGAAGACAATTCTGAAAAGGTTGTTTATAATAAGCCTATTTTCGGTTCTGTCCGTCTGACAAAGATTGATAAAACGAATAATCAAAAATTGTCGGGTGCAAAGTTCAGAATTTGGAAAGATACTGACGGCAATGGAAAACTTGACACCAAGACAGATGAAACTTTCGGTTTGATGACGGAAATCGGCACTACCGGCGAATATGAAATGCAGAATCTCCCTTACGGCAATTATTTTGTAGTTGAAAGGATTGCTCCCGAAGGCTATATCCGTTCAGGCAAGACTTACACTTTCAGCATAACCGAAAATGCTGCTGTTGTTAAAGTCGGTGATATTCCGAACACGCCTATCAAGGGTAATGTTTCGGTCATCAAAATCGACTCCATGACCAAAGAGCAGCTTAAAGGTGCGGAATTTACAGTTTACAATGACGTTGACAAGGATGGCATTATTACTGCCAAAATTGACACGGTTTACGGAAAACTAATTCAGGGCGAGGATATGAAATATTATCTGAACGATTTGCCATATGGCGAGTATGTTTTGGCAGAAACAAAGGCTCCTGCTGGTCATATTCTCAACAAAAAAGTCTATCCGTTCCAGATAATCGACAACGGTGTGACGGTTGAAATCAATGATGACGGTGAGATAGGTATTCTCAACGAGCCTATTCAGGGTTCTATCCGTATCGTAAAGATTGACGGTATAACAGAAAAGCCGTTGCAGGGTGCTGAATTTACGCTTTATAATTCTGCCAATGAAGCCGTGAAAACTCTTACAACGAATGCTGACGGTATCGTAGATTTTGGCAAAGTCCGTTATGGAAAATATACCGTCAAGGAAACAACAGCACCTCAGCATTATGTTCTTGACGATATACCGATACCGTTTGAAGTGTTGGAGAATGAAAAGATTTATGGTTATACGCATAAAAACACACCTGAATACGGTAACGGCAAATTCATAAAAACATCTGAAGATGGTGTTGTTGAAAACGTAACTTTCCATATTTACGGCACTTCAAATACAGGTGTTGACATTGATGAAACTGTTGTTACAGATAAAAACGGTTCTGTCAGCCTTAAACTTCTGACAGGAAAATATACTGTCGAAGAAATAAAAGTTATTGACAGATATGTTTCTCCTGCGAAGCAGACCATAACGATTAAGGCGGATAAGACAAGTACAGTTACTTTCAGCAATGTCCTGAAAAAAGGTGAACTCAGTGTTTTGAAAGTTAGTGCAAAGAATCCCGAAACCAAGCTTTCAAATGCAGTTTTCACTGTCTATAAAAGTGACGGTACAAAATATGCCGATTTGAAAGAAACGCAGACAGGTACTTATACTTTAACGAATATTCCATACGGTTCTTATACTCTCAAAGAAACAAAAGCTCCTTTGGGATATTTGACCGACGGCAAATCATACGTTTTCAAAATTGAAGGCAACAATCAGAAAATCGTTATTGCCAACAACGATAACGGTAAATTTGAGGAAATGCTTATCGATGGCAGTATTGAGATTCTGAAAGTTGACAGCACGAATAACAAGCCGTTACAGGGTGCAGAGTTTACTCTCTACAATTCAGACGGTGAAGTTGTTCAAAAGCTGACAACAGGTGCAGACGGAAAGGCAACTTTCAAGGAAGTACCTTACGGCAAATATACCGTCAATGAAACAAAAGCACCTATTTATTATGAACTTGACAGCACTCCTATTCCGTTTGAGATTCTTGAAAATGGCAAGATATTGACCGTTACAAGAAAAAATAATCCCGAATACAGTAAAGGTAATTTTATCAAGACCTCAGAAGATGGCATTGTTAAAGACGTTACGCTGCATATTTACGGTACATCAAGTACAGGTGTCAAGGTTGATGAAACGATTGTTACTGATGCAAACGGTAAAGCAAACGTGACATTGCTTGTCGGTACATATACTGTTGAAGAATTTAAAGTTGCTGACAGGTATATTGCTCCGTCACCGCAGACTATCACCATCAAAGCCAACAAGACAAGCACTGTACAGTTTGAAAATGTGCTGAAAAAAGGCGGTTTGATGATTGAAAAAATCAATTCCAAACACCCCGAAATCAAAATCAGCGGGGCTGTATTCACGGTTTATAAAAGTGACGGAACAAAATATTCCGACGTTCCCGAAGTTGCAAAAGGTATCTATTCGCTGACGAATATTCCGCATGGTATTTATACTGTCAAGGAAATTTCAGCTCCGACGGGATATATCCTTGATAACGGTTCATACAGCTTTGAAATCAAGAATGCCGAGCAGATAGTTGCTGTTGCGAACAATGAAAACGGCAAATTTGTAGAAGTGCCGATTGAAGGCAGTATCGAGATACTGAAAATTGACGGTACAAACAGTAAACCGCTTGCAGGTGCGGAGTTCACTCTGTACGACAGCAACGGTGATGATATTCAGACGCTTACAACAGGTACTGACGGCAAGGTTATTTTCAAGGATGTTTTCTACGGAAAATATACGGTAAAAGAAACCAAAGCACCCGATCATTATGAACTTGACAGCACTCCTATTCCGTTTGAGATTTTGGAGAACGGCAAAAAATTGACCGTTACCAAGAAAAATACTCCCGAATACGGCGATGGTAAGTTTATTAAAAAGTCTGAAGACGGTGTTATTGAGGGTGTTACATTCCATATCTACGGTACATCAAATACAGGTGTAAAGGTAGATAAAACTGTTGTTACAGATAAAAACGGTTCTGTCAGCCTTAAACTTCTGACAGGAAAATATACTGTCGAGGAGATAAAGGTTGCTGAAAGATATGTTATACCTGCAAAGCAGACTGTTGTTATCAAAAAAGGTCAGACAACTACCGTTACATTCAGCAATGTAATCAAAAAGGGCGAGCTGAGGCTTGAAAAAGTCAGCGGTAAATCTCCTGAAATAAAGCTGAGTGGTGCAAAGTTCATGGTTTATAACAGTGACGGCACAAAATATGCCGATCTTTCAGAAAGTGAAACAGGCATATACACACTTCAAAATATCCCTTACGGTTCATATACCGTTAAGGAAATCACCGCCCCGACAGGTTATTTGTTGGATAAAGGCTCTTATGACTTCAAAATCTCTCAGGATAAACAATCTGTCGTTATCTCGAATAGTGATGACAAAAAGTTTGTAGAAATCCCTATTGAGGGCAGTATTGAAATTCTGAAAGTTGACGTTACAAATAACAAACCACTTTCAGGTGCAGAGTTTACTCTCTACAATGAAAATGGTAACGTTGTTCAAAAACTGACAACAGGCAAAGATGGTAAAGTTACTTTCAAGGAAATCCCCTACGGCAAATATACCGTCAAGGAAACAAAAACTCATGCTTACTACGAACTTGACAATACCCCTATCCCGTTTGAAATTTTGGAAAACGGTAAAACCTTGACTGTTACCAAGAAAAATACTCCTGAATATGGCAAAGGTACTTTCATAAAAACGTCAGAAGATGGCGTTATCGAGGGTATAGAACTCCATATCTACGGCACTTCAAATACAGGCATTGCAGTTGATGAAACAATTACCACCGATACAACAGGTAAAGCAAATTTGAAGTTGCTTGTCGGTACATATACTGTTGAAGAAATCAAGGTTGCTGATAGATATGTTTCTGTTCCGGAACAGACTGTCAAAATTGAGAATGGCAAAACAAGCACGGTTACTTTCAATAATGTCCTGAAGAAAGGTAAGCTGATTATTGAAAAAGTCAGTTCCAAAAATCCGGATATTAAGCTGACCGGTGCAAAGTTTACCGTTTTTGATATGGACGGTAACAAGATTTCGGATTTGGCTGAAACCGAGAAAGGTATTTACACAATTTCAAATCTTGTTCATGGTTCGTACTATGTAGAAGAAATCACTGCCCCGCAGGGTTATCTGCTTGATAAAGGTGCATACAAGTTTGAAATCTCGCAAGACGATCAAGTGATTGTCATATCCAACAGTGATGACGGCAAATTTGTAGAGATGCCTATTGAGGGCAGTATTGAGGTTTTGAAGGTTGACGGTACAAATAACAAGCCTCTTTCGGGTGCAGAGTTTACTCTCTACAATGCAGACGGTGATGCTGTTCAGACTTTGACCACTGGCAAAGATGGCAAGGTTACTTTCAAGGAAGTTCCCTACGGCAAATATACCGTCAAGGAAACGAAAGCACCCAAGTATTATGAACTTGATGACACGACTATTCCGTTTGAGATTTTGGAGAATGGTAAAACTTTGACTGCTACCAAGACAGATAAGCCCCAATATGGAAAGGGTACTTTCATCAAGACATCAGAAGATGGAATTATTGAGGGTGTTACACTCCATATTTACGGCACATCGAATATAGGTGTTGCAGTTGATGAAACTGTTACAACTGATGCGGAGGGCAAAGCAAATATTAAATTGCTTGTCGGTACATATACTGTTGAGGAAATAAAATTTGCTGACAGGTATGTAAATCCCGTTCAGCAGACTATCAAGATTGAGAAAAATAAAACTGCTGAGGTTAAATTCAATAATATCTTGAAAAAAGGCTCTCTGCAAGTTTACAAGATTGATTCAGAGTATCCGGATAATAAGCTGTCTGGGGCTGTTTTCGAGGTGTACGACAGCAATAAAAATGCAGTTGGTACATTGATGGAGATTGAAAAAGGTCTGTATCGCCTTGACAACATTCCCTACGGTGACTATATGCTGAAAGAAATCACTGCTCCGACAGGTTTCTTGTCTGATACGAATAAGTATGAGTTCAAAATCCGTACAAATGGTGAAGTTGTGACAGTTGAAACAATGCCGAGAGTTGGATTTGCTAATGCACCGATAAAAGGCTCATTCAGCCTGTATAAGCTTGACGGCGATACTCAAATGCCTTTGCAGGGTGCAGAATTCACGCTTTACGACATGAACAACACGGCATTGAAAACGGCTGTTACAGACGAAAACGGTTATCTTGAATTTACCGATATTCGTTATGGCAGCTACTATGTCAAGGAAACAAAGGCTCCCGAAAATTATGAACTGGACGATAATGTATACGGGTTCATGATTTTGGAGCATGGCAAAACTATCGAGTATAAGAAGACAAACGATTCCGAAAAAGGCGGTCTTGAGATTATCAAAAAATCTGATGACGGTATTGTGGAGAATGTCAAGTTCCATATTTTTGGAACATCTCTGACAATGCAGGAAATTGATGAAATCGCTTATACCGATGCAAACGGCAAAATTTTGATAGAAAATCTTCTGACAGGCATTTACACCGTTGAAGAACTGAAAGTTAATGACAGATATATCACACCTCAATCACAGACAGTAGTAGTTTCAGCCAACGAAACGGCAGCCGTGACATTTACGAATGTTTTGAAACGTGGCTCTGTTCAGACAACGAAAGTTGATAAAGACTATCCCGAAAATAAATTGACGGGTGCAGTCTTTGAAATTTTCGACAGCAATAAAAATTCAGTAGGAATCATGCAGGAAATCGAAACAGGCATATATCAGCTTGATGAACTCATCTACGGTGATTACACGCTGAAAGAGATAACTGCCCCGACAGGTTTCAAGCTTGATGAAAAAGAATATCCGTTTGAAATCAGAGAAAACGGTGAAGTAAAAATCATTGAAACTCTGGCAGGCGTTGGATTTATAAACAACGCACAAAAGGGTGATTTGATTATCCAAAAGCGTTCATCTGACGGCAAGTTGGAGGGATTTTCATTCAGGATAACAGGAAAAGCTGTCACGGGACAGGAATATGACCAGACTTTTGTGACGGATTCAGAGGGTAAAATCAGCATTACCGATTTGCGTATTGGTACATATACCGTTTCGGAAATAGCCGATGAAATGACAGTCAGATATACCCTGCCTGCCAATCAGACTATTGAAATCACCGCCGACAATACAACAGGAGTTGAAATGTACAACGACGAGTTTGAAATTCCGTTTAAGATAACCAAGACAGATATTTCAACGGGTGAACTGATTCCGAACTGCGGTTTCCGTATCAGAAATTCAGATGGTGAAATCATTATCGAGGGATATACCGATGAAAACGGTGTTGCCAAATTTGAACTCATATGCGGTGAATACACTTATCAAGAATTTGATGCTCCTGACGGATATATTATTGACGAAAACGAATATCAGTTCACAATCAATCCTGATGATACCATAGTGAAAGCCGATATGACAAATGTTGGTACAGGTACTTTTGAAATGACAAAGACGGATATTTCGACAGGCAAGCCTATTCCCGACACCTCTTTCCGTATCAGAAACGACAAAGGTGAAATTATTGTTGAGGGTAAAACCGACAGCAATGGTATTGTAATCTTTGAGAAATTGCCATACGGAAAATACACCTATCAGGAATTTGACGCACCTGACGGCTATATCATTGATGAAAATGAATATCCATTTGAAATCAAAGAGAATAATGAAATCGTCAAGGCTGATATGAAGAATATCGGCACAGGCACTTTTGAGATGACAAAGACCGATATTTCTACAGGAAAGCCTATTCCCGACACATCTTTCCATATTCGTAATTCTGAGGGTGAAATCGTTATTGAGGGTAAGACAGACAGCAATGGTATTGCAATCTTTGAGAAACTGCCTTACGGAAAATATACCTATCAGGAATTTGACGCACCTGACGGCTATATCATTGATGAAAGCGAATATCCCTTTGAAATCAAGGAAAATAACGAAGTTGTCAAGGCTGAGATGAAGAATATCGGTACAGGCAAAATTATTATCACCAAGAAAGATGTTTCCAACGGAAAAGTTATTCCTGATTGCGAAATTGAAATTCTTGACGAGAATAAACAGGTTCTTTTCAGAGGAAAAACCGATAAAAACGGTATCGTTGAATTTGAGAAACTCCCCTACGGAAAGTATTTTTACAGAGAATTCAATGCACCGAATGGTTATATTCTTGATGAAAGACCGTTTGCATTTGAAATCAAGGAGAACGGCGAAATTATCAAGGCTGAAATGACAAACAAGCCTGTCGAAAAAACTCCGGGATATATCACTACAAGTGATAATTCTATGGTTTATATTTCAATTTTAGCAGTAATTATGCTGATTTCTTTGATAATTATTGCTGTGGCTTTTCGTAAAAGCAGTAAAAAATAATGGAGGTCGAATATGAAACTTCCTGAAATCTGCTGTATAGCAGTAAGTCTTGTGCTGATGTCAAGTGTTGCCCTGCCTGTTTTGGCGGTGGGAAATTCTGTTTCAAAAACGGAGATTTTTTACTCCGAAAACAAGGAACAAAAACATGATTTCCCTGCCGAAATTGAGCAGGACGACAACAAATATTCCCTTGCAGATGTAAGTTATAGGATACTTTCAGAAAAGCTTGAAATTGAAAATGTCCGTGAAACTTCAACAACAGTCATTGAAAATCTGTATTCAAAATCCGTTTCGGAAATACCGCAAACAAAAACCGTAACTGTTGACGGAAAGGATTATCAGGCAAAGTTTGAAAATGTATCATATGAAAATATGGTCATCAAAAATCGTCAGGCTGATATTCAAACGACTTTGAATTTGACGGAGAACGAAATCAAAGACAGTATTTTGTATGAATACAATGACACCGACACAGGAAATACAGTGCAGGTAACTCTGCATAAAAAATCCGTTTCCGACATAGGCGAAGTGCAAAAGAAATCCGTTGAATTTCCCGTTACATTTCACAGATATGATTCTGAACAATTCCTTATCAATGGAAAATTGGTGACGGTAAATCGTGGTGATCCGCCTGTTTTGAAAGAGTATTTCGGTGATGTGAAAGCAGAATCGAATTATGCAAATTCCAATGGTGAAGTAACGGACATCAGGTGGAACGGTCAGGCTTATACGTTCAACGGATAAGCTCTCAGAAACGCTACAGCGACGCTTACAGAGGCTTTTAAAGTGTATGCAGTAAAATTACTCGGATACGGTCAAATTGCCCGATACAGAGGGCTACAGAGCCGTTCTGAGCTATTGTACGGACGTACCCGAACCAACAGGCATTGTTACATACGAAATTGAAGCAACGGCAAATTATTACTTTGTTCCGAAAGACTATACCGGCGTTTTTATTGGAATAGGAATTTTAATAATGTCGGTTGTGTTCACAGCAGTGCTTGTTGTTATCGTCAGAAAAAAGAAAAATCAGGGACTTTGAAAGCCTTATTCTGAAAGAAGGTGATTCCCATGTTTTAAGTAAATTTTAGGAGATACTAGGGGGTGAATTTTTTGAAACTTACGGACAAAATAAAAGCAAATTTGATAACTGCCCTTGTTGCAGGATATTCCGCCTTGACAATGGGCATAAAAGTCAATGCCGCAGGAGATTTGAAAGGTGTCACTAACTCTGTAACGAGTTCGATCAAGGACATTGTGAACGTCATAACACCTGTAGCATGGTCGGTGGTGATTTTGGTTATTGTCATAATCGGCTGTGTACTCCTTTGGGGTGGCGACAAGGCGAAAGAAAAAGTGAAGTCGCACATTACAGCAATCGTTATCGGCTGTATTCTGATAGCCGGTGCAACGACGATTGCAAATTGGTGGACGGGAACTTTGACGAGTAATTTTAAGTAAAAAATTGTGGCGAGGGATTGCCCTTGCCTGAGAGGAGCGTGAAAAAATGATGTCAGACCTGATTTTTCAGGACAGGGTACGAAAGCATGAGATTGTTAAGAAATATGAAAAGCAAAGCCGAATATTGAAAATACAGCGTTTGATGGGGGTAATCATTCACACAATAGAACCTCTTTGTGCAGGGCTTGCGGGGACGTGGGTGATCAACAGTTCAAATGACGTGGCTGTAAATTTGATGACCGATAAGACGTTTCAATCCCTCAGTCGCAGCAATATTTTCAATAATGCCATGCATTCCATGTCGTTCAATATTGTACAGCTTTTCAGGGTGTTTTTGGATGGTTCAAATGCAGTTTTGGACAATGTTTACAGGATGTTTTCATTTTACGACAGTACAAATGTCAACAGCTATATCAATAGTCTGCTTGGATTTTTATGGATACCGTGTTTGATTTCCTTGTTGACGTTGGGATTTATCCTGATATTCAACAGTCAGAACCGACCGGACGGAAATAAAATTCTGCAAAACGGCTTGATTATAACAATTTTGATAACGGGATTGCCTGCCTTGCTTTCAACGACGGTTTCCATGACGCAGATTTTAACAGCCGTGCACAAAATCAGTCCGCACAAATCATTGCATCGTGCCTGACGGATTATGAATATCTGTATGATTGGAACGAACAAAAATTTGTTGTGAACGATGAAACGGTCAGAAATACATATACGGCAAGCGGAGATTATCGCAGAGTCAATTATATCGACATCAATGAAACGATACGCTATGACAATGCTGGGAATCCCGACAGACCGAATTGCAGTAAATGGGACGATAAAAATAAAGTATGTGCGTTGTGTACGATTGTGACAATGAAAAGTGACGGTACCTATCAGTGTGAGCATATAGACGAGCCTCAGTGGTGGGAATTTTTCAGCGATTCATACTATTACCGTTATGACATGGATTACGTCACTTGTCTGATCACTCTCGGTGCTATGTCGGTAGCCATCATATTTTCGGCTATAAAAATTGCCTGAATACTATGGGAATTGGCAATTTACAGAGTGCTTGCAATGTTCTTTTTACTTTCAGATTTGCATAACGGCGAAAAAATCAAGGAGATTATCAAAGCGTTTGCAGGTGCATTTGTGGTGATAGTCGTAAATACAGTTCTGCTGAAATTTTTTACAATATTTTAGACCTGTCAGATAACTTTTGACAAGATTTCTTACTGCATTTTGCATAACAATGAAATCATTTTTGCCATTTTCGTTGGTTACCGAACAGGTCTATTTTTTGTTCTTGATGTATTTATAATCCTAAAGTTTATGATGAATTATTTAAGGTTTACTGTTTAATATTGTCTTTTGCATTTCTCAGTGCTTTGTTAAAGGTTTCTGCTTCGCTTTTGGATATAAATCTTAAATCGAATGCGATAGAACCACCAGCATAGTCTATTTTAAACAGATTTCTTTTATTAGCGAAATATGAAATCAATAAAATAGCAAAGAAAAACAACCCTATTCCTAAAACCCAATTTCTCATTGTATCAATGTTACTGATTGGTAAAGTATTAAACCAAAATACCAAAGCGAGTGTCAAAATTAATACTATAATCCCCCATACTAATGCTGAATTCTGTACTATATGTTCAAAGCCGGAACCCGTAACATCGGTTAAATCAACAATTCTTTCCTCATTACTTGAATGGTATTTTTTACCGGTTTTGTAAAGGCACTTCCCTTTAAAATATACTCGTTTATCAGATAAAATTGCAAAACCTTTGCCGATGCTTCCTGTAGCTAAAAAAGTTTGTGCATAGTTGTTTCCAAGAACGGAAAGTACACTTTCTTTAGGATTGATTAAAATTTTTTTAAAATCAGCCATCTTTTTCTCCCCCCCCTTTTTTTCAACCACATTGTTCGGGTAAATCAAAAAAGGGCACACAACCGAAGCCGTGTACCCGAAAAACACAAAGCTCCAATTGTCGCCAAACAAAATCAATAACCAGCAACTTAATGCGTGTTAAAGGAAAGCCTGTGCTTTTACCTATGCAAAAACACACGCAACGCTACCGGTTATTATTTGATTTTGTTTGGCACTCTAATATTAACATATATTTTTATGAATTGCAACCATTTTATGTAAAAAATTCAAAATATTTTCGGTTTTACAGTCATAATTTGAAATATATCAAGGAATGTGGCAGACGAAAAAAGAAATAATAAAAAGTGGGTGCATATTGTACTGACGCAGATATGCACCCCATTTTTAAGAAAGAAGGTAAATGTATATGTTATTGTTTGGAGTAGGATTTTTCACGGGGATATTTTCGGTAATAGCCTGTATGAGTTTTATGAAAATATCCGCATCAAGCGACGTTACAGCCGCAAGATTATTTGAAAATACGAGTAGGTGATGTCATGTATATCATGCTGAAAGAGCTTGACACACCATTCAAGATAAATAAGTTCATATACGCCCTCGATTTATTCATACTTGCAGGATTTACGGGATTAGGGGTATTGTTTCAGGGAATGGTTTTTTCAAAGCTGCAAGTGGTATTTTTTATATTCAACTTTCTGACAGGCTGTTTTTTAACGGCACCGTCATTTGCCAATCCGCAGAAACGCAATTTTCAGTCGATATTTATTCTGCTGAGAAAAACACAGAATCAAACTGTATATCACTCTTTACCCATCGAGTATTCAAGAAATGATACGATAGATTTCAGAAAAATATAGTATGTAATCAAAGATATGGTTTGAATTTTTTCATCATTTCAAACATTTTAGTCCCCGGTGCAGAATCGGCAGGGGTGCGACCAATATTTTCTTTTGACAGCTTTTCAGCATTTTCGATTGCTGTATCAAGATACGGAAGAAGAATATCGAATAAATCTTCTCTATTCTTTTTGTATTCTCCGTGCTGATCAAGACATTCCGTAAGTTTAGGAAAATACTCAAAACGGTGCAGATTTGATTGCATATAGCTGAAATGCAGTAAAAACCATAGTTCTATACATTCATTTGACCATATTGCATGATATGTTGTTCCATCTTCAATACTGCTGTTTTCACACAAGGTTTGGGTTACATTAGGAAAATCATCAAGATCGTAAACAAGCCAGACATTGCTGTAGCCGTTAGGACTTTTTGAAACAAGGGATTTTGCATATTCAAACAAACTTCTTGTATTCTTTCCTGAACCTATGATTTCAAGTTGAATTCTGTTGTTCTCATTTTTGTTGATATGTTCTTTCAATGCTTCAAAATATTTTGGTTCGGTTTTTGTGCCTTCTGTAACGATAAGGTTATAATCAAGAGAAATTTTTCTTTTTCTGCTTTCTCGTTTGTCAGGCCATTTCATTTCACTGTGTTTTGGAGGCTTGAGGCTCATTTTTTTACCTCCCACTTGAGTATATTTTGCAGATATGGATCAGCACCGTACCGACCTTCAAGATATTGTTTGCTGTAAGAGGCGGTATTATTGATATGCTTATCATCAACAGTTCTTATATCATAAAGGGAATATATTTCGCTTTCTCTTGCCGGATTAAGTGCTGCAAACCATATTTCATCACGTCTGAAAACAGTATTGCTCATAGTTGTCAGATCGTGAGATGTAAATAAAAGCTGTGCTCCGTATTTATTGATTTCGGTGTTTTTGAAAAGGCTGATAATATATTTCAGGAGTTTCGGATGCAGCTTTGCATCCAATTCATCAACAACCATTAACCTGCCTTCATTCAAAGCAGTTATGACATAAGGCAGGACAGAAAAAAGCTTTTGAGTACCTGCCGATTCTCCGATAAAATTCAATTCATACTCTTTATTGCCGATTTTTCTGTAAAGATAGAGGTCTTTATTTTCATCATCAAATTTGTAATCGCTTATATCTATCCCCATATCGTTCATCAGTCGAATGATATTATTTTTCTGTTTTTTGCCTGATGAAAGGATCAGACTTGTTTCAGATGCAGAGTTGGCATAATTCCGCAGAATACAGGATTCAAACCAGCATTGAACCTCTGTAATCACGGGAATGTTATAATTGATTGCCAAAAAAGAAAGATACGGCATTTTAGGGTTGACGTCTGTATTGATAGACTTTGATCTCAGGCTTGCACCCAAAATAATATGATCCTGTTCTCTTTCAAATATAGTTGCCGTTTTTTTGCCGGTATAACTTTTACGATAGAGGCTTTCATCTATGATTCTTCCTTCACAAGTGGAAATATAGTATCTGTATTCGTTTTCTTGTGTTCTGAAAAACAAATCAAAGATTGTCGGTTCATTTTCCGAAAAGTCATCGAAGAGAAATGGCTGATTGTTGATACTTTGCTGATATACTTTCACACGATTTTTATCAAGCTTGTAAATAGGATCGACAACTGTGGAAATCAGGCAGGCTAATGCCATCAACAGATTCGTTTTTCCACCGCCGTTTGGACCATATACAACACTGACAGGCAGTAAAGAGGACACTTTATCTCTTTGGATAAGAGTGTCATCAAATTCCGGAATTGCCGCAGCCTGAAAATCGAAAACGGTTTCGTTTTTATACGATTTGAAATTTTGAAAAGAAAATTTGCTTATCATAACTATCCCTCCAAACGTATTATAAACTATATACAGTGAAATATCAAGTTATATAAGCTGAATATAAAAAATATTCTGCAAAACAGCATATAAAATAGCAATTTAACATTTTTGAAGTTGTAATTTATTTTAGGTTACAGTGAAAATATTGTTTAAAGAACAGATAAGTTTAAAAATCTATTTCCCAAAATCAACATTTTTTTATTTTTGGGAAATAGGATTTCAAGATATATTGTCTTAACAAAATTAAGAGTAAAGGAAGAGGTGTTATGTCCAAAAATACAACAGAATTACTGCCGTTTGTTGGGATAGACAAAGGACTGTTTCTCATGCATGACAATAGCTATATGGATATTTTCAAGCTTGTCACAAAAGACCTTATTTCCGCATCGGAATCCGAAATTGAACTTGATATGCTGCAATTTGAGAAGTTCTACAAGATGTATGCGGTTGACTGCAAGATGATCGGAATCAACTTTCCGACTGATACGAAGCGTCAGCAGCAGTATTATCAGCGTAAAATCGACAGTACCGATAATCCTCTTTTTAGAAGATTTTTGCAGACGAAATATGAAGAATTGGTTGATGTCAATCTGTACTGCACTGACAGAGAATATTATCTGATGATTTTCAGTGAATCCTATGAAAAGTATCTTGAAGCCAAAAGTATTATTACAGTGACATTAAAAAATGCTGATTTGGCAGAAGAAATCAGCATTGATAAAAAAATCAGTATTTTGGCAAAGCTGTGCAATAAATCCCAAGCATTTATGGATAGGAAGATAAATCAGAATTTATGCTATTGATGTACTAAGAGCCCGTTTAAAATCTCCTGATAAGTAAAGATACAAAAGTAAGAACAGTAATTTGTAAAGAAATAGACAGTTTTCTTTCACAGTTTTTCCACAA
>CACZZB010000041.1 GCA_902785555.1 uncultured Ruminococcus sp.
CATCTTCTGTATGCCTCCTATAGTTTTGGGTCAATTATAGAATAGCATATTTGGGGTGGAGTTTCATTATTTTTTATTTTCTACTGGCACAACGAGTAAAATTAATTTAAACGGAGGAAAAATTTATGAATTATTGGGTAATTATTGGTGAAGGCGGCGGTTTTGAGGAAGTTAAAAGCATTAAGTCAAATTCTTCTGCGGCACAGTCAGATGAAATAAAAAAAACTACTGTTCGCATGGACGATATTATTTTCACTGTAGGGGATAATGGCAAAACAAAGATTTTAATCTGCGATGAAGAAGTTACACCGCCTGATGTTTTCATGCTCTGGGGACATTACAATGAAGTGTTTGAGGGCATTTCACGCCGTCTGACTTCTTTAGGGGCAAGGAGTATCAATGACATTGACGCAAAAAGAATTGTATGCAGTAAGCTGTCAACCGCACTTTTGCTTGAACAAGCAGGAATCCCTCAGGCGAAAAGTCTGACAGTAACATCACATACTTCTGCAAAAACTGTTGTTGAATATTTAGGCTTGCCAACCGTTCTTAAACCAAGTAACGGTGCACAGGGGGAAGGAGTTGTTTTGCTGCACTCCGAACAGGAAATTGCAGACTATCTTTCCAAACTGCCTGAATGCGGTACCAATGCCGTTCTTGCACAGGAATTTATTTCAACCGCAAAGGGAAAGGATATTCGTGTAGTTGTTGCAGATTATAAAGTAGTGCGTGTCATACAGCGTGTTGCTGGGAATCCCGATGAATTTCGTTCCAATATACATCTTGGCGGACATTGTGAGGAATATGACCTTGATGAAAATGCCGTAAAAATGTGTGAAAAAGTTGCAAAAGTATGTGGTCTGAGATTGTGCGGAATAGACCTTCTTCAAGCTGAAAACGGATATGTTGTAGGTGAAGTGAACTGCACACCCGGAATGGACAGTGAATTTATGAAGTCCGACCGTTTCAGACAGATACTGCACGATTTAGTAGTAAAATGATGGAGGAATATTATGCTTTCTCTGTACAGAAAATATTTGGGGCATTATACGCCTTTCGTCATTGCTACTTTTATCACAACCTGTATCATATATTTCGTTCAGTTGTGTTTATTGTTACCTGAATCAAAACGTATTATTGATAAGGGTGTTAATTTACAGAATACAGATGTGATATGGCACAGTAGCATTATGATGGTCATTTTTACGGTGATTATAGGTATCTGTAATTTACTTAATGCTTATTTCAGTTCAAAAGCAACGGCAGGTTTTACCTGTTCCGTCAGAAAAGCCTGCTTTTCAAAGGCAAATTCCCTTTCACCGCAGGATTTCGCCAAATTCGGTGAATCCACTTTGCTCAATCGTACAATGGCAGATGTCGCAAACATTACTGTCGTTACAATAAACGCACTCCGTCTATGGATGGCAATTCCAATTCTAATAGTAACTGAACTGTTTATTATTGCTCTTAACAATGTATATATCTTTATGGTACTTGCCTTTTTCTTTATAATGACAGTTACATTTTTAATTGTGTTCATGGCAAAGTCACGCAAGAATTTTGAATACCTACAGCAAAAACTTGATAAAATCAATCTGAATATGCGTGAAAGGATAGTTGGTGTAAGGCATATCCGTGCATTCGGAAATGAAGAACTTGTATATGCAAAGTCAGCAAAAGGAAATGAAGATGTATATGACGAGGCTATTGCCGCCAACAGAAAAATCAATTTTCTTTCCCCTGTCGCTATGGTCGTTATGAATTGGGTAGTTGTTCTCATATACATTCTCGGAACTCAGCAGATAAAAGAAGGCATGGCTTCCATCAGTCAGCTTTTGCTCATTTTTCAATACATATCATCTTTTATATTGAGTCTTATGACGATACCGTTTTTGATAAACGTACTGCCGAAAGGAATGGTGTCTGCCCGCAGAATCAATGAACTTTTAAATTTCAACCCTACAAAGTATGAAGCAACCGAACACTTGAAAAAAGATAAAACTCTCGGAAAAGTGGAATTTCGCAATGTAGTATTCGGATATTCGGGTGCATTGGACGTTATAGCGGATATAAGCTTCACTGCACAGGCAGGAAAAACAACTGCTTTTATCGGTACAACGGGCAGCGGCAAAACTACTATCATGAATTTAATGCAGGGCTTGTATCTGCCTACTTTCGGAGATATTCTCATTGATGATGTCAGTATAAGAAATGCCGATGAAGAATGGTTGCGTTCCTGCTTTTCATACGGTACGCAAAGACCTATGATATTTCATGACACCGTGAAAAATAACATCAGCAGGACTGCTTCAGATGAACGCATAAAACAAGCCTGTGACGCTTCCTGCTTTTCCGAAATTCTTGCACAGAAAAATGAAGGACTTGAATTTCAGCTTGCACAAGGCGGCATGAATTTATCGGGTGGTCAGCGTCAGAGATTATCCCTTGCAAGAACGATTGCAAGGGAGGCACCGATATATATTTTTGACGATACATTCTCGGCACTTGACGCACAGACCGAAAAAAAATCTCGTCAGGCTATCAATGATATGCTCAAAGGCAAAACAATTATCATGGTCGCACAAAAAATCAATACCATTCGTGATGCGGATAATATCATTGTGCTTGAAAAAGGTCGCATTGCAGGACAGGGAAAACATGACGATTTGCTGAAATCGTGTAAAGTATATCAGGAAATCTATCAAACACAATGCTATCTTGACAAAAAGGAGTGAAATTATGAAGAAGTCTAAACAAAAAAATGTCATTTCACGTCTTTTTTCCGATATGGGTAAATATAAAAATCGTTTTTGGGCGGTGTTTGCCGTTATCGTTGTGATAAAATTATGCCTTGCGGCAGCTCCGAAAGTTGTCAGTATTATCACCGACACCATGCAGGAATTTGTAAACAGCGGAAATTATGACTTCGGCAAACTCCTCATTCAATGCTCACTTCTTGCAATACTCTATCTCATAGGCTACGGTGCGGACGGATTTATCAACCGTTCACTCGTTTTCATTTCACAGAATCTTTCGCTTAATTTACGCAACAAAGCAGGACATAAACTCAACTGTCTTACAATACAGTATTCCGACAATCACCCTTTGGGCGATATACAATCTCGTGTAACAACCGATATGCTCAACCTTTCCAACGGCATTGAATCCACTTTGCCGTCACTCTTGGGACAGGCTGTTTTAATGGCGGCTATTGCCATTATGATGCTTTTCACAAATATTCAGCTTGCACTCATTTATATCATTGCCATGCCCGTTACATTCATAGGCTTGAGAATTATCGCAAAACACACCAACAAGATTTTTAAAAATACAAACAAACATCTCGGAAAAATGAATTCTTTTGTGTCAGATACATATTTCAATCATACGGTTGTCAAGGCATACAGCCGTGTTGACGAAAAAGAACAAGAGTTTGACGAACTCAACAGGGAATTTGAAAAATTATTTGTCCGTTCACGCTTTACATCAGGCTTTATGCGTCCTTTCAGCGATTTAATGGCAAAAATATCTTATATTCTGCTTTGCCTTACGGGCGGATTTTTAATGATAAAAGGAAATCTCACTCTTGGAGAATTTACAGCTTTTTTATTCTACGGAAATATGATAGGCGTACCTATTTCAGAGCTTTCCGTTGCTTTCAACAATTTTCAAGATTCGTTAAGCTCCGCTTCACGCATTTATGAATTTCTTGATGAAGATGAAGAACCCGAAGAAACTCCCAAACAAACTCTTTCATTGAATGAAATAAAAGGAAAAGTTGCATTTGAAAACGTGAAATTCGGCTATACACAAGATAAAATTCTTATGGAAGATGTTTCTTTCACGGCTGATATCGGAAATACTATGGCAATAGTAGGTCCGTCGGGTGCAGGCAAAACAACTTTGATAAATTTGCTCATGCGTTTTTATGACATTCAGGCCGGCAAAATAACACTTGATGATATTGATATTAAAGAGCTTTCCAAACATAATTTAAGAAATGCGTTTGGAATGGTTCTGCAGGAAACATGGATATTTGATGGAACGATTGCCGAAAATATCGCTTTCGGAAAACCCGATGCTACCCGTGAGGAAATCATAACTGCCGCAAAACTTGCCTATTGCGACAGCTTTATCGAGCGTCTGCCCAACGGCTATGACACCTATATCAGTAATGAAAATTCAGCCCTTTCCGCAGGTGAAAAACAGCTTTTATCCATAGCAAGAGCAATTATTGCCAATCCGAAAGTGCTGATACTTGACGAAGCGACTTCTCAGGTCGATACCAAAACCGAAGAAGTCATTACAAAAGCCATGCAGGCTATGATGAAAGGCAGAACCAGTTTTATTATTGCACACCGTCTTTATACTATCAGAAATGCGGATAAAATCATATTTATGAAAGACGGAGATATAAAAGAAGTCGGCAGTCATGAAGAACTGCTTGAAAAGAAAGGCTATTATGCGGATATGTATGCAAGCGGTATATCAGTTGAATAGTAACAGAGGTGAAATTTTATGAAAAGCATAACTTTTGAAGAAGCACAAAAATTAGTGAAACAAGGTGAACTTGCAACGGCAGAAGAACGTAAGATTTTACAAAGAGAACGCCTGCACACTCTTGTAGACTATGCAAGGGAAAATTCTTCCTATCTGAAAGAACTTTATAAAAACCTGCCCGAAAATTATGAATTATCGGACTTGCCTGTTTTTGAAAAAAATGACGGCTTGGCACACTACAATGAATGGGTGACGGATACAGACCTTACACTCGATAAAGTGCGTGAATATCTGGCAAGGGACAGTTCCGACAATTCCCTTTTGCTCGGAAAATATACAGCTTTGCAGACATCAGGCTCTACGGGAAATCCCCTGCCTATGGTAAGGGATATGCACAGAAATCAGATACATACTCAGCTTTTACTGCAAAGACTTATGCACCCTGTTCCGCAGGGGTATTATGACCATTCAAAGCATAAAATGGCTTTTATCGTGCATTTGTCAACTTCGGCATCAAGTTACGGCTCATACTTAAAAACAAAAGCACGTCACCCCGGATTTGAGAACAATATCACAGCCATTTCCATTCTTGACAGTGCCGAACAGATGGTACAGAAATTAAATAAATTTCAGCCTGAAATTATAGTTGCCTATCCGCCGTCACTCGTTATGCTTGCAGAGGAACAGGCAAAGGGCAATTTGAATATCAAATTAGGCTTGATAGTCAGTTCCGCAGAACTTCTCACGGAAGAAAATTATTATCGTATCAAAGAAGTTTTCCAATGCCCGATTTTAAACAATTACTGCATGACAGAGGGTGGAGAAATCGCCATGACGCATGACTGTCCGCATTTGCATATCAACGAGGACTGGATAATAATAGAGCCTGTTGACGAGAACCGTCAGCCTATGAAAAACAATGATGAATTTTCGTCGGGTATTCTTGTAACAGACCTCTCTAATTTCGTTCAGCCGATAATAAGATATTATGTCAGTGATTCCATACGGATTCTCAAAGAGAATTTTGAGTGTTCAAATCTGCCTGTTATGGAAATTCGTGGCAGAATTTGGGAAAGCTTCACCATTGGCGGAAAAAATTTAAGTACAAAGGGACTGGAAGTAAAAGCGAAATTCTGCAAAGGCTTGTGTCAGTATCAGTTTGTACAGACAGATGAAAATTCCATGGAAATTCGTGGAGTTGTGGCGGCAGGCTATGACAAGGCACAAGTGCTTGACAGCTTGGCAAAGAATATTACCGTTTATTTTGAACAGGCAGGCTGTGAAAATATAAAAGTGACTTACAGTGAAGAACCTTTGCTCCACAATGCCAAAGGCGGCAAAACTCCCATGTATAAGAGGATATAATTTATGAGTGAATTGAAAATTCTATTTGCAGGCGATACTTTCCCTGTTGCGAGTAATATGGAGCTTTTTCGTGAGGGAAAAAAAGAGGAAATTTTCGGTAAAAAAGTATGTGAGCTTTTTGAATCGGCAGATTACAGTGTATGCAATTTTGAGGGCTGTCTGACGGATACAGGCATAGCTGTTGAAAAAGTCGGTCCCACTGTAAAGGCTCCCACAGATACGCTGAAAGCACTTTCTGCTCTCGGCATAAAAGCGGCTACTCTTGCGAATACACATACATTGGATTTCGGCACCGTCGGTCATGATGAAATGCGTGAAGCATTGACAAAATATAACATTAACTTTTTCGGCACAGGGGACAGCATTGATGATATCAAATCCCACATCACGCTTGATATAAAAGGCAAAAAAATCACGCTCTATACCGTCACGGAATTGTTTTCATTCAATACTCCCGATAAAAATAAAGCAGGTGCAAACGGTTATGACGAATACAAAGTATGCCGTGAACTTGCCGAACTGAAAGAAAACTGCGATTATCTTGTTGTACTGTATCATGGCGGTGCGGAAATGACGCATTTCAATGCTCCAAAGATAAGACAGCGTTTTCACCGTATGGCAGACAATGGGGCTGATATTATCATCTCACAGCATACTCATGCAATAGGTTGTGAAGAATACTATAAAAATTCCTATCTGCTTTATGGTCAAGGGAATTTCTGTTTCAATCTCAGCAAAACAATTTCCGAATTTACTGCAAGCGGAATATTGCTTGAAGTCGTGTTCGGTGAAAAAGGCTTTAATATTAAAAAGTATTTGATAAAACGTACCGAAAACGGCTGTGAATATGATGAAAAGCAGGATTTTTCTGTTTTTAAAGAGAGAAGCCGTCTGCATGACAGGCTGATAAAAGGCGATAAGGAGGCAGAGGATATCTTTGAAAAGGAATTTTCGGATTACTGCCGAAATATGTGGTTTACAAGATTGATGCGTGTTTTCAGGGGTATCAATCCCGAAGATGACAAAGCACTGGCAGACCTCTCCAAAAAAGAACAGGAAACTTATTTGCTTTCCAAATTCACAAAAACACAGCTTTCAGCAATACAAATGATGCTTGCCAATGACGAATTCAATGAAATTGCTCTGAATTTCATTACACAGGCAATCAATAATAAGGAATGATGACGATGAATTCTATTGTAAAGAAATTAAAAGAAACTATACAAAATTATCCCGATACACTTGCAATAGTCGACCAGGGAGAAAATAATCATTATACATACAGTCAGTTCGGGGAACGTGCACGAAAAATCGCTTCCAAACTTGTACGTCTGGGTGTAAGACCGAATGATTTTGTCATGATAATGCTCCCACGAAATAAAGATTATATTGCGGCAATGTACGGTGTATGGCTTGCAGGGGCAGGCTTTGCTCCGTTGTCACCGACATATCCGCCCGAAAGAATCGCCTATATCCAAAGTGACTGCAAGGCAAATATAACAATTGACGAGCGTTTTTTGCGTCATATAGATGAAGAAACTCCGCTTTCAAATGAAATTGACACCGACTTGTCCGCTCCTGCTATTTTAATATATACATCGGGTTCAACGGGTAAACCAAAAGGTGTACTTCACTCTTTCCGAAGTATTACGGATTCTGTTTTCCGCTATATGGAATATGCCGATACGCCTGTCGGATTCCGTGCAGCACTCGGTGCACCGTTTACATTCGTTGCCTCTGTACAGGGCGTATTTGCACCCCTCTGCTATGCAAATACGGCATATCTCATTCCATACGAATTTATGAGAGACCCCGAACTTTTGGCGGACTATATCGAAAAAAATCAGATAAACCGTTGTTTCATCAGTCCGAAAATGCTTAAGATTTTCAGACAAAAAGGAAATTCCCTGCAAGTAGTTTCAACGGGCAGTGAAAGAGTTTTCGATACATACAGTGAAGATTATAAAATTCAGGTCGCATACGGTCAGACGGAATCTGCCGGAGCGGTCATGATGTTTGAAATAGATAAAAAGTATGACAATACGCCTATCGGTAAGCCCATCGGCAATGTGAAAGTATATATTCTTGATGAAAATAACAATCCTGCTGATGAAGGCGAAATTTGTCTTGCTGGATATTTTGCAGACGGCTATTTGAATTTGCCCGAACAGACCGCAAAAACCTTTATTGACAATCCGTTTTATGAAAATGACGGTTTCCCGAAACTTCTCCGTACAGGCGATATCGGGAGAAAAGATGAAAACGATAATTACATTTATCTCAACCGTAAAGACTGGATGGTGAAAATAAACGGTCAGCGTGTTGAACCCGGTGAAATCGAAACAATAATTAAGAATACAAACGGTATTTTTGATGCAGTTATAAAAGACTTCAAAAACCGTTACGGACAAGTTTATCTTGTTGCATACTACGTTGAAAAAGAGCCTGTTGAAGTCGATGAGATACGCACAGCTATCGCAAGAAAACTGCCGTCATATATGATACCGTCATTCTTTGTAAAACTTGATAAACTGCCCGTCAACGCAAACGGCAAACTTGACAGGTCAGCCCTGTCCGAAGTGGAAGCAGGCAAATTTAAAAATGAATATGCCGCACCCGAAACAGACTTGCAAAAAACTCTCTGCACTGCATTTGAAAAAGTGCTTGGAGTGGAACGTGTCGGCATTGATGACGATTTCTTTGCATTGGGCGGAGATTCCATCAAATCCGCCATGACTGCAAGGGAATGTGAATTGTATTTTGTTTCGATAGCGGACATTTTCAAGGGCAAAACGCCCCGTGGCATTGAGAAAATTCTGATGAAAAAAGCCTCTCAGAAAGCAAATTCCGATAAAAAAGAAAAACCTCTGTTCTATCCTCTGACACCTTACGAAAGAGGTATGTATATCGAACAAAAGCTGAATGAAAACTCTGTTGTATATAATCTGAATTTAGCGGTAAATTTTCAGGGAACAGACTTTGAAACGGTAAAATCTGCATTGAAACAGGTCTTTTCCGCACATGAGGCTTTTCACTCAATGTATGGTGAAGAAAACGGCATTCCCGTGAGGATTCTTACAAAGGAATTACCTGTTGTCGAAGAAAAATCTGCTCTTTCATTTGAAGAAGTGAAACATATTGCAGATAACTATGCAGAGCCTTTTAAACTGAATGATGCAATCCCCGTCCGTCCGACTTTATATCAATTAGATGACGGAAGTACAGCTTTACATCTTGCCATTCATCATATTGCCTTTGACGGCGGTTCAGCAGGTACGTTTATCAGTGAACTCATGAACGCCATTCAGGGCAATGCACCCAAGACAGATACAGACCTTTCTGATTTATATAACCGCCCTGTTGATACCGAAAACGGCTTGAAATTTTACAGAGAATTGTTCAAGGACGGTGTGCCTGTCAATGAAATGCCAATCAAAAATAAGCGTCCGAAAGTTCACCCTTTTTCCAATAAAGAAATTGTATGCGAATTTGACAAAGATAAATTGAACAGTATCGGCAGAACCGCAAGAAATTACGGTGTCACGGAATTTGAACTGATTTTTTCAGCCGTTTCAATGGCATTGGCAAAATACACTGTTTCGGAAGATGTTGTATTGGGCATTCCTGCCAATATGCGTCCGTCGGGGGCTGAAAATGTTATCGGAATGTTTGTCAATACCGCCCCCGTGAGAATCCGTGTTCCGAGAAATGAAAACCTTTCCGAATACATTTCAAATGTCAGCAGTGCCGTCAGGAATGCGACTTACGGTGCATCTCTGCCGTTTGAAGATATAGTGGCGGAATTTGTTAAACAGCGTGATGAAAGCCGTAATCCCATATTTGATGTAAGCGTAAATTATCTTCATAAGCCGACTGTCGTTGAAAATAACGGACTGCGTGTATCGCTGTATTCACCTTTGCAGAAGATGAGCCGTGATTTCGGTATTGTCATGCGTCGTGGTGAAGATGACCTGAAAATCACTCTGCAATATTCCGACGAACTGTTTGAAGATAAAGTTGCCGAAAACTTCCTTTCACAGATACTGCACACTCTCAATTTAATTGAAAACGGTGCAGATACGGTAAAAAATGCCCTTATCATGCCCGATGAACAAAAAAAGATATTGGACAGATTTTCTGTTGAGTGTCTGACGGAAATAAAACCATGTTTGTTGCATCAGCTTTTGGAACGTCAAGCAAGTGAAATTCCCGATAAAACGGCACTGATAGCCGAAGACGTTACTTTGACATACCGTGAACTGAATGAAAAAGCTAATATTGTTGCAAACAATCTTATTGAAAAGGGTATCAAAACGGGTGACAGTGTTGCCATTCTTCTGCCGAGAAAATCAAGTTTCTTTACGTGTATGTTCGGTGTGAATAAAGCAGGTGCAGCATTCATACCATGTGACCCTCAATATCCTGCTGACAGGATAAACCACATCATAACAGATTCCGAAGCCTCCTATATAATCACGACAAGCGACAAACTTTCGGATTATTCTGCCGAAAAAGCGATAGATGTTTCGGAAATAACCACAGGTGAAAATACAAACAATCCCAATGTTGAAATAGAGGACAATTCACTTTCATATATGATATACACATCAGGCTCTACGGGAAAGCCAAAGGGCGTTATGCTGACACACAGGGGTATCTGCAATTATCTGAATCCGCACCCTGCAAACCGTCATGTTTATGCCGTGAAAAATGAAGTGAATGTGTATTTGTCCGTTACGACTGTTTCATTTGATATGTCTTTCAAGGAACACGCTGTCACGCTCTGCAACGGAAAAACACTTGTATTTGCAGGAGATACCCAGATGAACGACCCGAGAGAACTTTCCAAATTGATGAATAAATATAAAGTTGACTGTATCAATGCAACTCCCTCACGTTTAAGTCAGTATATGGACTATGAACCTTTCGGAAAGGCTCTTGCAGATTGCAAAGTCATAATGTCGGGGGGAGAGGGCTATCCGCTGTCGCTGCGTGACAGGATAAAAGCCGCTGCACCCAATGCCCGTATCATAAATACTTACGGACCTACGGAAATAACCGTTTCATGCAATGCCGCCGAGATAAACAATGCAGAATATATATCGGTTGGCAGACCTTTGCTGAATTACAAGGAATTTATCGTGGATAAATTCGGGGATATTGCACCTTACGGAGTTACAGGCGAATTGTATATAGGCGGTGCAGGCACTGCAAAGGGATATAAAAATCTTGAACAAATGACGGCTGAAAAATTCATTGATTTCAACGGAGAAAGAATGTACCGTTCAGGTGACTGTTCCAAATGGGATAAAGACGGAAATGTAATGATATTCGGCAGATTTGACAATCAGGTCAAACTGCGTGGACTTCGTATAGAACTCGGTGAAATAGAGGGCTTGATAGATGCACAGCCGCATATCAAAAAATCTGCTGTTGTTATCAGAAAGATAAACGGTCAGGATAATCTTTGTGCGTATTTCACGGCTGATACCGATATAGACATAGAAAAACTGCGTGATGAATTGAAAAAGCACCTGACACATTACATGGTTCCTACGGCATATTTACAGATGAATGAAATGCCTATGACTGCAAACGGAAAAACCGATATAAAAATGCTTCCCGCACCTGTTCCCGTGACACTCGGAGAGTATGTTGCCCCCATCAATGAAACAGAGGAATTTTTCTGTGAGTCTTTCAGAAAGACGCTCAAACTTGACCGAGTAGGTGCAACGGATAATTTCTTTGAGATAGGGGGAACATCTCTTATTGTTACATCTGTGGTGCTTGACGCTTCCGAACATGGTTATCCGATAACCTACGGTGATATTTTCAAGTATTCTACCCCTCGTGCATTGGCAGAACTTTTCGGAAAAGGTGATGTAACGGCTGAAGCAGGCAAGCTGTTTGACTTTGATGATTATGACTATACAAAAATCAATGAACTGCTTTCCAAAAATACGGTAGAGTCATTCCTCAAAGGCGAAAAAAGAAATATCGGAAATATCATGCTGACAGGTGCAACGGGTTATATGGGGGCACATCTGCTTGCACAATATCTGACAGAAGAAAACGGCATGGCTTACTGTATGGTGAGAAAAGGTCGTTATAAAACTGCAAAAGAAAGACTTTTCAATATGATGTTCTACTATTTCGGTGAAAGATTTGAAGAACAGATTGAAAAACGTGTGGAAGTCTTTGACGGTGATGTAACGGATTACAAATTCTTTGAGCAGTTTGAGAAACTTCCAATCCATACCGTTTTCAACTGTGCGGCAAATGTAAAGCATTTTTCAAGCGGTACAGATATTGAAGATATTAATGTGGGCGGTGCAGTCAACTGTATAAAGCTGTGTAAAAAAATAGGTGCAAGGCTGATACATTTTTCGACCGTATCGGTTTCTGGCACAACTGACGATATGAACAAATTAAGCAAAACTTCACTTGATGAACAGACGCTCTATTACGGTCAGACGCTTGATAATAAGTATACTTCATCAAAGCTGATGGGTGAAAGAATGGTGCTTGAAGCAGCCGCAAATGACGAACTTGATGCCAAAATAATCCGTGTAGGCACTCTTGCCGCAAGGGAATCCGACGGTGAATTTCAGATTAATTTCCTCACAAACAATTTCATGGGCAGACTGCGTTCATACTGCATTTTAGGCTGTTTTCCGTACAGTATGCTTGAAAATCAGGTCTGCATGGGACCTATCGACACTTCCTGTGAAGCATTTCTCAAACTTTCACGCACACCAAAAGAATGTTGTGTATTCAATGCCGTGAATAACCATACACTGCCGCTGGGAGATATTGTCCGTCAGATGAATAAAAACGGTATGAATATAAAATTAGTGGAGTATGAGGAGTTTGCACACGCACTGAATGAGGCACAGAAAGACCCCGATAAAGCGGCTATCCTTTCAAGTATGACTGCCTATATGAACACCGCTCACGGCAAAAAAATAACTGCTCTCCCGTTCAGCTCGCATTATACGACACAGATACTTGCAAGAAACGGATTTTTCTGGAATGCAAGCACAGATAAATATGTAAGCAGTTTCATCAATGCACTTAAAGGATTTCTGTTTTTTCAGACGGACAACCTGAAAAGATAAAACGATGGATATTTATATTTTGGAAAACAGTGAAACTCAGCTTATCCCCGAAACTTTTTGTCACCGACTTTTTCCCAAACGCATGAAAAAGGCTGAAAGGTATCTGAGGGCTGAGGACAGGCTTATGTGTATCGGAGCCGGACTTCTTATATCATGTGTTGCCGGAATATCTGAAAACGATATATACACTTCCGAATACGGAAAACCTTATGCAAAAAACGGTATCTTTTTCAATGTATCGCACTCCGGAAACTGTGCGGCACTCGTATTCGGCAATAACGAAACGGGTATTGATATCGAACGAATAGACCAAAACAATTTTTATCTTGCCGAACATATTTTTACAAAAAATGAACTTCTATGGATAAAATCAGACCCTGTTATCCGTTTTCATCTTTTGTGGAGCATAAAGGAAAGTATCATAAAAGCATCCGGTAAAGGCATATATCTTTTTCCCGAACTTTCCGAAATATCTCCGGAAAAAAATCAGTTTTCCATCGATGGAACTGCATACCATTTCAGTTATCGGATTTTTGAGAACAAATCAATAGCAGTTTCATCAACTGTTGATACAGGAAATCTGAATATTAAAAAAATTTCTGCTGATGAGATAATAAATGGCTATTTTCAAAGAAAAAATTAAGATAATGACTTGCAGATGTCTAAAAAATGTCAAACTGCACAAACTAAATAATATTTTGTTGTTGAAAAAGGAGAAAATTTGTTTTTGACGCTATTTTGATATACATTTGTTGGACATAAGTTGGATAGTGAGTGTTAGAATAAATATAGGGCAGATTTGCTCTGTATTTATTATTTGAAAGGTGATTTTATATGGAAAACAAAAGGAAAGATTCTTCATTGACGTGGAAAATATCATCGGCAATTCTTGCTGTGGCATTGGTTTCGGTAAGCTGTACATGGGCAATTACCGCAAACAACAGTCAGCCTGCTCTGCCTGAGGGTGATACGTCTGTTGCTGCAAGTGAAATATCGGAAGTATCACAGACAAAAGAAACAGATGCATTGTCACTTTGGACAGAGAATGCACCTCTTAAATCCGAATTGACGGCTTATATGAAAACTATTACCGATGAGAGCAGTGCAGACTTTATCCCTGTAGAAAATCGTATTGCTGTATTTGATATGGACGGCACACTTTGTTGTGAAACCGATCCGGGCTATTTCGACCACAAACTGTTGTATCATCGTGTCGTTGAAGATGCCGATTACAAGGACAAAGCAAGTGATGAAGAAAAGGAAACAGCCGAAATTATCAAAACTTATTTTGAAACGGGTGAATATCCGAGTGGACTTGATGTAAAGCATGGCAAAGCCGTTGCAACTGCATTCAAGGGAATGACAACCGAAGAATTTGATGCTTATGTCAAGGCTTACAGAGATGAGCCGATGGAAAGTTACAGCAATATGACAAACGGTCAGGCATTTTATAAGCCTATGCTTGAAGTAATTGATTATTTGCAGGCAAATGATTTTAAAGTGTATATTGTCAGCGGTACGGACAGACTTATCACAAGAGGTTTGGCAGAGGGAATTGTCAATATTCCGTTAAGTCAGATGATAGGTTCAGATGAAAATTTGGTGGCAAGCGGTCAGGGTGATAAAGACGGTTTGGATTATACTTTCGGCAAAGATGATAAAGTGATAACAGGCGGAGAGTTTCTTATCAAGAATCTGAAAATGAACAAAGTCAGTGTTATCGAGCAGGAAATCGGTGTACAGCCTGTTTTGTGTTTCGGCAATAGCAGTGGGGATGCGGCTATGGCGAATTTCACCATCAACAATAACAAGTATAAGAGTGCGGCATATATGCTGTGCTGTGATGATACGGAGCGTGAAAACGGCAATGTTGAAAAAGCCGATAAAATGCGAAAAACCTGTGAAGAAAACGGATATACCGCTATTTCAATGAAAAATGACTGGAAAACCATTTACGGTGACAGCGTGACAAAAACGAGTAATTAAGTGAGGAGAAAAACGGCATGAAAAAAAGAATTATAGCGTTTATTATGGCATCAGTGCTTGCCTTTTCCGCTGCAGCCTGCGGCAATACGGAAAGCGGAGAAGGTAAGACATCAACCGAAAATTCGTCTGTATCAGCTGTTTCCAATGGCAGCAATCAGCAGTCAGCTCAGGCAGACAGTAAAACAACTGCCTTTGAATATTGGACAGAGGATTCCCCTGCCATGAAGTCTATCATAGATTTCGTTTCGGAAGTAATTGATGAAAAGTCTGACAAGTTCGTTCCTGCCGAAAAGAGAACTGCCGTTTTTGATTCGGACGGCACTTTGTACGGAGAGCTTTTTCCGACATATGTTGACCAGTGTCTGATGATACACCGACTGGTTCATGATGATACCTACAAGGGCAACGAAGAAGATACGGCTTATTGCAAGGCACTGGAGGAATATCTTTTGAACGGCGGCGAAAAGCCGAAAGCTCCCCGTTCATCAGGTGATATTATTGCAGATGCTTTCAAGGGCTTTACCGTAGAGGAATACCGTGAGTATGTACGCAAATTCATGTCTGAACCTGTTGCGGGATTTGAAAATATGACCTATGCCGACGGCTACTATAAACCAATGGTTTCACTTATCAAATATCTTACCGAAAACGGTTTCAAGGTTTAT
>CACZZB010000042.1 GCA_902785555.1 uncultured Ruminococcus sp.
AGCATCGATAATGTCCAATTTTTTGTTGTCCATAAAAAACAACCCTCCTTTAATTTTTTTAGATGTCTTTTGACTTCCATAAAGTAAATGTCAAAAAAAATTTTAAAACAGTAAAAGTGCGTGACGACAGAAAAATGTTTCCTGTTTGTATTGTGAATTCGTGAAATGTGTGATATTATTTGAATATAAGGATGTGTTGTAATGGAACTTATTGAAAAATATGAAGAAGGAATTCATGATTTAGAATTTTTTTCTGCTGATTTCAAAAACGGCAGTATGATGATTGATAACAAGGAATACCCTATCGGTTATATAAGTTGCTGTGCCGCAAATATTTCAAAGGAAAAAATGGACAGGCTTGTGGTTTATGGCGGTATGATGAAACAATGTTATTTCAGAATGAAATATTTTGGGTATGACCGTAAAGAGTATCGTGAGATATATGCGATGGCAAAAGAAATGCTTGAAATGATGAAAGAATATCGGGTTTTCGATTGTTTTGACTTTGACGGAACTTTGAAATTGCTGGAAAATTGTTTCGGAGAAAAGAGCCTTGATGAATATGAGGAACTTATTTTTATGAAAGAACAGATAAGCAAACAAAAAATAGAAAAGCCTGATGATAAAACAGTTTTTCGTATGGTCAGTATTGAAAAGAAAATGAAGATGGCTAAAATGGTTATCTCTGCATTTTCATATGCCGCTGTTGATACGGCAAATTTTTCTACTGTTGTACAAAACTTTGTTGATAAAATCATGAAAAAAGATGCCCGTCAGAAATCCGAGCTTGCCAAAACAGCTTTTGAATTTTTCAGTGATGAAACGATGATGTATTTTTTTGAACAGTCGAATCCGTCAAAAAATGATATGAAAGGTTTTTCAATCAGTTCAAGGCAGATAACAGTTCCTGTTGTCATAGAGTCGGACGGAGATTTTGCTCTTTTGAAAAGAGTTTATTTTGAACGGCTGATGGATTTTTATGTAACAGACTTGTTTGAGGGACTGTCGGCAGGACATTATTTGTGGAAATGCAAAGTATGCGGAAAATATTTTTTAATGCAGAGTGCTTATAAACAGCTTTATTGCAGTGAGGTGAATCCGGAATACGGTGTACCGTGTTCGCATATTGCCAAGCACCCTGAAATCACACAAGAAAAAATGAAGAAACAGAAAAAATCGGACAGTCCGTATTATGTGCTTTGGAAAAAAAGAGCGAATTCTATCAGAAAAAACAAAAGCCTCGGCAAATATGATGAAGTCATATCGGCAAAGGCAAAAAAATTGATAGATGATTATTTTGACAGAACAAGCTATGATTTTGATTATGCAAAAACACAGTATATGAGTGATATGGAACTGTCAAAAATATATGAGGAGGCTATAAAAAATTAAAGGAATGAGAATATATACGCTTGATTACAAACCGGACAGGCTCGATGATTTTAACGAATATTTTGTTCGTTACCGTGAAACAGGAAATATAAAGTATTTCAATGAATTTCTGTATTTTTATGAACCGACACTTGAAAAATACATCAATAATTTTTTGAGGCATTATTCTCTTTCATCTGACAGGGCAGAAGATTTGAAACAGATTTTTTCTTCTGTATTGTGGTCGGAAATTCAAAGTTATCATTCCGAAATACCATTGCTGCAAATAATAAAATACAAAGTGTGGAAAGCGTGGCATGAATATGTGGGAAAATGCTGCGGAAATGTTTCTGTAGACAGTTATTACCGTTATGAAATGATGAGAAAGACAGCTTTTCTTTTTTCTCAGTATTCAAAAAATTTGGATTTTCAAAATTGTATCGGGCAAATAGCAAAAGAACTTTTTGTTTCCGAAAAGACAGTAAAAAACTATCTTTGTTCTTCAGAGGGCTTTATTCAAACGAACAACATTGATATTGATGATCCATCCAATGAAGATTTGATAAATAAATTGCATAATTATACGGATTCTTTATCTCCCGAACAGATTGTTTTTAAATACGAGCAAAAGGAAAAATTGATTTCGGCATTGCAGAGTTTGAAACCTAAAGACAAACGATTGATTGAAATGGTATTTGGGATTTCATGCGATGATTTGAGCGAAACGGAAAGGAAAACAATTCGTGAGGCATCTCTGCTGATAGGAATGACCACTGACGGTGCAGAAAAAAGATTGAAAAATATTTTAAAGAATTTAAAGGCATTTTTTAAATAACGAGTCTAACATTAAATTTCAGTATTTATAAAATCTATGTATCAAACGATTCTTAATACTGATTACATTTTTTCATATGACACTTGAAATATACAATTGTAAATGGTATAATAAAGTGCGATGAGTGAATTTTTAGCTATATTATTCGCAGTTGATAAGAAAATTGGAGGCTGTAATATGGATGGTATTCAATATTTATCAGTTCAAGAAATTTCTGACTCGTGGGGAATTTCAAAACGCAGAATCCAAAACCTGTGTGCCAATAACAGGATTCCAGGAGCTGTTCGCATAGATAATATATGGGCTATACCTTATGATGCATTGAAACCGAGAGATGAAAGGTTTCATAAAAATGTCAAAGCCGAAGTTCAAATTGAAAGTCAAATGAAAAAAGCACGAAAAAGTATAAAAAACATCGTAGATACATCGATAACAGAATTACAAAATTTGGGATTGTCTGTAACGGATGCCTTGTATCATATTATTGTATATTTTGCAATGAATTTATTAAATCAATACATAATTGATAATCAATCATGTAGAATTTTATGTGAATATTGTTTCAATTATAAGTTAAATACTACAATTTCGAAGAATACAGAACAGAATATTTTAAAATTTATTTCAAATTATGAAATGTGTCTTGATGATTCGTTATCATGGGTTTATCAATTCGGAAGTAAAAAATCAGTTGCTTTCAAATACAAAGATACGCAATTTTTTACTGAAAAATATATGATAACAACACTGGTGGATTCTCTTAAACTTGATTTGAACTCCAAGATAATTGATCCGGCGTGCGGTGGGGCTAATTTTTTATTGTATTTATTTGATGTGTTGATAAAAGAGTGTGTTTACGATGAAATTGATGCAATAGGAAAAGTAAATTTAGTTTTTGACAATTTACTTGGATATGAAATTGATCGATTTCTTGCATACATTGCATCGTTTAATTTGAAATTAAAAGCACTTTCATTTATAAAAAAGTATACGGAAATAGATGTTAGTGTATTTAAAAAGATTCATACAAGAATATATTATCCTCAAACTGATTCTATTTCCGGATTTTTAGATACAGAGTGGCATTTTCATAAAGTAGTATGTTGTGACAACGATAAGATATTAACTCTCGCAAACTTGTTTAATGGTGTGAATGTAATAGTTACAAATCCACCTTTTCAAACGATCAAAAGAATGCCTTCTGAACAAAAAAAATATTTACAAAAATATTATCAAATGTCAAAATGTGATATGTGCAATGCTTTTATTGAAAGAATTATGGCAGTCCTTCCTACGGGTGGAAGAGCAGCCATGGTAACACAAAATAGTTGGATGTATCTTGACAGCTATACTCCTTTACGCAAAAAAATACTCACAGAATACACAGTAAATGATATTTGGGAACTAGGATCAGACGCTTTTTATGATTTGTCTGGTGAGAAAGCAAATGTTGCACTCGTAATTTATACTAAAAACAAACCTAAGCATACACATCAAATAAGATTGCGAAATTTTCGGAACATGAGTATTGAACAAACAGAAGCGTTTTTAAAAGATTTTACAGAAGAATTTACATCAATAAAACAAGAAGCTGTGTTGAGCAATTTAGAGTCCCGCTTTGACATGATCAGTACAGAACATTTAAAAACGATACTTACAAGTTATGAGCAATACAAGACCTATGCTATCCCCATGCAAGGAACGTCTACGGGAGACGCCAAGAATTTGATTGATTATTATTGGAAACATATAGGAGATGATGATTGGGTTGTTGTGAGCAAAGGTGGAGGATATTCACGCTACAAAGGTTTAAATCTATATTGTGTTAAATGGGGAAAAAACGGTGAATATATCAGAAATACAAAAGGTTCTGCAATTAGGAATTCAAACTATTTTGATCAGACACAGCTTGTTTTTAGTGATACTGGTACGGCAGGATTGAATGTTCGAGTACTTTTACCTGGACAGATTTTTGTAGCATCCGGTCCTGGAATTCGAGTGAACAGAGGAAGTGTATTATCGCATCTTGCCTTTTTGAATTCAAGATTTGCCGCATTTTATGTAAGGCTGATATCTCCCAAACTTACAATAGCAGCAGGGTATATAGGACAGATTCCTGTAACGAGTAATATATTGAATTCAAAAGTGTTGGAAACATGTGCAAAAATATGCTTGGAATGTAAGACTCGCAGATTATCCAAAAGAGCATCGAATATTGAGTTCTCGTATTTTATACATAATTCAAAAAAAAGTATAAGGGAAGAATCAAGAATATGGTTTGATGAAGATCTCAAAGATGAATTGACACAGCTTTTGAATGAGCAAAAAATTGAAGATGAAATTGCAGCAGAAATGTGTTTAACTACAGAAGACAAGCTTGCAATTGACAGTTTGATAGGGAGAAGGATAGTTTTTTCATATGATGGAGAAAACAATCAAATTATTTTGGAAAAAGATATTTCTGAATGGATCGGTTACGATTGTTTACTAAAAAGAACAAAGGCAAACAAAAAATCAATTGGTTCGGATGGGATAATAGAATTTTTATCTCAACTAAAAGAAATATCTTGTGAATACGCCTATTCATTCATATCTTCTCATTATGAATTCTTTGAAGAGAAATATATTGCTCTTTATCTGCATTCGTTGATAATGTCTGGATTGAATTTTTTAGACCAACAGTCGAAAAGTAAAACACACTCTTTGTCATCCTTGATAATTGATATAGGTATCAAGTCGGAAATAGACCGTATGTTAGTGACGGATTGGGTTGAGAAACAGTTCAACAAAGTTCATTATGAAACATTTTTTGAGAAACCCATAGTAAAATATGACAGTTTAAATAAAACATTCTTATGGATTGAGGAGGGATAAAGTGATTAACAGTATATATAAAATAGCGGAAAATCTTTTATACGCTACAAATTGTAAATTTCATGGCAACTATTTAAATATACCCGAAATAAAAATATATTGGCACAATATTGTTTTTCTCTTTATTTCTGAAATAAATGGCAGAAGATTGTTTCGAAATTCCAATAATATATTTTTGGACATGACCAACGCTAAATTAATGCCCAAATTCCTCTACGATTTTTATATTGCAAATAAGGACATACTATATGATTGTATAAAAGCTGCGGTTGAAGAATTTGACATGGCACAGATAGGAGTCAATGTATGCCGACAGGAATTGTTAAATATTGAGATAGATTTTACACACACACCACTAAAACTGTTTAATGATAAAAATAGTCGTGATAATACGGGATCATATTATACTCCCGAAAATTTAGCAATAGTAGTAATAAAGAAAGCATTTTCGGGTTATTCGTTCAAAAAGAATGGTACTTATAGGATTGCTGATTTTTCATGTGGTTGTGGAGACTTTTTTCTTGCAATCATGACCTATATCAAAGATAAGTATGATATTGAATACCAAGATATGGTTGAGTGGTTTTATGGAGTTGATATAGATCCCATAGCTTTGCAGATATGTATTGTTAACCTTATTGAACATACTGAAAAAGATAAGTGGGCGAACATTATTTCTCATTTTCATTTTGGTAATTCTTTATTGATATGTGAAGATATTGTCAGTGAAGAGGAAAAAAATAAATTATTTGCTACACAAAGGTTATATTCAACAAGACTTGGTCTGTCATCCTCATTTTTTAGTGATGAATTCGATGCTGTAGTAGGCAATCCTCCATGGGAAAAAATTCGTTTTGAAGAAAGGAAATTTTTCAAAGGAATTAGTAATTCTATATCTGAATTTCCGCAAAAAAATATGCGAGATTTAGAAGTAAGAAAATTGAAAGATAATTGGCCGGTCGTTTATTCCTGGCGTAATGAAGTATTTTTGGAATACGAAGCTATGACGGCTGCAAAGTATTCACATTGTAAGATTATTGATTCTATTGCAGGAGAGTTGAATACATATTCCATGTTTACAGAATTAGGATATAGAATGCTCTCAGAGACAGGTGTTCTTGCAATGGTAATTAAGAGTACATTAGTGACGGCACCGGTACATCAGAAACTTTGGACAAAACTATTATCGGAAAAAGCAGTAAAAGCCGTATATTTATTCGAGAATAGAGATAAGATATTTAATATAGATTCTCGGGAGCAATTTATTGTTTTTATTGCTTCTAAAGTACGAACAGGCAATTTTTTATTTTCAACAGGGCTTACAAATCCTGATACATTAGAAAACTGCGATTCCATAATGCTTACAGCGAAAGATTTACATAGTATCAATCCATTCACAAATACCATTCCGAATGTGAGAAGAAATAATGAAATATCTTTTCTTAAAAATGCTCACAATTGTTTTCGGCTTTTTTCGGATATATATCCTAATTGTCATTTTGGACGACTCATACATTTGACAGCCCATGCAGATTTTATTGATAAACAAGAATCGGCAGAAAATATTCCAATTTATGAAGGGAAATTTATCGAGCAATATGATGGAAGGTATGCTACATTTCGAGATATGCCGGAATACAAAAAGTATGCAAACAAGGCAACGGCAACCAAAATTATGATAGATAAAAACGGCAAAAAAGAACTTCCTAAATGCAGATATTTTGTCCATAAAGAGTTTTGGGAAAAGTATAAGACTCAATATAAGGAAGATTATTCATTATGTTGGAGAAGTTTGACATCTCCTACAAATCGAAGAACTATGTTAGCAATGATATTACCTACTTGCCCTACTTGTCAGTCGATACAAATGTTGCAAATTCCGGATAAAGAAGAACTTGTAATGTTGTTGGCTTTATTTAATTCCATTCCATTTGATTATTTTGTAAGAATAAAAATGCCAGGACTTGATTTGACACAAAGTGTTATAAAGCAAATACCTGTTCCATCTAACATTGATTATCAGAAAAAAATTGTCGTTAATGGTATAGAGGCAACCTTAAAAAAACATATATTGTCGTATACTATCAGTATTCTCAAAGAGGAAGAGCGTCTTAATACACTTATTGATTATTTCAAAAATAAAGTGTATAAAATAGATGGAATGAGTACAGTTGAAAAGAAAAAGATGATAGATTTCTTTTTGAAAGAAGCCTATCATCTTGATGATGTATCCTATAATAATATTTTGTTGACATTTCCTAAATATCAAGCAGACCATACTGTTTAGAACTTGGATTTCTGCCATTTCTCGCTATGAAAATACTTTCGGATTTCAAACTATCAAGTTCTGTTTCTGGCAGAACAGACATAACATAATAGTCTGTTTTGATTTTTTCGAGGATAATTATTTTATGAACAAGCCATCTTCCTTTTTCGGCAGTTGTTAATTTCTCACCAAATAAATTTTCTCCCTTTAATTGAATTCTCCATGAACCGTTAGGGTTAGTACCTGATTGGTGCATTTTGATTGTACAGCCCACATAATCTTTGGCACGATAATTTATGGTAATATCTTTTTCCATAGTAACATTTGAAGGATCGATATCAAAGAATACGACCGAGCCAAGTACATTTGAAATATTATCTGTTTTGTAACGTGTTCCATTCGCACTTCCGACTATAAGGTTTCCAAGCATAGATAAATCAAGGATATTTCTGCTGCCTCCGGTCATTTCACGAGTTTCAAACCACATCTTCTCTGAATCGTCAGAAGGGGCGATAGACTCTATTGACCTGATTTCAACATTTCGTTCTTTGATTATCACTCTTTTTCCTTGAGTTCTATTATTCAAACGAGGAATATTAACCTTACCGAATGTGCCAAACGGATCATCTAATAGTTTTTTGGATGTTTTATGTCTTATTTTTGCAACATCCATTTGAAGTTGGATTTCATGCCGTAGAAGATCAGCGGTCACAAGATCTTGAAGATCGCTTTCATCATTGATTTTGCGAGAAAAAACACAAGAACTGTCTTTATAAATTTTGATTTGTTTCAAAAATGTTTCAAAGTACTTAATCTCATCAGGTGATTTTTTATCAGTTGTTTCTATGATTGTAGCCCATTCTGTATTTGTCCATAATCCGCCACCCGTAAGATTGTTTGAGCCTATTGCAATCCAATCAACAGTATCAAGATCTGTAAGATAATAAGCTTTCGGATGAAATGTCGTTGTAGGATTGTTATCATGAACAATATACAAATTATCTACTAAATCAATAAGATTACAAACAGCCTCATACGAAGTGCCATGTGCATCCAACCCAATGAACGCATCAACTTTACCACCGTTTTCACGGAATATTTTAATAGTTTCTTTCATTCTCAGAACACCACTGTTTTTAGCAAAAGCAGAAACGATAACAAAATGTTTGTATCTTTTTTCTGAAAGTTTTTCCATTAATACATTTCCAAGTTGTATTTGATGGGGTTGATTTATGAACTGAATCATATCTATTCCTCCTTTGTCAGTTTTATAATGTCCTATCAATACTCTTCCAAGCTTAATATCATCACTTTCAGTCTAACATATTTTGCATAAAAAATCAATCTTCCAAAAATATATTTTATAATTTGTATGTAAATGTTAGATTGATAGTATTCAAGTTTCAAACAAATAATTTTCTTTAAGTGTGATATTGGTTTATTCTTGACATAAAGAAAATGCAATGATATACTAAAATAAGAAAAAATGAAATCTGCTCATGTTACAATCGTTTATTAGTCAAAGTTTGATACAAATAGGCAGAAGAGATAGTGATTGATTTTTATTATATAACTTGTGACAGATAGAAATTGTTGTGTTATATGTTAATTAAAGTTATGAAAGGAAAAATGTTAATGAAGATAATATTGAATGGAAAGCAAGAGGAAGTCCTTGCACTTCAAGCAAAAGGACACGTAGTCGTTTTGGGCACTGCTGGAAGCGGAAAGACAACGATTGCATTGTATCGTGCTATTCATCTTTCAAAAATTCCAAATTCCGGAAAGATTCTTTTGGTCACTTTTAATAATGCATTAGTAAAATATATGCAGCATTTATGCGACCAAATATCTAACAAACTTGTTGTGGAAAATTATCATAAATTCGCCAGGGGATATTTGAATAGTCGAGGAAAAATGCCCCGAAACTGTATTTTGAATGATAAAGATGAAAAGTATTTTCTTATCGAAAAAGCTGTTAATGAATTAAGAGATAAATTTCCGGAGGAATCTACTTTCAAAAGACCAAAACAATTCTTTGTTGATGAAATTGTTTTTATACAAAGATTTGGTTATTTGAACTATGAAGATTATCAATCATCTGAAAGAATAGGCAGAAGTGGAGCAAATATAAAACGTGAAAATCGCAAATGGGTTTATCAGGTATATGAAAGGTATTTGAAATTGCGTGAGGAGCAAGGAAAAAAGTATGATTGGGACGATATAGCTTTTTATGTGTACAATGAATTAAAAAATGATAAGAGTGATCGAAGATATAATCATATTATCATAGATGAAGGACAGGATTTTTCACCGATGATGATTCGATCTTTAGCAGAAGCTGTAAATAAAAATGGTTCATTAACATTTTTTGGTGATGTTTCACAACAGATATATGGCAGCCGTTTGTCGTGGCGTGATTCGGGAATTGATGTGAACAAAATATGGAGATTTGATATTAATTACAGAAACCCTGTTACTGTAGCTAAGTTTGCAAAATCTGTTACTGAAAATAAATATTGGAGTCATGACAAAGATATGGTAGATATGCAAATGCAGATTGCTGAAGGACCTAAACCAAGTTTGTTATGTTTTTCAAGTATCAATGCAGAAAGACAATGGATAGTAAAACAAGCAGTAGAGATAGGAAAATTATCATCCGTTGCAATAATATGCCGCAACAGAGCAGAAATAGATACTTTACTTGGAATTTTTCGTGCAAATAGATACAATCCAATAGAAATAAATAAAAATACTCCAGGTTATGCTGATGAAAAAAAAGTCTATCTTACTACATATCATGCGGCTAAAGGTCTTGAATTTGAAAATGTTATCATTCCATATCTTTCAGCAGAGAAATTTCCCGATCCAGAATTGATAAATAACTCTATATCACCAGAAAATGTTTATTCTGATGAGCTGAAATTGCTCTATGTTGCCGCAACACGTTCAAAATTTGGTTTATATATGACTTATTCGGGAAATCTGTCTCCTTTGTTTCCGGAAGATACAAGTGTTTATGATTTTGTGAATGAGGAGGAAGTAAATTGACAGCTTATGAAATTCTAATTGACCGAGGTGTAACTCGTTTATGCCATTTTACAAAATTCCAAAGTCTGACACATATATTGTCATCGGATTACGGAGTTTCTTCAAGTAGCTTGATACGTCAGGATATGAAAAACGTTACAGACAAAGAAAGATATGATGGTGAATTAAATTATGTGTGTTGTTCAGTACAATATCCAAATTCATGGTTTTTAAAAAAAGCTATGCAAAATAATCGTGACAGTATATTTATAGATTGGGTAGTTATGTATATAAAACCTACCATACTCAAATATAGAAACGCTAAATTTTGTCCTTGTAATGCAAGCAAGAATTATGGTAGATATATAGAAGATAATATAGATAAAATAGGAATGATCTTTAACGAAAACTTATCTACGTTTAAATATTCCAGAAGCAGAAATATGCTAAGTTGCTGTCCGACAGACGGACAAGCCGAAATACTGATAGAGAAAAATATTCCGAGAGATTATATCTATGCTATTGCTGTTGGAAATATGGATATGGCAGGCAGAGTTTATGGGTTATTGAAATTATATGGTTTAGAAAACATAGATATTTATGTAGCTCCGAAAGTTTTATCTAACGAATGGAGTGAAATGGCAAGAAACGGTAAAAAACCATTGGAAACTTTTTGTGATTTTTCAAAGGAGGAGTAAAAGTATGTCTTTAATACCCAGCCGTTCTGATAAATGTAAGGGTGCTATGTTAGGAACTGCTATCGGTGATGCATTAGGTTGGCCAAATGAACCTCAGGCCAAAAACAGAAAAAAGACTCAAAAAGAGAATGATGTTTTTGTAAAATGGATAAGAAACAATAGAACACCGTTTTGGTATGATGAAACGATATTTCCTGGAGAGTATAGTGATGATACACAAATGACGCTATCAGTGGCCAGAAGCATCATTACTAATAATTGGGAAATGTTTTTAATGGAAAAAGAGCTGCCCTTTTGGTTAACATATGAACGTGGTGGTGGTGGTGCATTACTAAGAGCAGCAAAATGGTACCAAAACAACAAGCTCCCCTTGTGGAAAAGTAATATGAAAAATGAGTATTTCAATGCCGGCGGCAATGGAGCAGTAATGCGTATCTTGCCACATGTTATCGCATCTGCGAACGATTGTGACGTTGATAAATTGATGCAAGACATTGTTAAAAATACACTTATTACCCATGGACATCCACGAGCTTTTCTTGGGGCATTATGTTATGGATATATATTAAATTATCTGTTGAATAAGGAAACAGTTTTACAGTATGGAGAACTTGTTAACGCAGCAATTGAAGGAGAAAATTTATGGGGAAAATCACCAGATAATTTTATTCCGCAAGAATGGTTGAAAACCGCAACAGACTACGGATATACTTTTTTCAATGAATGGAGAAATACAAAGGCAAGAATGCTTGGACAGCTTAAATTTATAAAAACATCATTGGAAAGAGGTCTGACGGTTAATGATAAAGAAGTTATGGTTCAACTCGGATGTTTTGACAGAATAGGTGGAGCAGGTGATGTAGCGACATTGACAGCAATATATTTAGCATCCAAATATGCAAATAATCCTGTCTTGGGAATTAAAGTTCCTGCCTTCTCTTTCGGAATTGATACAGATACCATTGCCTCTATTACGGGAGGCATGGTGGGTATGATTAATGGTGTAAATTGGATTCCATTGGAATGGAGTTTGGTTCAAGACCGTGAATGTCTTACACACATTGTGGATTTAATTTTGATACCAGGCAAAAGTGATGATGCTAAAGAAAAAATCAATGTTTCGGGCTTGGAAGAAGGTTGGCAAAATACTCCTATCGGTAAAATGAAATTAATTGAAATTAATGAAACATTAAAGTTAAAAAATGGAACTTTGACTATAAAAAAATATAAATCTTTGCTGGGACAAACTTTATATTTAAAAGAATTCAAATCAAATTTATTCGATACCAACACCATAGAAAATATACCATCGAAAAATAATCAAATGAATTACAGCAGAGCTTTTGAGTTAAAATATGATGACATTAAAACATTGATATATGATTCAAATTTTAAGAAAAATATTACATTTGGTAAAGTATTGAAAATTATCAATTGCTTAATTGAAAAAAGTAAGTCATATGAAGATATTGCAAAAGAATTTAATGTAGAAATAAGTTTTGTTTATACGATTAATAATTTTATCAAAAATAAAAAATGAAGTATTGAAGATAATGCTTTATAGTATAATAATTTTAAAATGAACAGATGCGACACCAAAAATAAATTCCATAAGGTGTCGTCAGCATTATGTTATGATAATGATCGGAATGAATCTGTGCTTCGGTAACAAATTTCCTACCCTCAATCAATAATTTATTATCAAACCATGTAATACTGACATAATCCGGACATGACAAAAGAATATTTGAAACTTCTATTAGTATTTTTATGTCATTAAAGCTGTCTGTATTGATATTAAGTATTGAATTGATTTTATTGGCTATTTTTTCTATTCTTCGTAAATTTTCCGATAAACTTTCTGTTTTTCTTATAAGCTGCATTTTATAGGTTTGATCAAATGATGTTACTTTCGTGCCATTCCACGGATTTTCGCTTAAACGTCCTCCAATATTATGCAAAGCCTTTTCAAATAAACTTACATGATAAACAAGATCGGCATATTCATTATCAGAAATTGTCAGAAAGTCAGAAACTGTAAAATTAACAGTTGGTTTCTGTTCAAGACTAAATAGTATTCCAAAAACAGTATAGATACTCTTATTTAGAGGTTCTATGTTCTTGTGCAGTTCATTTGCATATTTGTCCAGAAAGATTCTGTCGTGAAACAATTCTGTAAGCTCACGCAAACCTAATGGATCATTCAATTCTTTGTTCAGATTAAGATTTGAACCAATACTTTCAATTATCTCTTTTTTATTTGCCTTGTCATTATGCAGTGCAAGACAGAAATCATCCAGATGAACTTCCGTAAGACGTTTAAGAACCACTTGCAAAGCAGCCGCCTTTTCCGAAACAAAAAGTATTTTTTTACCGTCTGCCAATGCTTCGGAAATAATGTTTGTAATTGTTTGGCTCTTGCCTGTACCAGGAGGTCCCTGCATCACAAAACTTACACCAAGCTTAGAAAGAAGTATCGCCTCATCCTGACTTGAATCCGAGTCAATTACCTGATGCCACTCATCAGGCCTTGCATTGTCAAAATCATAATGTCGGGCTTCAGCAGGCAATTCCTCAATTGCATCCTTATCTCCTGACATTGCTCTGAGTACCGGATTGCTTAATAACAAATCATTATTATCATCAAGGTCGTGATACATACTGATTTTTAAAAAAGGAAGTAACCCAAGACTTACCTCCCGTGTTAGTTTCCATCCGGATCTGTCAACTATACCTTCTACCTGCTCAAAGTATTTGTCAAATGAATTTTTGTCAGTTAATGAAAATTCCGGCAACTTGATATTATATTCCGTATTAAAATAATAATCCAGTGTTGGGTTAACTACAATTTCATCATCATAGCGAGTAAGCGTATACGGTACCTTGAGCGACTTTAACCCAAGTGTAACAGGCATTACAAGAAGAGGTGATTTCAACCATGGAGAACCTTCACGATTTTTTTCACGCCAATATATAAATCCAAAACTGAGGTAAAGAGTATTAGTACCTTGTTCTTCCTGAGCAAGTTTTGCTTTAGAACGAAGATTTTTCAAAGTTTTTTCTCTGTCTATGATAGTTCCATTAGTTTTAATATCACCGACCTGCACATTCAGATCATATGATAATGTTTCCATAAGGGCAATCAAAGAATATGTATGCAAATCTGTATCCCTATCAATCGGCCTTTGAAAACTCAAGTGCTTGTCTAAAAACGCCAAAGAATTAAACAAAACCGATGCCTCCGGTTCCAAAATACGCAGAGTTGTCCTTTTCGTTTCACGATAATTGATCATTTTATTTCTCTTACCGGTATCAAGCAGCTCACTTTTCCAATATTCTATTTTTCTGTCAAGACTATTATTAGATACATTTTTTTCTTTATCGGACATATTTGATTTCCCCTATAGAAGCATTTTAATCTACACTTTTTCACCAAAAATCATAATTCAATTTTACAATAGTTTATCTTAATATTCAATACAATCATATAAATTTCTACATATTATTATCAAAAATTTTCCATATTTCAAAAAATATATCAGTCCTTTTGATAATATACAACATCCATTCTGCAATTTATTTTCTCTATCCTGCCTGTCTGATGATAACCCAACTTTTCATACAAATACAGATTTCCCTTTTCCTGTAATATCGTATCAAGGCTCCAATTCCCTACACCGTGCATTTTTTCAGCTTCCCTAATAGCAATTTGTGCATAACCTTTATTTCTGTATTTGGGCATAATCCGGATAGGCGATATTCTTTTTCTGCTGCCGTCCTGTTTATCTAAAATACGAATCACCCCAACATTGACATTATTATCCGATATAAAATAATAGAAAGAACCCTGCATTTCATATTTTTCAATAATTCTTTCAAAGCTTTCAGAAGCAGGACTTACATCATAATCCTGATACTTTTTTAGCAACTCACTGAATGCTTTTATCTGC